>DNGJ01000269.1:0-7888 GCA_003486305.1 Cyanobacteria bacterium UBA11371
GCGTAGGGACGCATCAGAGATATCTCGGACAAACAATGGACTTTGATCGTGCCGTGTCCCGGCTTCTAATTATGAGTAATCGACCGAACATGATATTACAAGCAGAAGAAAAAAGTTTGCAGCAGGATCTTGCTCATATCGAAGCTGCCAGAACAACGCTCTACCAAGATCAAAGCTTAATTGATGCAGCAGCCAAAGAAGAAATTTCTGCTTTCTCAACAGATCAACCCTTTTGGGAAAAGCTAGCAAAAATTGGCGCCCAAGTTCCAGAGTCAGAATGGGCAAAGTTGCCTCGCGATCTAGCGAGCAATTTTGAGCATTATATGTATGGATCGCCGAAAGAAGAATGAGGCGCGTTTTTATCGATACTTCCTATTTGATTGCGATCGCAGACAAAAGTAGTAACTTACATCAACGAGCAAAATCAGTTTCTCAGGGATTGGGCAACTTTACGGCTGTTATATCATCTCCTTAAGATTACCCATAATCATCAGCCGGGACACGGCACGATCAACGTCCATTGTTTGTCCGAGATATCTATGATGCGTCCCTACGCAACTACAGAGTGAAGTTTTTTTATTACGGGCAATTCAACGGACATGATATAGCTCACGATAAACACATTGAACAGGAAGGTTTCAACGCCTTGCTGAGAGAAGATTAATTTAGCGAAGCTAACTTTCCCCAGCACTAACCTTCAGTACCCGCCAAGCAGTTTGCGATCCAATCTTGCCGCTTTTGACAAATGAAAAGCTGCCACGGGTGAATGTGCGATCGCTTCCCTTCACCTTCGGCTTCACCCCAAGCAGTTGCTGCACCTGCTCTGTGGTCAACAACCACCCTTTAAGAGCAGCTTTCTCTAGTTCCTCCAATGCTTGCAGCGGTTCTGGGGGATTGGGGGTGGGTGCGATCGCTTCCACCAATTTAGTCAATTCCGCAACAATCAACGATGCGTCGCTTTGATTCTGGGAAGTCTCGACTCCAAAATTAGATAAAGTCCCGCCTTTTTTTAGGTGTTCGTCTAACTTATCCATCTGCTTGAGTTGCTCAGCGGATATCTTTCCTCGCACCACGGGTTCAATATTCAAAGCCTTCATCCGGTCATATACTGTTTGCCTGCTGCTTAGTCCGTAGCGTTCTCGCAGGTCGCTGATAGGATAAACGTCTTTTTCTGCCATTTCCGGTTAAGCGTTAATTTATCTTATTCCAGTAATTACTGGACAAAACTGAGTTGTCCTGGTATTATGAAGCGTACAAGGAATCGCGCCGTATAGAGGATCTGGTCCATCCCCTACACGACGACTACCCCCTACACAACTAGGAGGCTACATCATCATGACAAATTTTGATACCCGCTGGGGAACACTACTGAGTCCCCTGCCGCCAATGGTTTACGCACAAACTGTAGGCTTCGTGCCAGGAGTTGGCGACACTTTGCCGTCGGTCATTCCTGGTGTGGGCAATCTGCCAGCTCCCTGTGATGGCTATGAAGTTGTGAGGGTAATGGTTTTTGGCTCACATTATGGGGTCAATTACACAATTCGTTGGCTTTACAGACTCCAGTTCGCTCAGGTGAGCGAGTGGAGTTTTCTTATGCCTGCTCCCAATGGGGAAGTGATGAGCATTTTGACTAAGCGAATCCCCCTGGGTCGCACTAACTGATTGGTCTTGGATAAAACTTGGTAACAACGAAAGTACCAGCAGTGCTGGCGATTGTCTTAGCTTGATGGCTAGCGATATGCCTGGAGGCACGCTTGCGCGATCGCCAGTTTCTTCCCATAAATAGAGGAATAACCATGACAAACAGCAACAGTCCTAACGGAAACACCCCTCAACCAGACCGGATAGGAGAGCTAGAGGGATTCGTCGAGGCTCTGGACTTGTCTATTGAAAACCTTGAAGGTAGAGCAGATCGTCTGGAGGACAGAACCAATGTTTTGGAGAACAAAACCAACATCACCGAAGATCTGATAGCAAGACTTACCGAGCGAGTAACAGAATTAGAGGAGCAGATAAAAAATATCCAGGGGGATGAAGATGACTGGTAGCGAATGTCTAACACTTAAACAGCGCACCGAAAGGCGTCTAGCAAGAACTTTTCTAGTGCAAGAGAAAACCAGGCTCATGCAAGAGAAAACTAAACTCATGCAAGAAAAGTTCGAGGCTACCAAGGAACGCTGGAATAAACTCGATACCGAAGCTGCCTTGAGCCGCAGCTTGCGATCGCCGCTGTTGGACTTCGTTGATGATTTGGTACACCGACCTCCTAATCAAGAGCAGATGCGCCAGATCAAGGAATTGCTTTTAGAAGAACAGAAGGCGATCGCTCAACTCATTGCCCTAATCGACAAGCACCTAGAGTAGCTATCTGCGATTCTCCATTTGTCCAGTAAAATCCAGTAAACGATGGACATTATTTGGTGCAGAAATCAGCCATCAACCCTAGCTTGCCAAGATCCCCCCTCTTAGCCCCCCAAGGCATTGGGGGTTGGGGGGATCTGTTAAAGCATATAAACTCGCGCAGTGTAAAAATAGGTACTTGGTGGTGGATGAGGAGTAAGGCGTGAGGATCGATCAAAATAAAGCAATTGCAAAAGCCAAACAAATCCAAGTTTGTTTTTCCTTTCTTTTGCCGATTGCTGTTTTACTGATACCCGGAAGCGGTCAAGCTCAACAAGCAAGACTAGGGGTAGTCAGAAGTCAAGAAAATTCCACCCAATGGGGAGGAATTATCAACCGCCTCAATGCTAGCGGCGTTCCCTACTGCGTTGTTGACTTGCAAAATGTCAGATCCCAGGCAGATTTAGCAGGGCCAGCGGTGCTATTTTTGCCCAACGTGGAAACTTTGACCCAGGAACAAGCGATCGCTCTAGAAGCATGGATGAGCAAAGGCGGTCGCGTTATCGTCTCAGGTCCGGTGGGAAGCCTTTCCGCTCCCGGCGTGCGCCAGCTGTTGGGAACTATGCTAGGCGCTTACTGGGCGTTTCCCCTCTCCGAAGCTACTATGGTACAGCCTTTGCGTACCCGCACCCAAGAATGGGTGACTCGCGACCTCGCCGGGATGATTCACGGCGGCGTCGTAGTTCCCACCGGGTTAAACAGCCAAACCGCCGCCACTTGGAGCGGTCCCGATACCCCTCCCGCCGTTGTCACTACCAACCGGACGACCTTTTTTGGTTGGCGCTGGGGCGTGGATACAGTGGCATCTCCAACCCTCGATCTAAGCTGGCTAAAAGCCGCTATGAGCCGTTATGGCAATCGTCCTGGGGGGGGGACGACCGTTGCGAGTCAGGGCGCTCCTAGCGGCAACTGCGTGCCTCCGGGAGCGATCGCCAGAGCTTCAGTCACCCCCAGACAATCCCCTCAAACCCCAACCAGAATACTAGGAACGGGGTCTTTTATTGAGGCAGGAGGGCAGGTGAGCAGGGGGGCAGGGGGGCAGGGGAGTGTTTCTAATTCCCCTTCTCGTGTTGCTAGTCCGCCGCCGGTTTCTGCTGTGCAACAGGGGACGCCGACTCGGCAAACTGTGACTAGACCAACGCCTGCACTCACTCCTGCGAGAAGGAACGATCCGACGCAAGAGGTGGCGGCGGCGGGAATTCCGTTTAGACCGGGGGCGCAAAGAATTACGCCGGGGGAAGCGATCGCTATGCGCCAAGAGTTAGAAAATCTCATTGGTCGCGTGGAAAGCGCTTTATTATCCGCCAACGCTGCTAACCGTGGCGTAGGTAGGGGACTCCGGGAGCAGGGAAATACTGGTAAAAGTGATGATAATTCATTTGTTATATCCCCTACAACACCTATTGCAACGGTTGCTTCTAGTGTTTCGCTTAGCACGCAACCTTCTGCACCCGCTGCGATTCAATCTGCACGAGAATTACTGCAAACTTTACCCAGATTAATTGCTAACCGAGACTACGCTAATGCGCGCCAACAATGGTTGCAAGCGCGGCAAAATTTATGGAATCTTTATCCCATCGATCGACCTAACGCTCAAGCAGAAATTCGGGCGATTTGGCTCGACCGCGGTTCTATTATTGAAGCAGGATCGGAACAAGGATTGGCAAGGATTTTTGACCAACTGGCGGCGGCGGGAATTAATACAATATTCTTTGAAACCGTTAATGCCGGATATCCGATTTATCCTTCACAAGTTGCACCGGAACAAAACCCGCTCGTAAAAGGTTGGGACCCCTTAGCATCTGCGGTTAAATTAGCCCATGCGCGGGGAATGGAATTACACGCTTGGGTGTGGACATTTGCCACGGGAAACCAAATTCACAATACTATTCTGGGACAACCTGCTAATTATCTTGGTCCGGTGCTTACAGCTAATCCCAGTTGGGCGAATTATGATAATCGGGGGAATATTATTCCAATTGGACAGACAAAGCCATTTTTAGATCCGGCGAATCCAGAAGTGCGGCAATATTTAATGCGATTGTTTGAAGAAATAGTCACTCGCTATAAAGTGGATGGATTGCAACTCGATTACATTCGCTATCCGTTTCAAGACCCTGGTGCTGGTAGGATATACGGTTATGGTAGGGCGGCGCGGGAGCAATTTCAACAGCAATATGGAGTTGATCCGATACGGATTTCCGTGCGCGATCGCACCCGATGGCAACAATGGACAGAATTCCGCACCACCCAAATCAATTCCTTTGTCGCCGAAGTGTCCCAAATGCTGCGCCAACGCCGATCTAATCTCATTTTATCCGTCGCAGTTTTCGGCTATCCAGAACAAGAACGCATTCAAAAATTACAGCAAAATTGGGAAGTTTGGGCGCGTCAAGGCGATGTAGATTTAATTGTCCCCATGACCTATGCTCCCGATACCAATCGCTTCCAACAATTAGCACAACCTTGGCTCAACCATACAAATTTAGGTTCTAGTTTGATATCGCCGGGAATCTATTTATTGAGATTACCCGAAGTCGGAGCAATAGATCAAATTCAGCTATTAAGAGATCTGCCAAGCGGCGGTTACTCTTTATTTGCACTAGAACATTTCGGCAATAATTTACAAGCAATCCTCAGTCGCACCCAAGGAATAAGACAAGCAAATACAAAAGAACCGATTCCTTTCCGCCAACCTTTCGCCGCCGCTGCTGCGCGTTTTTCTAACTTATCCCAAGAATGGAATTTTCTGCTAGATACCAATCAAATGCGATTGGGAATAGCTCGTTCAAATTGGACTAGCAAAACAGAAGAGCTTGCAACAGCTTTGAATAAGTTAGCGCAAGAACCAAACGCCAGTAATTTTGCCGCAGCGAGGCGCTCTTTAACAACCTTTCGCACCCAGTTTCGCATGTGGATGAGCTTGCATACAACCCAGAATTGGTATCAAGTTCAAACCTGGGAAAATCGTTTATTTAGTGTGGAAAGAATGCTTAATTATGGAGAACGCATTTTGTTAGGTAATAGGTAATTGGTAATAGGTAATGTGTGTATTATTTACCAATAAACCATGATTCATATCGTGTCCGTTAGCATCCGAATTCTATAGTTAATTGTGTTGTAGGGGCGGGTTTTACCAACCTCATTACAGCCGCGAGATATCTTTTTAAACCCGCCCCAAGGAGTGCTTGATATCATCAGATAATCTAAAATAGAGGAATTGTGTAATGTCTTCTTTTATCGGTCATAGTTTAGCCGCTTTGGGTGTATTTTCATCGGAAGAATTACCCGCATCAACTTATTTCAAGAAATTTTGGCTGGAATGGCTAATTGTTATTGCATCCGCGCCTGATATTGACCATATTTTACGGGCGCTTATTTTAACTGTTTATCCGGAGGGAAAAATTAGGATTACCCATTCTATTTTGGGCAGTCTTATGCTACCTTTTGGCACAATTCTATTGCTAACTATTTTAGGTTTTAAGCGAAGTTCCCGCACGCGGCTTGGCGTACAAGTCATAATAGCAGGTCTTTCCCATCTGGTTCTGGATTTACTAACGGGGGTCAACGAATTACCTTTACTATGGCCTTTTAGCCTCGAAAACTTCAAACTTCCCTTTGGTCTTCTCCCCAGTGCTGGAAAGGTAAGCTTATTAAACTATTACCTTTACCGCAATTTATTTATTGAAGTAGGCGTATTAGCTCCGTTATTTTACAGCATTTACTTAATTCGACATAACTGCATAATTACCCGGTTGCAAAAAATCCGAATAATTGGATTGTTATTAATCTCTATTTGCTTTATGTTTTGGTCGTTCAGTCTCAGCAGATGAGGAGATGGCAAATAAGATCGACTTCAACGCTTCAATTGTTGCAAAACATAACTGTAAAAACTTTCTGTATCTACCTTATCCATTGCCATAATTTTGCGTCCACCCGGCTCAATTTTTGTGCGTCCTTGACTTTTACCGCTGGTGACGATAGCAGTTTCCCATTCTCGCAATTGATAGAATTCCGGGTGCGCTAAATAAGCGGTTGCTAGAATATCCCAGAAGTAATAATCTTGGGGAATTACTAACGCATAACATTGTCCGGCTAAATCGGATAATGGATAGCGACGCTGTTTGCCAATTCGTTGCACAAACTCCGATGTAACGGGGACGTTGTTGGTAATATCTAACGGACATAAAACGATGGGAATGTTAGTTTGCCAGACGCGCTGAGCAGAAACAGCATCCCAATATACATTCCATTCTGCCGAACCATCTTGTCCCGCTTCGATAGATTTTTCGACATTACCGGGAACGTTCAACGCACCTCCCATCCAGATAATTTGTTTAATTTTTGCTTCAATTTCTGGCGCGATATCCAGCGCTGTTGCTACTGTTGTCATCGGACCCGTAACAAGTAGGGTAACGGGTTGTGGTGCTTGCTGTAAAACGCGCACCATGAAATTTTGACCTGGTTCTTCAACTAATGGTGTCGAAATTGTTTCCCTTTCGTTAAGAATCGGTAAATGATCGACAATAAAAGAATCTCGTCGGTAAAGTCGCGGAAAGGGGTTAATCCCGCGCACCGTACTTTCTGCTACGGGAATTGAAGAACAACCCATCAGATCGAGAATTTTGCGCGTAGCACTGACGGCAGGTTGGATATAGCAGTCGGCAGGGGTGACGATGACGCCAAGGGGTTGGATATATTCCATTGTCATCAGCAGTATGGTGGAGAGATAATCATCGATGCCGCCGTCGCAATCCATCAAGACAAGTTGTTTTGACATTTTTCTAAATCAGTCCCGCATCTGATTGGAACTAGAATTTGCGTGTTAAATATGTCGAATGTTCAGTACTTTTACTGAATGAAAAATTTATATATTAAAGTATAAAGTAGATCGTACCATAAAGTCAAATTAAATTGAAAAAATGCCTCCCTTTGCTGTAGTGGGGAATATGGAAGACGTTCTGCAACAGCTTGAAGCAAGTAACAAATTGTTAAAAGCTCTCACCCAAGCCCAATCGCAGTTTATTGTTGATGCTAACCCCCGGACTTTATTTGATGGGTTACTTGAAACTCTTTTGGAACTAACGCAAAGCGAATACGGCTTTATTGGTGAAATTCACTATACAGATAAGAGCGAACCTCAGATCGAAGCTCACATGAAAGTACGGGGAAAACCTTATTTGAAAACTCACGCCATCACAAATATTGCCTGGAACGAGTCAACGCGCAATTTATATGAAGAAAATGCGCCAAAAGGAATGGAATTTTATAATTTAAAAACTTTATTTGGTGCTGTAATTGTAACAGGTGAAACCGTCATAGCAAACAATCCGGCAACCGATGGGCGACGAGGGGGATTACCAGATGGTCATCCCCCCCTAAATGCATTTTTGGGATTGCCTTTATTTGACAGAGATAAACAATTGGTTGGCATGGTGGGAATTGCCAATCGTCCTGGGGGCTACGATGAGTTAATGATAACTTATCT
>DNGJ01000269.1:8084-10873 GCA_003486305.1 Cyanobacteria bacterium UBA11371
GATGAGTTAATGATAACTTATCTAGAGCCGTTTCTTGTGAGTTGTAGTTATGTTATCGCCGCTCATCGCAACGATAAACGAAGGCAGGAAGCAGAGAAAAAATTGCGAGAAAGCGAAGAGTTATTTCGCGCTACTTTTGAGCAAGCGGCTGTGGGAATTGCCCGCGTAGCACCGGATGGTAAATTTTTAGAACTCAACCAAAAGTTTGGCGACATTGTGGGATATACCCGCGAGGAAATGCTGTTGCTAACTTTCCAAGATATTACTCACCCGGAGGATTTGAATGCTGACTTGGATTACTTGCGTCAAGTTTTAGCGGGTGAGATTTCCACTTACTCGATGGAGAAGCGTTATATCCGTAAAGATAGGTCGCTGCAATGGGTGAATTTGACGGTATCGCTTGTGCGCGAGGTATCTGGAGAACCGAAGTATTTTATTAGCGTTATAGAAGATATTAACGCGCGCAAACAAGCTGAAGCGGGACAAGAGCAAAGCAATAATATCTTAAGATCGGTGATTGAAAGTACAACCGATATAGTTTTTGTCAAGGATATTTGGGGGCGGTATGTAATCAT
This sequence comes from Cyanobacteria bacterium UBA11371, assembly GCA_003486305.1. Lineage (GTDB taxonomy): Bacteria > Cyanobacteriota > Cyanobacteriia > Cyanobacteriales > Aerosakkonemataceae > Microseira. Next base: position 8,660 of record DNGJ01000269.1, read on the forward strand.
TAACTCGACGGGATGCCGCAGGCTGGAAAAACCGATTGAGGAAATTATTGGCAAGGATGACTTAGAATTATTCCCGCCTGAATTAGCCCGTAAAATTATGGAAGCAGATAGCAGAATTATGACGACGGGAGAAACTTTGACTTATGAGGAAGATGTACCTGAATGCGGAATAATGCGGACGTTGCTAACAACGAAATGCCCTTGGCGGGATGCAGAAGGAACCGTTATCGGCGTGGTTAGTATAGCGCGGGATATAAGCGATCGCAAACAAGCCGAACTAGCTTTGCAAGAGCGCAAACAGTTTTTAGCCAGTATCTACGATGGCGTTGAACACCCGATTTTTGTGGTTGATGTACTCGCAGATGGCGACTTCCGCTTTGCAGGGATGAATCCAGCGGGATTGCGCGTCAGCAGCACATCGATCGAGCAACTTTGCGGCAAGACTCTAGAACAAGTATATCCAGAGTTAATTGCCGCATCGATGCGGCAACACTACACAGATTGTTTAAAAGCAGGCACTTCGATTGCCTATGAAGAACGGATGAATTTATTAGGTGTAGAAACTTGGTGGAATACAACTTTAACCCCGTTGCGCGATCGCGAGGGAAGAATCCATCGAATTATCGGCATGACGCTTAATGTTACACCTCGCAAATTAGCAGAAGAGGCGCTACAAAGATCCGAAGCGCAGTTCCGACAATTAGCGGAACGGGAAGCATTGCTGAATCGCTTAGCCAACCAAATTCGCAATTCGCTTGATATCAACACGATTTTAGAAACTACGGTGCAAGAGATTCGATCTCTGCTAGAACTCGATAGCTGTTTGTTTATTTGGTATCTTCCGAAGGGCAAAGATGCTCACTCTAAGTTACCCGCTTGGCATGTGGTGCATGAAGCGAAGAAATCCGATTTGCCAACGCTTTTGGGTTACTACTTGACTGATGCAACTAAAAGGTGCTTGCGTGCGATCGCCAATCTAGAAATTATCCGCATCGATGATATCGAAGCCGTAACCAATCCAGTTGAACGACAATTCTTTTTAACTTTAGGTTACAAATCTTTACTCAATGTGCCGCTGCAAACCTCTAGGGGGTCAATTGGTATGATTGCCTGTGGTTCTTGTATAGACTGGCGCGGGTGGAAAGATGATGAAGTAGAACTGCTGCAAGCGATCGCACTACAGCTTGCGATCGCGATCTCTCAAGCCGAACTTTACGCCCAAACTCAAAATTCTGCCCGCATCGCCCAAGAAAAAGCTAAGCAACTCGAAGTTACTTTGCAAGAACTGCAACAAACCCAAACCCAGCTAATTCAAAGCGAAAAAATGTCTTCTTTAGGACAAATGGTAGCAGGAATCGCTCACGAAATCAACAATCCTACGAGCTTTATTTACAGTAATATTGAACCCGCTAGCGAATATATCAACTACTTGTTTAACCTGCTGGAACTTTATCAAAAACATTATCCCTATCCAGCGGTGGAAATCCGCGAGCAAATAGAAGCCATTGAATTAGATTTTTTAGTAAAAGATTTACATAAATTGCTTAATTCGATGCAGGTGGGAGCCACCCGCATCCGAGACATCGTGCGTAGTTTGCGAACTTTCTCTCGCCTCGATGAAGCCGATATGAAACAGGTAGATATTCATGAAGGAATCGATAGCACTTTGATGATTTTAGAACATCGTTTGAAAAAAGTTGCCAGCTTTTGTGGTATTGAAATTATTAAAAATTATGGAAAGTTACCCTTAGTCGAGTGTTATGCCGGACAACTCAATCAGGTGTTTATGAATATCCTGGTTAATGCAATTGATGCTTTAGAAGAGGTAATAGGTAATAGGTCATTCGTAAACGTTAAAGCTCAACAAAAATCAAATTACCAATTACCAATCACCAATTACCAATTGCCTAAAATTCAGATTAGCACTTCTGTTGTAGAGGCTAATCAAGTTTTAGTGCAAATTGCTGACAATGGCCCAGGGATGACAAAAGAAGTGCAGCAGCGGTTATTCGATCCGTTTTTTACGACTAAACCAGTGGGGTCGGGTACGGGATTGGGAATGTCTATCAGCTATCAAATTATCGAGAAGCATGGCGGTCAATTGAAATGTATTTCTTCGCCGGGTAAAGGTGCGGAGTTTTCAATTTTTCTGCCGATTAAAAGCAGTTAGACTAATTCGTTCCCAGGTTCTACCTGGGAACGAGATCTTCGAGG
>DNGJ01000269.1:11174-17726 GCA_003486305.1 Cyanobacteria bacterium UBA11371
ATCTTCGAGGTTCTACCTCGTTTTGTGCAAGAGATATGATACGAAATCCGCTTTGATAACCCCCTTATTTTATAGAGCGCGCAGGCGGTCGAGAGTTTGTGTAGCCTCACCCTGAAGGGGTTGTCGTTACCCACATTTTTTCACCAGTTTGATTAATGGTTTCGGCGTTAGCCCGCCTGCGATTCAAATCGCTTTTCTTATAGCGAAAGTCCGTTAAAACGGACTATAGCCGATTGTGACTTGATAGAATACACTTGACATTTTGCATAATTTAATAGTCAGCTTCGGCGGACGCTTTGAATGCAATAGCGGCACCCTTAAGGGTGCCGCTATTGCATTCAAAGCCCAAGGGCTGTATTCCACCAAGTCACAAACTGCTATAATATTTTCTAGCAGTCCACAAAGCGTGGACTTTGGCTATTAGCCAGGGAATTTATTGCAGGGCGGGTTTTATGCGTAGCGACAAGCGCTTCAGGGTGAGGATAAAAACGGTGATGCTAGGCGAATGCGATATCCCCTTCAAGCAACATAAAACAGCGAGACGGACACTTGAGAAGCCAAAAGTTTTAATACTTCTAGATTGGTACTCGTAAACGCTCCGGTAGTTAAGTTATTTTCCAAATAAAGGACGCCAGCAAATTTTTCTTGGTGGATGAGCGGGTAGCAGAAAATAGACTTGGTTTGAGTATTCCGGATATAGGAATCGTTGGTAAAAATTCCCTCGGTTGCGGCATGATTTAATACTACAGTTTTTCGCGTTCTTTCCACATAGCGAATCAGCGAAACGGGCAAATTTGAAAGTGCTTCAAGCGCTACGGGAGACACGACGCGAGTTGCAGCATCGACGGAGCCTTCTGCTACTAACTGCAAACGCCCTCCATCGATCAAGAAAAGCAATCCTTTAGACGCTCCGGCAGCCTGAACAGCAATGTGCATCAGCCGGGAAAGCAGCCTGTCAGAATTTGTTTCAGAAGAAATGGCTTGCAAAGCTCTAGCAACTGTGGCTAAATCTAGTGCAGCAATACTTCCCGTTGTTTTAGACAAGGTGGAAATTTGAGTTATATCGATTTCCCGTTGTTCTCGCTGCAATACTTTTGAGAAGAATTCGGCGTATCGACATTCGAGATCTTTGGCTTTTGCTTTGGCTCCCCAACGAATGTAACTGTAGTAGGACTGAAGTAGGTAAACTTCTGCGGTGGAGTTGCGATCGCATGAGAAATAAAACTCGGCTGCTAGTTCGTTGGCTAAGGCTTCTTCCTGGGTGTATTTGGCGTTTCTAGCTCCTTTGATCGCGCGATCGTAATATTCCATTGCCTGAACATCTCGACCCAAAATTCGCGCTTTTTCTGCTTCTACGAGGTCGTATTTATGCTGATAGTTCTCTGGAGCGTGAGTCGCCCAGTTTTTCATGATTTTTTGGTTTGATTCCACCTGTTTCAAGGCTTGTTTTTGAGCGTCTTTGGTAGCAAACTGGCGACATTGGGCGAGTAAGGCGAGAGAGTAGTAAAAATTGTGAACCGCCAAGGTCATGAAACCGAGAATACTCGCTGTATATTTCTCTGCCAATGCTGCATTCTCTACCGCAGCGTCGTATTGCTTGAACAAGTAGAGCAGCATCGATTTATAGAAGTAAATCATGAACAGAGAGGTCATGACATTTGCTGACTTAATCCCAGGCAGCATTGTTTCTTCATTAAAGCGATCGCCTACCAATTGACATGGATTCGCCGACTCTCCTAACAAGTTCAATACTGTTTGCCCCACCGTACTAACCGAGTGCAAAGCATATTCTTGTTTGAGTTTTTGCATCAAATCGATGTAGGGTTGTTGGGCAGTGCTGACTTGTTCCAGTTCTTCTCCAATTAAAAAAGTATAGTGGCAGTAATTAATGCTGCTATAACCGGCATATTCGATATTTCCGGTTGACAAACTTGATTGCAATGCTTCCACAAATGCTGGAATTGTTTGTTCCCCATGTTCCTTCCAATGCCGGATAAATGCATTGACGATGTTAATAACTTTGCATTTCAATTCTCTGGTATCAAATTGTGACATCAGCTTCAGTGCCAGTTGTCCAAATCGATACCCGGTGGGAATATCTCCCAATCCTCCGCACAGCAACCAGCCATAGAGGGCATACCCGTAAGCTGCCTGTGGTGAATTGCCATATTTTATGCTGAGATTTACCATCTTAAAGGTGACGATTGGGAATAGATTGGGGGCTGATAGAAATGCCGGGACAAGAACGGCAATCAAGAGCCGCATTGCCGCAATTTTATACGGATCGGTCATTTCTGGCAGGTTTGCCAATTCCTCAATTTGTTTGATGCCAATCGTCAATTTTGTCCGCATTGAGTCTGCCAAAATCCCCAGCTTATTCGGTTGTTCTGGTAAGGAAACTCCCAGCAGATTTAATGCAGCGATCGCAGTTGTAATTGCTTCTGGCATCCGGTTTTGAGCGATATAAAACTGAACGATTGTCTCGTATACTTTGACTTTTTCTAGTGCATGGCTGGCGTTTTATAGCACTATGTCTGCCAATTCTTTGGCGCGATCGTAGTGGGTAATGATATATTCTGCTTCGACGGCTTCAACGTGCAAATTCAGCGTTAAATCGTAGTTAGATTGCCAACTCGATGCCGTAAGCAATCCCAATCCCACTGATAAATATCGCACAGCGGCTTCGTAAGCAGTTGCTGCTTTTGCTTTGCGTCCAGCTATTAAATTCAGCGCTGCAATTTGCTCTTTTTCTGCGTAATTAGTAATGAGTTCAACGCCAATATTAAGTTGGTTGACGATATCAAAGATATTGTCTTCAATTGCGCTTTCTGGCGTTTTCTGCAACAGCAATTGACCAATCTTGAGGTGAGTAGTTTTCTTCTGCTCATCTGGGATGAGAGAATAGGCGGCTTGTTGGATGCGATCGTGTAAAAATTTGTAGCTAACTGTTAACGCATTAAACTGCGCTGCTTTTTGTTCTGCATCATCTACAAACAGGGGAATTTTGTATGATTGAGACAGTGGTATAATCAGTCCAGCTTGCAAGGCATCCCACAGTTTATTAGCGGTATCGAGCAAAGATTGTTCGCTGATAATGGTGAGGGTATCGAGATTAAATTGGTTTCCCATGCACGCGGCTAATTTCAGAACTTGCTGGGTTTCTTCTGATAGCTTTTGAATATTTCTCGCTGCCAATTCAACAACATTGAGATCTGTAATGCCAACTGCCTGAATTTGCTCAATTTCCCACGCCCATTCCCCTCGCTCAAAGTCGAAATGCAGCAGTTGTTCGCTGTGGAGAGTTTGCAAGAGTTGGGTGAGGAAAAATGGGTTTCCCTGAGTTTTATTGTAAACGAGGCGCATGAGACTTCGCATCCTCACACCAATTCCATCGGGTGATGAAGAAACCTCAAACTTTAAGCTTTCACCCAAGGTATCGCACATCAGTTCGCTCGCGTGAGCAAGGCTAAGTGGCTGAAGCACAATATGATTTACTACCGCCCCTGCTTGCTCAATATTCTTGATAGCAATAACCGTAGGATGTGTAGGACTGACTTCGTTATCTCGATACGCACCAATCAGCAATAAATGATGTGTATCCCCATCGCACAAAATATTCCCAATCAACTTGATCGATGCCAAATCTGCCCACTGCAAATCATCCAAAAATACAACTAGGGGATGTTCTGCTGTCGCGAAGGCGCGAATAAATTGTTGAAAGACGCGATTGAAGCGATTTTGATTTGCCGCTGCGTCCAGTTGGGGTATAGATGGCTGAGAACCAATAATGTGTTCCACTTCCGGAATCATATCAATTAGCGCTTGTCCATTATTTTCTAATGCTGCTAAAAGCGCTTGCTTCCAACGCTCAATTTCCTCATCGGTTTCTGTTAATAACTGCTCGATAAGTGTTTGACATGCTTGAATCAAAGCGGCATAGGGAATATTGCGCTTTAACTGGTCAAATTTACCGGCAATAAAGTACCCGCGTTGTTGTACAATTGCTTTGTGAACCTCGTTGACAACGCTGGTTTTCCCAATTCCAGAGTAACCCGAAACCAGCATTAATTCGCTACTGCCAGCACTGACGCGATCGAAGGCTTCTAGAAGAATTCGCACTTCATCTACACGTCCGTATAATTTTTGGGGAATCAGAAATTGACCCGATTGGTCTAGTTTACCAGGAGTAAAATGAGCAATTTCACCGTTCAATTCCAATTGGCGCCAGCAAATCTCTAAATCGTGCTTCAATCCTAAAGCACTTTGATAGCGCTCTTCAGCAGTTTTTGCCATCAATTTCATCACGATGTCTGACACCGCGATGGGAATTTCTGCACATACTTGATGCGGCGGAACGGGATTTTTGGCAATATGACAATGCACCAATTCCAGCGCATCGGTTGTTGTGAAGGGTAATTGTCCTGTGAGCATCTGGTAAAATGTAGCTCCCAACGAGTAGAAGTCGGTGCGATAATCTACTGCGCGATTCATTCTTCCCGTTTGCTCTGGGGAAATGTAAGCAAGCGTACCTTCTAGATTTTCTGGATTGCTAATAGCAGGCACTTCTTTTGACAGTCGAGAAGCAATGCTGAAGTCAATTAGCTTGACTGTCCAAGTTTCTAAATCTATGAGAATATTTTGAGGGTTAATATCTTTGTGGATAATGTTATGTTTGTGAATCTCTCCGATGATTTCAACTAGCTGAATCCCTATGTGTAAAAACGTGCGAACTGGTATTTTATCAGCAGCCAAGATTTGCTGAAGCGAAATTCCGCCACCATCTTCCAGAATTAGGGCAAAATCATTCTGGTTATTTTCTAAACCATAGGTTTTAATAATTCCAGGCACATGCTCCAAAATCCGCAGAATTTTATATTCGTGGCGCAGACGAGCGATCTCTTCTAGAGTGGGATACTCGGCGTTAATCTTCTTGACAATCGCGCTGGAAAAGTCTGCTTTCTTGCGGACGCGATAAATAATGGTATCTCTACCTTCGTAAAGGCATTCGCTGAGTATATAGTCGGGGAGATTAAATAGCATTTTTCACTCGATCGACTGTGCGATCGCTTAAACCTCGTTCCCTTAGTTTAGTGAATGCTTGTGAAGATTTTGTGAAGTCTGTTGATAAATCGCATAATTATTAATCGTTTTCGCAAACTAGCTTAACAGTAGGGCAAGCTAGGCAAAAATACCGAGCTGAGCAACTTAATCTTAAACGGCTGAGTTTGGATCGAGTGGGTAGCGATATGCCTCCCACCATATTGTTACAAATAATAATTGACAAATTAGCCGATTATTTATTAATATCTAATCGTTTAGCATATCATAAATAAATCGATGTCATCGGGTAAAATTGTATCGCATTTAGCTGCTATCGAGGCGGGATTAAGTGAAGTATATCAAAGTAAATATGGGATTTTATACAAGGGAGATTGTCTTAAATTTTTGCGCCTTCTTCCTGATGCCTGTGCGGATATTGTGTTTGCCGATCCACCTTTTAACCTTGGTAAAGATTACGGCAAATCTGTAACTGACAAAATGAAATCTGAGGATTATCTTGTTTGGTCAAAGCAGTGGTTAGACGAAAGTATTAGAGCGCTGAAACCAGGTGGCAGTTTATTTGTGTTTAACTTACCTAAATGGTGTATCGAGTATGGAGCTTTTTTAAATCAGCGGGGAATGGATTTTCGCCACTGGATTGCTTGCAGAATGCCTAAAGCTTTTCCTCGCGGTAAAAGAATGTCTCCAGCTCACTATGGATTGCTTTATTATACTAAAGGAGAACCAGCAGTTTTCAATAAAGTTTATACACCGATTCAAGTTTGCCGACATTGTGGCGGCGAAATCAGAGATTACGGCGGACATCGTAAGAAATTAAATCCCAAGGGAATTAACTTAATGGATGTTTGGGATGCTCCTGAAGATGTGTGGGAAGATGCTACTGATATCAATGAGTCAGATTTCTGGACTGAAATGGAAGAAATGTGGACGGATATTCCACCCGTTCGACATCATCAGTACAAAAAAAGAGGCGCGAACGAATTAGCTCCTATCATGCTTGAGCGCATCATCGCGATCGCATCAAATCCAGGACAGATTGTAATCGATCCATTTGGCGGATCTGGCACGACATTTTATGCGGCAGAAAAGTTGCATCGATATTGGTTAGGTACGGAAATTGGCGATACAGATCCAGCAGTAAAGCGGCTAACTGCTCTAGCAAATGGACAGATTGAAGAGTGGGAATCGGCAAGAGGTAAGAAAAAAGTTAATTCACGAAAAAAACAGTCAATTCAATCAGAATCTTCTAACTATACGCAACTTTCCCTTAACCTTTAAATTAAAGCGCGACCATCTGTTCCTTTGGTAATTCTAGGCACGTTGCTATCTATGGCATCGTGTTCTACTACAAAGATTGCTAAAAAACCTTCAGGGAGCGCTACAGAACAATACCTCTTGTACAATTTTCACGGTGAAAGCTAAAATTTCTCTGCTGAAACTGGCAGTCAGTATAATTTTATGGTATTTTCGAGCAAAAATTTGGGCGATCGC
>DNGJ01000497.1:0-4730 GCA_003486305.1 Cyanobacteria bacterium UBA11371
GCTCGTGCCGTGTCCCGGCTGCTGTATTAGCAATTAGCAATTAGCAATCTCATGCAAACATCCAATTGATTAAATCGCGATACCTTTCTGTTACGACGTTGCGGCGAATTTTCAATGTTTGCGTCAACAGTCCATTTTCGATGGTAAAAGGTTCTTTAATTAACTCAAAAGCAATAATTTCATCATCCCGACGATATCCAGGACGATTTCGCACTTCCCGGCTGAGTTCAGCGCGAAATAAGTCTCTAATTTCCTTACTATTGAGGTTAATCTCTCCCGATTTCCATACCCGCTGTTCTAAAGCTTCTAAATTTACTACAATTATCGCACCCAAAGATTTTTGATCTTGACCAACTAACATAATTTGGTCAATCAAGGGACTCCGCAAACAAGCGTCTTCAATTGGTTGCGGTTCGATGTTTTCGCCATTGGTTAACACAATCGTATCTTTAGCGCGACCCGTAAGAACAATTTGACCTTCTGGGGTTAACCAACCTATATCGCCTGTATCAAACCAACCTTCTGGATCGATTGCTTTTTTGGTTGCTTCTGGGTTGAGAAAATATCCCTGCATGACTTGCGGACCCCGCGCCATGACTAAACCTCTTTCACCTGTAGGTAATGGTTTATGGGTTTCTAAATCTACTATTTTGATTTCAGTATTGGCGATGGGAAAACCCGAAGAACCGCGCAGGTTTCGCCAGTAACGCCGCACGGTTAAAACTGGTGTGGTTTCTGTTAGTCCGTATCCGACTAAAATATCTATGCCGATAATCTCAAAAAAGTCTTCTAAGTGTTGCGCTAAAGAACCGCCGCCGCAGATTAATTGTTTTAATTTACCTCCTGTTGCTTGTTGAATTTTTTTGTAAATTAGCATTTCTCCGAGATAATGTAGGGGTGCGAGGGTGATGGTTTTTACCCAAGCTTGGAAAAGTTGCGATCGCGAAGGCGTAAGATTCTCCAAATCCAGTCTTTTCCAAGTCCGAACGGCTTTAATATAACTTTGACTCACAGTTAAAAATGACTCGATAAATTTCTGCATCCGGGGTGATTTATCGCAAAAAGATTTTTGTATTCCTTCGTAAAGCGATTCCCACAAACGCGGTACGCCGACGACGTATTGTGGCGTATAAGTTTGCAAATCTTGTTTTAAATAGCGACGATTGGTATAAATTTGCGTGCAACCTTGAGCAAGGGTAAAGTATTCTCCGATGCGTCCGAAACTGTGCCAAGTTGGGAGAATGCTCAGCGTGCGATCGCCGACTGAAGGTTGAATCGCTGATGTCAGTGCTACGAGTTGATGGATAAAATTTTCATGGCTTAACATCACGCCTTTGGGTTTCCCCGTTGTCCCGGAGGTGTAAATTAAAGTTGCCAAAGCTTGGGGGTTTTGATTGACGGGTTTTAGGGTAAAATTTGAGGCCATTTTCATCAATTGTCTGAAATTGATCGCTTTCAATCCCTTCATCAGTTCCGGAGTTTCATCTGATAGCAACACCACCCACTGTACGGGCAAATCGAATAATTCTGGCATCAATTTTTTAAGGGTTTTAATATTTTCAACCACCAACCCCGTACTACCGCTGTGTTCCAAAATATACAGCAATTCTTCCCGTTCGGCGGCAGAAGATCGCACCGCATTTGCCGCACCCGCTAGCATTATCCCTTGATCTGCAATCATCCACCGCGCGCTGTTATCGGCGAATAAAGCAATGCGGGGCGGAATGGGAATGTTAGGCTGAGCATTCACGCCTAATGCTTGGATTCCCGCAGCGAATTGCTGGATTTCTGCGTATAGCTGGGCGTAAGTTAGAGATACGCTGGGTTTGGCGTGGGGGTCAAGCAACGCTAGCACATCTGGGAACATTTGAGAAGTGGTTTCCCAAATTTGGGGAAGGGACTGTAAGGCAGAATAGTCGATCAATCCCGTCATTTCAAAGCGTTCGCGATCGCTAAAATTATATTTGTCCATTGTGCGTTCCTCCCTGATGTGCATAGGTTGGTGTAGCTTAGCAAGATTATAAATTACGTGGGCTAGAAACCGGGTTTCTGTGTAGATCTCTAGTTGCCCAAGGATGGTTTTTCATAGAAACCCGGTTTCTAGGCTGAGAAACCGGGTTTCTTTGTTGATCTCTGATTGCCAAACTAACGATTTTTCAGAGAAACCCGGTTTCTTTGCATCTTTTTCGGTGTTGCCAGCGCTAGGAAGAATTCCACCAACGACCAAAGCAGGGGAATAATGGGAGTAATTACCCATTTATAAAGGAAGTCTGCCATCCGAGTCTGCCGGGGACGATTGAGGGAAAATGTTGCTACGATGATGGCTGCGATCGCCAGTATCCCGGTGATATAAAAAAACGGTGCAAAGCTACCAGAAATGCCTCGAATTGCACCCGCTGTAAAAATGCCCGATAAACCGCCAATCCCAAAGGAAGTAAACAGCAACCCGTAATTACTAGGGTAATTATCGATAGAGAAAAAGCTCAACGTAGCAGCAGGTGCAACGGCTAACCAAGCACCCAAACAAAACCAGAATAGGGAAAAAGCAATTAAAAAGTTTGCCAACTGCCCTTGACTGGTATTTAACATCAAAATCGACGCAATTAGGATGAGTACATTAATCGCGATGATTGTAACTTTGGGTTTGAGGCGATCGTTTAGCCAACCGAATAAAGGACGCCCGATGCCGTTGAATGCAGCAAATAAAGGCACGGCTAAAGTGAGATTTTCTGGTTGCAGTCCGACGAGTTCTCGACTAACTTGGGCAGTAGTTGCGATCGCAGTCAATCCCACAAACGTTCCCACAATATAACACAGCCACAATCCATAAAAAGTTTGCGTCTGCACCATTGGCAATTGGGCAGAAGCATTGCTATCTGTAATGTCAGCAATTATCTCTTCTTGTGGATTCCAACCTGGAGGTTTCCAACGGGGAGGCGGCATTCTTAAACAGGTAGAAATTGCCAGAATAATCAAGGTAAATGCAATACCTAAAACGACAAACGTCGAACGAACGCCAAAGGCTTTAATTAACGCAAATGCCAAAGGTGCTGTCACCAATGGCGAAAGACCAAAACCTACAACCGTCATCCCTACTGCGAAACCTTTGCGCTCGGGAAACCACCGCGCAGAAATTGCCAAAGGCACCCCATATGCCATACCGACGCCGATGCCGGTGATGACACCGTAGCTAAGGATTAAACAAGGCAAATTCGGGGAAATACTTGATAGTAAATAGCCAATTCCGACAATAATTCCACCAGTAGCCGTGAGGATAGTTGGATTGCATCGATTCATATACAATCCGCTAATCGGCATTACTAAAGTAAACATCACTCCCAGTACCAAGAAAGGGAGTAAAATTGCCCCCGGTTTGGTTTGCAGTGCTGCTTCAAAAGGGCCGCTAAAAATACTCCAGGAATAAACCGTTCCTAAACAGAGTAATACAATTAGACCCAAGGGTATAAATAACCACCTGCCGACTTCAGGGCGGAGTCCAAATAGTTTGGCATTGTCGGGAAATTCAAACAATTGAATACCGTTCATTTTGCCCGTTTTCTAATGGATTGACAATTGTTCTATATTCTTACACTGTAGGCGGCGTTAGGGCAAGCGCCCAAGGCCGATGATAGAAGCGCTATAATGCGATCGCTTGCTCTCCCCGCCCTTTACCTCATGGAATTTAACGTTATTTTCCAGCTAAACGAAGCACATAAAAATGATTTGATGGAACTTTATAAAAATGCGTTTTGGTCAAATCAAAGGTTACGTGCTGATGTTGATAAAATGTTAGATAATACTAATATAATTGTAGGAATAGAGTCGAACCAGGGCAAATTAATCGGATTCTGCCGCGTTCTCAGCGATTTCGTCTATCGAGCCATTCTTTTCGACGTAATTATACATCCAGATTACCGCGGTCAAGGATTAGGCAAACTGTTAATCGATACCGTTGTAAAACATCCAGATTTACAACAAGTAGAACATATCGACCTCTGCTGCTTACCAGAAATGATTGACTTTTACAAGCAATGGGATTTCACCACAGAATTAGGTGAATTTCGCTTAATGAGGCGAAATCGTAGGGTGCGTTAACGCAGTGTAACGCACCTTAGTTTTATATAGAGGCAGGAGCCTCTATATTTTCGTTCCCAGGTTGAACCTGGGAACGAGATATAGGAAGTGTAACGCACCAGACTTTTACCCAACGCACTGAGTAGTTCGCAACTCCAATGCATCGGAAATAAAACAAGAACCGCCAAATTTATTCAAAATGGCTCTAATATTTGCCGCGACTGCATCGAGTTTTTCAGGAGGAAAGAAAGCGACAATATAAATATTATCCAGCATCGTCATTGCTAGATCGTGATTTCCATCGCCTCTGGTACTTTTACCCGCCACATCTCGAATTACTGTATAACCGGGAACGCCAGCTTGATCTAACCCTTTTAAAATCTTTTCCAATTCGGTGTAATTGGCAATAATTTCGATGCGTTTGACTACGTTCATCAGATTAACTCCAAAAAAGATTGATGCCGTACAAATACAGCGGTATGCCGACGGTGATATTAAACGGAAACGTCACCGCTAAAGCAGTGGAAACGTATAAACTCGGATTCGCTTCGGGAACCGTTAAACGCATCGCTGCGGGAACGGCAATATAAGAAGCACTCGCACACAAAACCGAAAATAATAAACTATCTCCCTGCGACATGCCGATGACTTTGGCA
>DNGJ01000497.1:5029-14690 GCA_003486305.1 Cyanobacteria bacterium UBA11371
TTTTTTCCAAATCTTTTATTCTTCTGGCTGCTAGGAGTCCCATATCTAACAAAAAGAAGGTGAGAACACCGTAAAACAGATCTTGGGTAAAAGGTGACAACTTGTGCCATCCGCTTTCACCCGTCAGGACGCCCATAATCAGACTACCAACTAACAGAAATACCGAACTGTTGAAAAAGGCTTCTTTTAACACATCAGACCAAGCAAACTCTCGCTTCTCCCCATCTACCGCGAATAAATTGACTAAAATTAAACCGACAATAATCGCGGGAGATTCCATTAAAGCCAGCGCTGCTACCATGTAACCATCAAAGTTAATCCCCAGTTGGTTGAGGAAAGAACCGGCGGTGATGAAGGTAACGGCGCTGATCGAACCGTAAGTGGAAGCGATATGCCTCCGGCACGCTTCGCGATCGCAGCTGCATTATACGGGTCTAGCTTGATCTTTAAAATAAAGAACGTATAGACTGGAACAAATGCCGACATCAACATCGCCGCCAAAATTGTGAGAATCACCTCTTGACTAATGCCGCTTTTTACCAGTTCCACCCCGCCCTTAAACCCAATCGCAAATAACAGATACAGGGAAAACAATTTAGCGACGGGAGGCGGAATTTCCAAATCCGACTTGACAAAAACAGCCACCATGCCCAAAAAAAACGCCAGGACAGGTGGATTCAAGATGTTGGATACAATCAAGCTGACATCCATTTCCACCAATCCTCCAAGTTTATACGTGCAATCAAAGGTCAAGAATTGATTGTTACACGTTGCGGACATGGAGATGGAGAAAATATACTCATCGACGAGGATTTTTGACTCGTCGTTGAGTATTGGAGGGTGGTGTGCGATCGCTTTTGCCAGATCCACAACGGGCGTACAATACAACTACAGCCATTTCTCATCGCATCAACCGGGCGGTAGGGGCACGGCATTCAAAAACTTTGCGCCCAGAAACAAAACTTACTCATGCCGTGCCCCTACCATCTTGCGTTTTACCCAACTGAAAACCCCTGCGATCGCTCGCGAGTCGTGCAACGGCTGTAAAATCAATATTTCCTCACCTTTCGCACCCGTTAATTCATAAAATGTTTGAAATGTAGGGGCACGGCACCAGAAACATTGGTCTTCAAACCCGAAATGTTAATAATGCCGTGCCCCGACCAGGTGTCGGATCAACTTCCGGAAGTGGCATCGGGATCAATTCAGATATTGTGAGCATTGGTAATATCGGCTCTAGCAAACGGATGCAATTTACCGCCATCGGTGACGGAGTGAATCTCAGCTCTCATCTGAAAGACGTTAGCAAAGAATACGGCTGTGATATAGCGATCGGCGAAAGTACCTTTAAGCCTTGTGGCGATCGCATTTGGTATAGCGAACTCGATCAAATTCGCGTCAAAGGCAAAACAGAACCTGTCAAAATCTATGAACTGGTGGGGTTAAAATCCGAACCTTTGGAGGAGAATAAGCAAGAGATTATTGACCTTTATCACAAAGGACGCAAGTATTACCTGAATCGCAAGTTTACCCGCGCTATGGGCGAGTTTGGCACGATTCTGGAAGATATTTCCCAAGACAAAGCCTCAGCGTTGTACTTGGAGCGTTGTCAGCAGTATCTCAAAAATCCCCCACCCGATGATTGGGATGGGGTGTATGGTTACAACACTTACTGAGAGATATATTGAAGTTAATTTGTGAGTGCGATCGCCCTGGGCATTGGATTAGTCAATTTAACACAGCGCTACGCACTCTGGATGCTCTACACTTAGCGATCGCTGTCTCTAATGACGTGCGTTTGATTACCGCTGATGAAGGACTGGCGCAAGCGGCTGATGCTTTGGGAATAGCATATCAGTTATTGGCTGTTTAGAATTGGATGCCTTCTCTCTCCCAAATCTCCAACAGCTAAGATCGAAATCATCCCCTCCCATTCACCAACGGTTATGGTACAACTCCCCACCCAAACCACAACAGAAATCATCTACCCAGACAGCGACGGAGAACCAATGTCAGACAATACCAAACAATCGAGCTGGATTGTCACCATCAAAGAAAATCTAGAAATCTTGTTTGCCAACAATCCTGATGTCTTCGTCGCAGGCGATTTGCTTTGGTATCCCGTCGAAGGAAATAATAAACCCCTACGCAATATCCCTGATATCATGTCCCAAAGCAATCGCAAAGTGTTGTAGGGGCGGGTAATACCTGCCCAATCACAGGAACCACGAGAGATCTTATTAAACCCGCCCCTACTTTGATCGCAGCGGAATTTTACTCATAAATAGGATGCAATGCATTGCGTCCTACAATCTTATGGCTTTTTGCGCGTCTAAAAAAATATCTTCATCAAGACTAAACGCAAATTCACGAAAGCTTTACTCAAACACCCGATAACGATAACGAAAATAGAAAGAGACACGCTGTTTTAAATTCATGGGCGTGAGGATTGGATGGGTGATAACTAATCTACAGATAGAGGGAAGATAGCTTAACCCGCTCCACGGTGCATCTACTATTTGCCAATACTTGAGGAATGTACCATGAGAGAACCAATTTCAATTGCCGAACTTGACCTGACGCCAATTCCCGGCAAGAAATACTGGAATAGCGATCGCGAATGGCGGGAAGAATTTATCTATTTTATCATGGTGGATCGGTTCCACGACAGTCTCAATCGCGCACCCCTGTTGAAAAGCGATCGCTCAAAAGGTAGCGGCAATAGCGAACAACTAGGAAAATTTTGCGGTGGCACCCTCGAAGGCATTACCAATCATTTAGATTACATCAAAAACCTTGGCTGCACCGCCATTTGGTTGAGTCCTATTTTCGAGAATAACGATGTACCCAATCGCAACTCAGACAAATATCACGGTTATGCCATTCAAAACTATCTCAGCATTGACCCCCGCTTTGGCACCAAGCAAGACTTAATCGATTTAGTCTTAGCTGCACACATCAGAAACATGCGGGTTTTTCTCGATGTCGTCGTCAACCATTCTGGCGATAATTGGTACTATCCCGGAGACTATCCCTATTATTATTACCAAGATCGACAATTTCCCTTTGGTGGATTGCGCAGCGAAGATCGTCCCATTCCCACCGAATTACAAAACCCAAATTACTACCACCGTCGCGGCGAAATTCGCAACTGGGATGCTTATCCAGAAACCCAACGCGGCGACTTTTTCTCACTCAAAGGCTTCAATAACGATGAAGAACCCGATGGTTTGATTCTCCAAGATATTTTAATCAAAGCCCATTGTTATTGGATGCGTGAAGCCGATATTGATGGGTTCCGCATGGATGCAGTCAAACACATGGGAGAAGTTGCAGTTGCGCGCTTTTGTTCCAGCATCCGCGAGTATGCCTACCGTCTGGGTAAACGCAATTTTTTCCTATTCGGAGAAATCGTCGGCGGCGATGATGCAATTAACCGCTATATTGGCCCCAATACTTCTACCCAATTCGATAACAAAACCGTTTATTTTGGTTTGAATTCTGTTTTAGATTTTCCCCTTTACTGGTCGCTTCCCGGCGCGATTAAAGGCTTTAGTTCTCCGATGAATTTAATTAACCGCTATGAAGCTTTGAGGCATCATGCCCTAACTCGGGGAGAATTAGGACGCTATTTGGTAACTTTTGTCGATAACCACGACCAAATTGGACAAGATTACAAGCGAAGATTTGCTGCCGATACTCCCGACGCCCAGGTAATTGCAGCAATTGGGTATCTGCTATGTGCAATTGGAACGCCCTGCATTTATTACGGGACAGAACAGGGATTTTCCGGCGAAGGCAACGATGATAAATTTATTCGGGAAGCCATGTTTGACTTGGATAATCCTGAAGTTAACTATTTGAATAGAAAATGCATAATTTATCAAGAAATTGCCAAAATAGCCAAACTATTTCAACAAATTGCAGCCTTGCGTTTCGGGCGGATGTATTTCCGAGAAATTTCCGGCAACGGTCGCGATTTTGGCTTACCCCAAAGTCAAGCTTGCACCTTGGCGTTCTCGCGCATCCTCGCTGGCGAGGAAGTTTTAATTGCTTACAATACATCTACTACGGAACGTCGCAACGATTTCGTTATTGTCGATAGCCATATCCACAACAAACCGGGCAATAATATGAAGTTTATTTACGGAAAGCAGGGAACTGTCCCCGTTCAAAAACATCCCGATAATGAATCGCGTTTTATCCAACTCGAACTCGAACCCATGCAGTTTGTAATTTTGCAGTAGATCGGCAGTAGGGGCGCTGTCCCCAAGTACTTACAGATAATTACCAACCATCTCAACTCATGCGCGAAGCGGCGACACCCACGGTGGGTTAAACGCAATTGAAAACAGGATTGAGTAGGGGCAAGGCATCTGAAGATTGTCAGGTTATTGACAACAATTACAGACGCCGTGCCCCTACTAATGCAAGTTGCTAGTTATATTATGTCCGGTCGATTACCCACAATTAGAAGCCGGGACACGGCAAGATCAACGTCCATTGTTTTTCCGAGATCTCTCTGATGCGTCCCTACGCAACAACTCTGTGAGGTTTTTTATTATGGGCAATTGAGCAGACATCATATTACATCCAAGCGGACTGGTAATAGGCTTCAGTGAGCGTCAGCCGAACGGTAATGGTAATGGGTAATCGCCAAGATCAGAACCCCTATAAATCCAATTACCAATTACCAATTACCAATTACCAACGATCAATTTGGGTGACTACTAACTGCTTAATGAAACATTCTCAGGGAAGCAAACTTTTGTGCCTCCCAAACCACAGTAACCACCGGGATTTTTAGCCAGGTACTGTTGATGGTATGCTTCGGCATAATAAAATTCAGGAGCATCTAAGATTTCCGTGCCGATCTTTCCGTAACCTGCTTTTTTGAGCGCTTGCTCGTAAGCTTCTTTTGATGCTTCCGCCAGCTTTCTTTGCTCCTGGGAATAGACATAAATTCCCGAACGATATTGCGTACCAACGTCGTTACCTTGGCGCATTCCTTGGGTCGGATCGTGACTTTCCCAGAACACTTTCAATAGTTGTTCGTAACTAATGACCTTCGGATCGTACACAACAAAAACTACTTCATTGTGACCCGTCATGCCCGTACAAACTTCTTGATAAGTGGGGTTTGGCGTTACTCCGGCAGCGTAGCCAACTGCGGTGGTATAAACTCCATTTTGTTGCCAAAATTTGCGTTCTGCACCCCAGAAACACCCCATACCAAACATTGCCATTTCCATTCCCTCTGGAAACGGGGGCTTTAATCGATTACCGTTGACAAAGTGCGTCGCAGGTACTGGCATTTGTTCTGCCCGCCCCGGTAAAGCTTCTTCTGGTTTAGGTAGGGTTAGCTTTTTACCAAATCCGAATAGCATAATTTACTCTGATGCTGATTTGTGAAACAAGTGTTTACATTACTTAATATATCGTGGGCGCGGGAGGTGCGATCGCTCAGAGTCTGGAAAAGAGCCTTCTTCCCCCCACGCCGCCTATAGCGGATTGCTTTTCGTGTGAGGTACACCGAAAGGCAAGTGTAGCGGGTATTAAATACCCGCTACACCCGCTGTATTACCACCTTGACAATTCGAGCTACCCTACCGATCGAGACTGCAAAATTCATCTAGGCTCAGTATAATTTCGCCGTAATCAGGTATCCAAGCTAACCATTGATTCTCAGAGTATTCGCACAACAGCCAAGCTTCATCAAAGCTGTATGCTGTGGGGGGGTTTAAAACTTTAACCCAGACCGAAGGGGCAAATTTGGGTGCGAGTGGGGTGGTGCGATCGCACAAAGTCTCCCAAGCACGCACGCTACCTACACTGACTGGGGTGGATGACGACATCGTTTTGCGAACATCTGATTGCAGTTTCATAAGGAAATTCCTTTGCAGTGAACTTTCGTGGCGCTGGAGTTGCCAGCACAGCCCTAAAAATTTTTAATTCCGTAGTTTACGATACAGAATTTTTTGGGTCAGTGTGGGGGATTGTCTCATAAATTTACAAAATTAAGAGCGCGACTGTGAGAGTAAGCTGAGGCTTTGAATGCTTTAGTTATACAGACTAATGTATTCAAAGCTACAACTAAGCTACGGTCTGGAGTGGAGTTAGAGCAATATGCCTCGCTAGAGCGAAAGCGATCGCTCTATGGAAAACACACTCTTACAGCGAAGCGCGATCGATCCGAATATCTGTCTCAGTTGGTCATATACAAAATCTGCAAGCTCTAAAACAAAAATATTATTTTGATCGAGGGCGTTTTGACTGGCTTCCTTTATATTTATTTACGAGACTGAACGAGTAGAAAGCTAACAGTATTTTGGTTCAGTCTCCTCACCCGCCCGGAAATTTATTATCGACGCATGAAGAAGGGGCGGGTTTATATAGTTGGTCTGTTTGCGCCAAAGATAGTCTGTAAAACCCGCCCCTACACCAATCAAAATATACGATAATGAATCAAACCCTTAATAAAATTTCCAGTCCTCTTAAGAGGACTTTAGCTAAAAGCCCTTGGGTTTGAAGCCCTGGCAGGTGATGAAACAAACGCAAGATCTAAATTTAAACTATCTCACCCTGAAAGCGAACTTTTTGAAACCGCCCAACTTCAACTTGTTGTGACTCAAAACTTACCTCATTACCATCTACCCAAACTTGCTGCAATTTCATCCCATGCAAATGCACCTCGACATTCCCATAAGAGAAAGGATAATTCCCCTCTTCCTCCCAAGTAATTTCTAACCCATTCTCATCTTGCACCAAACGGAATTTATCGATACGAGAATCCCCATATCCATCTTTCGCATCGCTGTAAAGAAAAGACTCGCTCGTTCCTTCCGTGGGTGGGTAAACGTGCAGAATCAGTTTATTCCCTTCTTCCATCGGCAGAACGGTTCCCGCACGCACTAATAAAGGAATTTGTTCTAAATGTGCGTCGATATTAACTTGCTGTACTTTCTCAAATACAACATCGTTCCAAAAATTATACCAGCGCCCTTTCGGTAGGGTAATTTGACGCTGGCGCGCCCCATCTTCCAACACCGGACACACCATCAAAGCATCCCCCAAACAGAAAGCATCCTCCACATCCCACAGTCTGGAATCATTACTATCCAACCAGAAAACTGGACGCACGGGAGGATAACCTTTCTGCGTTGCTTCCCAAGACAATGTATAAAAATACGGCAAAAGTCGATACCGCAAGTGCAAAAAGTCGCGAATCATGCTCAGATAAGGTTCGCCATAAGTCCACGGGGCGCGGTATTCTACGTTATTCGAGCAGTGACTGCGGTAGAACGTCAGAAATGTCGAAACTTGAAACCAGCGCAAGTATAATTCCGCACTTGGATTGCCCTGGAAACCACCAATATCGGGGCCGCTGTAAGGAATTCCCGATAATCCCAAACCGACTACAGTGGCAATGGTTTGACGCAACGCCTCCCAGGTACATTCAATATCTCCCGTCCAAGTCCAAGCGTAGCGTTGCAAACCTGCCCATCCGGCACGGGAGACAATAAAAGGACGTTGATCGGGACGATAGCTGCACAGACTTTGGTATGCTGCTTCCGCTTGCAATAACCCGTAGACGTTATGCGCCTCGCGGTGGTCGCCGCCTCTACCTTCCATCATGTGCTGCGTGACTTTGGGAAGCGAGCGATCGCCCCATAAAATAAACACAGCAGGTTCGTTCATATCGTGCCAAAATCCAGCAATTCCCACATCTAAAAGATACTCATATTGCCGACTCCACCACTTACGCACCTTCGGATTTGTAAAGTCTGGAAATACGCAATTACCAGGCCAAACTGGGCCGATTACTAACTTTCCGTTGGGCAATTTACAAAAGCCATCTAAAATTCTACCTTCTAAAAATAAGTTGTTTTCCTTGTTGCGGCTGTATTTAATTCCAGGGTTGAGGATGGTAATAAATCGCACCCCTTGTTCTAACAATTCTTGGGTAAACGTGGCGATTCTCGGAAAGCGATCTGGGTCAATTGTAAAGGCGCGATATCCGGTTTGAACGTCAATATCCATGTGAATTGCACTTAAAGGCAAGTCAAGCGCTTTAAACTCCTGTGCGGTTTCTCTGACCGCTTGTTCTGTACGATATCCCCACCGCGATTGGTGATATCCCAACGCCCAGCGGGGAGGAAGCGGCGCGCGTCCGGTTAATTCTGTATAGCGAGATAGTACTTGCGCCGGGGAACCAACGGTAAAGTAATAACGCAGCGCGCCGCCGTCAAAGTCCGCTGTCGCTACATCTGCAAAGGTAAATCTAGCCTCAAAGCTGTTTTCGTAGAAAATTAGGTAACTACCTTGTTGGTGCAGTCCCAAATAAATTGGTATGCAAATATACATGGGATCGGAACCGGGGCCGTATTTTCCCGCAGCGTCGTAGTTCCACATGCGGAAGGCTTTTGGTTTATCGGTTAATTCGCCTTTTTCGGTTGTTTCCCTGGCGAGGCGCAAGTTTAACCGATTTGCCCTTTCTCCGAGTCCGTAGATATGTTCGTCTTGACGTAGTTGTGCTTTATGCAACCATCCATCGGGTTTTTTCTGGGGCGGGAGTTCTTGGCGCAGGATGTTTCCTTCGGCATCGCACATTGTTAAACTGCCATCCTCGCTGACGCTGACTTTGAGGGCGGAACTCGATAGAGTTGTGCGTTCCGCTGTTTCTTCCAAGTGCGTTTGTACTGGTTCCCAATCGGTGCGCGCGATCGCATAAGGAATCGGCGGTATCCCAGGTTTCCAGTCAATTCTGACAAAATCTTCCGCCAAAAAGCTTATTTCTAATTCTGCTTGTTCAAAGTAAAAATTAGCACCGCTTTCCTTTGGTTCAGTCCGGAGTAATTTTCCGGGGCGATCAAAACCTTCCCCTGTAGGCGGCATTTGATATTTTTTTTCTAGCCAATCCCGCTGGCGCGAGTAAAGCCACGCTTTTGGGGCAAATGTTAGGTAAAAAAGCGACCCGATAAAAAAACGTATTTGCTTTTTTAATTCCTTGAAGCTACTCATATTAAAATTTTTCGTAACAGAACCTTTCAAGAGCAAAACATACAAGCAAGCTGAAGAGCATCAATCCAAAGTAAGAGAATTATTCATCAGTCTTAGGGATGATTCTTGCCTCGCGAGGTGCTGTTTGTTTTCAAAATAACAGCCAAAAAATTTATTCACTCGCTAATAGTTCAAAAGCCTTGGGTAGGGGCACGGCAATAGTAACATCTTGGCAAGGGCAGAATATTTAGAATGCCGTGCCCCTACGATTAACCAATTGGTATCGGCAATCAAATCTAAGCCTAAAGATAGGGTATTTTTCCCCACAAATCGGACTAGGCTGATGTTTAGTCACCCGATTGAGGAAAGAATCATGCCTAGCGGACATGCCAGTCATAAAGGAACTTCAGCCAAACCGAATACCAACACTAACGGTAGCATTGATATGGCTGATGACCTAGATCAAAGCCCGGAGGAAATTCTTGGTGAAGGAGTTGATGCGAGAAGAGCCAGAGAAGAAAGCTTGAAAAATCCTGCTGCAACTCAAAGGCCAAATCAACCAAGTAAATAGGTCATTGGTAATTGGTCATTGGTAATTGGACTAATGATGACCAAGGGCGGGTTGCTCGAAATTGAGGATAATATGATGTCCGTTGAATTG
>DNGJ01000497.1:14932-19831 GCA_003486305.1 Cyanobacteria bacterium UBA11371
CGGCATCAGAGATATCTCGGAAAAACAATGGACGTTTATTGTGCCGTGTCCCGGCTGCTAATTATGGGTAATCGACCGAACATCATATAATTGGTCAAACCCGCCCCTACACAACTGACTAATGATTAATCAGAAAAATAGATAGAAACTATGGCCCAAACCGTACTAATTACAGGTGCTTCCCAAGGGATTGGTAGAGAAACATCGCTGCTATTTGCCCGGAAAGGATATAATCTGGTGCTGGCGGCGCGGAAGCCTGACAGATTGGAAGCTTTAGCGCAAGAGATCCGAGGGATGGGAGTCGATGCGATCGCAATCCCCACCGATGTGCGAGATCCCGACCAAGTTAGCGCACTCGCTGACAAAGCGCTACAACATTATGGCACCATCGACGTGCTAATCAACAATGCGGGCATTTATATGTTAGGCCCAGTCGATAAATTTTCTCTGGACGACTGGCACGCAGTTATTGACACAAATCTTTGGGGCTACATTCACACAATTTATGCCTTTTTGCCGCATTTTTTGGAGCGCGGAAAGGCAACAATTGTGAATGTAGGTTCGATTGGCGGTAAGGTTCCCATTCCTTATCAAACGCCTTACACGGCTAGTAAATATGCCGTAGCTGGATTGACGGAAGCACTGCACGCGGAATTAGAAGCCAAAGGAATTCGAGTTTGCGGCATTCACCCGAATTTGATTAAAACCGATTTAATGGAGCGGGCAATTTTTAGGGGGAAAGATGAGCAAGATGCTCAACAGCGTCACGATTTTGTCGCCAATGCGGTCAAAAGTCCGCTATTAGAAAATCCCGAACAGGTAGCAAATGCAATTTGGGATGCGGTTAAACATCACAAATCTGACGTGCTGGTGGGATCTGCAACAATCTCGAAGACAGCTTATAACTTTTTCCCCGGTTTAATGCAGTGGGTATTCCGGCGCACTTTCGCCATGCGAGATCATAAGTAACTCAAGTTGCTAATTGCTAATTGGTAATTGCTAATTGATAATTGCTAATTGGTAATTGGATTCTTTGGCATTCTGCTCTTAGCAATTACCCATTAACTCAAGTTGCTAGTTATCTCATACATAGCAGCTAATCGCTAATCGCTAATCGCTAATTTGACTCAAAAAGCTTTATTAGCAATTAGCAATTAGCAATTAGCAACGCCACAGTTAACTAACTTGCGTTAATAGAGAAACTTAAGCAGCGGTTTCTTGAGAGCCTTCTTGATTTAATTGCTCGTCAATTTTGGTCAGAGCAGCATTGATCCCAGCTAACTTAGTTTCCAAATCGTCGCGCATCCATTGCAGGAACTTACGCTTGCGCTCTAGGCGGCTTCTGCGCGATATGGGTTCGGAATTATAGCAACTATTGCCCCAGAAGAAAGGAAACATAGTTTTTACCTTGCTTGAAAAATCAACCTATTTAGATTGTGGCTAATTTAAAGTCGAGCGTGCTGTAAATTGATGGGGGGAAAACCGACCAAATTTAGGTAGCTGGTGCGAGCGATCGCACGCTCAGAATTTCATCCGCACGCAAGGCAGAAACGGCAGAGATTGGCACGGCAACTACTGCAATCGACTCGCCTACGGCGTTATATACCTCCAGCAAGCAGCCATCTTCCCCGCCAGCGGGATGAGGAACGAAATCAACTAAAGTCGCAATATCACCTGCTCGAAGTCTATGCTCCGGCAGATCGCGAGTTAACTCAAGCTTCATAAAGTCGCTATCTATTTGTTCAATCCTAGTATTAATCCTCACAAACCAATTTAACCACAAGCCCTCCCAGGGATAGATGTTAGCTCTATTCCTTTGGTAGACGTTTGGTGCAACTCGGTTCGTTACCTTGCAAAGGTAAAAGTACAGGAGAAAAGGTCATAATGCAACTCAAACCAATCAACGAACAAGTTGTTGTAGTCGTGGGTGCTTCCAGCGGTATTGGGCGCGAAACTGCGCTGAAATTTGCCAAACGGGGAGCAAAAGTAGTCGTGGCGGCGCGGAGTCAGGCGGGGTTAGATTCGCTAGTAGATGAAATTAAACGCTTTGAAGGCGATGCAGTAGCTATTGCAGCCGATGTTTCTGATTTTAACCAAGTGCAAGCGATCGCAAACAAAGCCATCGACGTATACGGGCGCATCGACACTTGGGTACACCTCGCCGCCGTGTCGGTATACGCCACTTTTGAAGACACAACTCCAGAAGAATTCAAGCGCGTTGTCGATGTCAATTTGATGGGACAAGTTCACGGCGCAATGGCGGCGTTACCCCACCTCAAACGCGAAGGAAAAGGGGCGTTAATTCACATTTCCTCAGTCGAAGCTAAGCGCGCTTTTCCCCTACAAAGCGCCTACTCTGCATCAAAACACGGCATTAATGGTTTTGTAGAAGCTTTGCGCGTTGAATTAATGCACGAAAAAGCACCCATCAGCGTCACAGAAATTATGCCTGCTTCTATTAATACGCCGCTATTTAGCAAAGCGCGTACCAAAATTGGCGTTATGCCCCAAGGCGCACCCCCAATTTACGAACCGAGTATCGTCGCCGATGCTATTTTGTATGCCGCCGAACATCCTACCCGCGATATTGTAGTTGGGGATGCGGGCAAAATGATCGTTACGGCGCAAAAAATTGCACCCCAATTGCTGGATTCTTTCTTTGCGATGAGCGGTTTTGAAGCCCAGAAAACAAAAGAACCAAAATCAGAAGCTGCCCCCGATAATTTATACGAACCTATCTCAGGTTACGACACCGTAGAAGGAGAATTTCGCTTACGCACCCAACCGAGTTATACCGCTTGGTTGGATAAAAATCCTCAATTGAAATGGGGTGCATTAGCGGGGTTAGCTTTGGGTGCGATCGCTTTATTCGGAATGCCCAAAAGCTAACTTTAATTAATATCATTGCCGCTTGTATCGACACCGCGCTTATGGCGGGTTTATCAATACCATTCGCTATCGATCAAAGGTGGAGGGTATTACCCGCCCCATTTTCACTCGTTCCCAGGCTCCCGCCTGGGAACGCCATCCTGGAGGCTCTGCCTCCCCTAGAACCTGGAAATAAGCGAATAAAATGACAAAACGCCAGCGTCCAACTCAAGAACAAATCAATAAAATTGCTCGGACAAAATTCGGCTACAAATCCCTAAGATCCGGGCAACAAACAGCCATAAACGCCATCCTAGAAGGTCAAGATACTCTAGCAGTAATGCCAACGGGTTCGGGAAAATCTGCTATTTATCAAATCGCCGGAAATTTAATCGGCGGCACCACTATTGTTATCTCACCTTTACTAGCTTTACAACAAGACCAAGTAGAATCAATTCAAAACCGCGATGCAGGTGGTGCCGCTGTAATTAATTCTACCATAACAACAGCCAAAAGAGAAGAAGCATTTGAGAATTTAGAACAAGAAGAAATCGAATTTTTATTTCTAGCACCCGAACAATTTAATAACCCAGAAACCCTCGAACGCTTGCAAAAATCTAACATTTCGCTATTTGTAATCGATGAAGCTCATTGCATCAGCGAGTGGGGGCACGATTTTCGACCCGATTATCTCAGATTGGGTGGAGTAATTGAAGCATTAGATCATCCGAGAATCTTAGCGCTAACGGCGACTGCTGCGCCGCCGGTGCGAAAAGAAATTATCTCCCGTTTGGGAATGCGCGACCCTGAAGTTATTGTAAAAGGATTCGATCGTCCTAACATTTGGTTGGGAGTAGAAAGATTTCAGGATGAAGCGGAAAAGCAACAAAATTTAATTGAGCGAGTGATGCGCGTCCAAAAACCGGGGATTGTCTACGTCGCTACTAAAAATAAAGCGGAAGAAGTAGCAAATGCGCTCTTGGATAAAGGCGTTAAAGCGATTTTTTATCACGCTGGTATGAAAGCAAAGGAACGCGAGCAAGCTTTTTCGGCGTTTATGAATGACGAGGCGGAGGTAATTGTCGCTACCACCGCTTTTGGGATGGGTGTAGATAAACCAAATGTGCGGTTTGTTTTTCACCACGATATCAGCGATTCGGTGGATTCTTATTATCAAGAAATCGGACGGGCGGGACGAGATGGAGAACCAGCAAAATCCCTGTTATTTTACTGCGAAAAGGACCTGAATATCCGCCGCTTTTTTGCCAGTTCGGGAAAAGTAGCTATTGAGCAGGTAAAACAAGTTGCAGCAACGATTCAACAACAAGATGAACCGATTAATCTCAAGGATTTAAAAGAGCAAACAGAACTTTCACAGGCGAAACTAACAACCGTTATTAGTCGGTTAGAAGAAGTGGGAGTGGTAGAAACATTGCCGACGGGCGAGGTTGTTTCCAGCGAGGAAAACATCGAAATCGGCGATGCAGCAGAGGCGGCGATTAGCGCGCAAGAGAATTATCAGAAATTTGTGCGATCGCGTCTAGAAATGATGCGCGGTTACGCCGAAGTCCGCGACTGTCGCCGCAAGTACTTGCTTAACTATTTTGGCGAAACTCTAGAACGTACCTGCGATTTATGCGACAGCTGTCAAGCGGGAATAATTGTAGAAGATGATGGCAAAAAGAAACCCTTCCCGCTTAACAGTCACGTCGTGCATACATCCTGGGGTAAAGGAGAAGTGATGCGCTACGAAGGCGATAAAATAGTTGTCTTATTCGACAAAGTTGGCTATAAAACTTTGGCAGTCGAGTTGGTGCGTTTACGAGCTTTACTCAAGCAAATAGATTAAATCTCCGAGCTAATTTTCGATTGATTTGCGCTTTATTTCATTGAATAAAATTGTCCGTTGAATTGCCCATAAAAAAACCTCAAGGAGTCGTTGCGTAGGGACACGGCATCAGAGATATCTCGGAGAAACAATGGACGTTTATCGTGCCGTGTCCCGGCTGCTAATTATGGGTAATTGACCGG
>DNGJ01000262.1:0-3396 GCA_003486305.1 Cyanobacteria bacterium UBA11371
TGCATTTTGATACCAGTACCGAAACGGGTACGGTTTTTCACCTCATGGGTTGCTTGTCGGAATTTGGCAAACTGGGATTAACCAGTATCGGCAATTCTCCCCAACAAGCGCAAGAGATTTATAACCGGGTGGTAAAAGTATTAGACGAAGAAACAAAACCAATTTCTAATGCTTTAATCGACGAAGGAGAGGAAGAAAAAGCAACAGTTTCCTCAATCTGAAATCTAAAATCTAAAATCTGAAATTCTTAAGAACCGCCTCCCGGTACTCCGCGTCTGGGAGGGGAAGGCGCTTCATATTGGCGTCTTTTGGTTAGTTTTGGTTTCATACCCTGCGCCAAAATTGATGGGGTGAGGAAAGATCGAGAGATTGAGGATCGGCTTGAAGCGGCGATCTCTGGGGAAAATTGCGTTAAGGTGGTGAAGGGGTTAGCGGAAGCGATCGCTGCAACTATACCGCCTGCAAGTACGCCACCGATTAAATGTATCCTGGAAAAGCTGGTATCCATATCAAACACCCTTAAAAAACGTTTGTATAGTTTTGACTATCCCAAGCGGCATCAGCCGTTAGGTGGTTTGTGTAATCAACAATCACAGGCGTTAACACTTCGACGCCGTGGCGTACACATCTGTGAATGTGCTTACACAGAAAGCAACAACCGCTCGCTTGGGGGACTATAAGTAGAACAGCAAGGGAATTGAGTATGGTTAAAAAGGATGAGGGATGATCTAAATTAGTCTTTCTTCCCTCGTTCTTTCTTTTTATGTTCCCCTGTTTGAACGTCTCCAGTCGTCTCATACCAGGGTTGATCGCTTCGCGCCAAGTCTCCAAGGCAACATGAATCAAGCTGAGTTTAACAAGGCGTTTGCCAAACTGACCGGAAGACAGCAAGAAGTGTTGCTGAAATTTTTGCAGGGGCAAAAAGATGCAGATGTTGCCAAGGAACTGCATATCACCCAAGATACGGTGAGAAGACACATTGCCAATATTTGCAGGGAATTTGGTTTAAGCGAACCTGGAGACGCTGGATACTCGCACCGTACAGATTTGGTGACCTTATTTGTGAAATATAGACCAGAATTATTAACTGCCAGCGAAAGTTCCCCCGTCATTACCGGCACCAAAGTCTTACTGAGTTACTATCGCAACCAAGACCCGGATTTGGAATTAGTCACCGAGTTAGATACTGTATTACGGGATCGAGGCTACGACGTTTTTCCAGCAAACGCGAGTCTGCGAATGGCTAAAGATGGGTTGCGGCAAATTTATACCGCCCTCAACACATGCGATTATTTGTTGCTGTTATTGTCGCCGGTTTCCGCTTGCAGCGAAATGGTGACCGAGGAAGTGGGACTGGCTAAAAGATTACAAAGTTCGCGGGACGATCGCAAGCCTTTAATTATTCCGATCAGAATTAATTGTCCTCTCAGCTTGCTTAACCACGATTTGCGCGGTTACCTGCAAAAAATGCCGCAAATCGAGTGGCGATCGCATGATGATACCCCGACGACGATACAACAAGTTTTGCAGCTAGTCGGCGCCAGCTCTGATGGGGAAAAAGGAGAAAATAGGGGCAGCGGCTCTGTTACAGGTGTAGAACCATCGAAGATAATATCTCCTTATGCCGTAACGCCGCACCATCCACCCCAACCAGTAGCGGAACCGGAATTACCCAGGGGACAGGTAGAATTAGCGTCGGCGTTTTACGTCGAACGCCCGGGAATAGACGAAAGGTGTTACGAAGCGATCGCTAAACCAGGTGCGTTAATTCGCATCAAAGCACCCCGCCAAATGGGCAAAACCTCCCTAATGGCGCGCGTACTCCATCGTGCCGCTGGTTTTGGTTACCGCACCGTGCCTTTAAGCTTCCAACTCGCAGATAGTAAAGTATTCACCGACTTAGAACAATTCTTGCGCTGGTTTTGTGTTAACGTCGCCTTGCAATTAGAATTACCAGATCGCTTGGGCGAGTATTGGAACAACATTTTTGGCAGCAAAGTAGCTTGCAAATCTTATTTTGAACGCTATTTACTCGCCAACGCTCCGGGTCCCCTCGCCTTGGGGTTAGATGAAGTCGATGCCATCTTTAGATACCCGGAACTAGCGGCGGATTTTTTAGCAATGTTGCGCGCGTGGCACGAGGAAGCGAAAAATCGGGATATTTGGAAAAAACTGCGCTTGGTTGTCGTCCACTCTACAGAAGTTTACGTGCCGATGGATATCAATCAATCGCCATTTAATGTAGGGTTACCCATAGAATTACCAGAATTTCAACCCGCGCAAGTGCAAGATTTGGCAAATAGACACGGGTTAGCTTGGGGGGATTTAGAGGTCAAAAAATTAATGGGGATGCTGGGAGGACATCCTTATTTGGTGCGACTGGCGCTTTATCACATCGCCCGATCTGAAATTACCTTGGAACAACTTCTGCAAACCGCTCCCACCGATGCCGGACTCTACAGCGACCATTTAAGGCGGCATTTGTGGAATTTAGAACGACATTCTGACTTAGCAGTTGCGCTGAAAAAAGTTGTAGATGCCGATACTCCCGTGCAATTAGCATCAATGCAAGGATTTAAGTTACAAAGTATGGGTTTGGTGAACCTGCAAGGGAACTATGTCACCCCCCGTTGCGATCTATACCGTCAGTACTTCCGAGTTCGGCTATCATCAAATTAAGTAGTAATACTGAATGCTGCGGCTGATAACTGCCGATCGGGGTGCATAAGTCTGGGATAGCCAGACATAGTAGGGTATAGATGGAGGTGCTTTCAGCTTCGTCGCGATTCCTTCTCGTTCTAGTGCGAGAAGGCAATATAGAGGTGCATCGATGAATTCGGAACCTTCCTCGGCGTATGACTATCAGGTAGGCGGGTGCTTACCCCAGGACTGCCAAACTTACGTTAAAAGACAAGCTGACTTAGACTTTTATCAAGGCATGATGGCGGGAGAGTTTTGCTATGTCCTCAACTCGCGACAAATGGGAAAGTCTAGCTTGCGGGTACAAACGATGCAACGCCTTCGATCCGAAGGCGTTGCTTGTGCAGTGGTAGACTTGACTTCGATTGGTTGTCGCGACATTACCCCGCAGCAGTGGTATGCCAGTATTATCAAGACTTTGGCAGATGGTTTTCATCTTTCAGATAAAATAGATATTGTTAGTTGGTGGTGCGATCGCGAGATTTTTTCCCCCGTGCAACGCCTCGATGAGTTTATCGGTAAGGTACTGCTGAAAGAAATTCCGCAAAAATTGGCTATCTTCGTCGATGAAATTGATAGCGTTAAACGACTCAATTTCCCAGTCGATGATTTTTTTGCCTTAATTAAATCTTGCTACAACAAACGGGCGGATCGTCCGGAATACCGGCGTCTCGCTTTTGCTTTGTTGGGCGTGGC
>DNGJ01000262.1:3581-9075 GCA_003486305.1 Cyanobacteria bacterium UBA11371
GCTTTTGCTTTGTTGGGCGTGGCGACGCCTAGCGAGTTAATTCAAGATGCCAATCGCACGCCTTTTGATATTGGTATTGCCATCGATTTAACCGGATTTCAACTGCACGAAAGCTTGCCGTTAGCTAAAGGATTAGCCCGTAAAACTAAAAACCCTTTAGCCGTCTTGAAAGCGATTTTAGATTGGACGGGTGGCAAGCCGTTTCTGGTGCAAAAACTTTGTAAACTAGCGATAGGGGAAAATTCTCAGATTCGCGAAGGGAGGGAAGCTGAATGGGTGGAAGAGTTGGTGCGATCGCGCATCGTGGAAAATTGGGAATCCCAAGACGAACCCGAACACTTGCGAACCATCCGCGAGCGCCTTTTGCATCGCAACGCTAGCACCGTTAAGCTGTTAAAGCTTTATCAGCAAATTTTACATCTGGGCGAAATACCAGCTGACGACACTCCGGAAAAAATGGAATTGCGATTATCTGGATTAGTCGTTAAACACCAAGGTAAATTAAAAGTTTACAATCGAATTTACCAATTAATTTTTAATCAAAGCTGGGTGCATCAGGAACTAGAAAAACTACAAGACCCTGAAAACCAACCCATGCGCGAAAAGACTAACAGCGACGAACAGTTACTCTACGACCACCTACTAGAATTATCAAAAAGAAAGTCACCCACAGAGTTACTCGAACGTTTTAACAAGTTATTTATTGACGGCATGGGCTATCCGGAATCGGAAGTGGAAGCAGCGCTTTATAGAATTATAGCATTTTTAAATCTCGAGTCAAAATTTAACTATTTTCTCAATCGTTGCTGCTATATTTTAATCAACCGCTGGCAAGCGAACCCTAAATATAAAGATGCGATCGCCGATTTGGTAGCATTATTAGAGCATGGGGCTTGGCGGTATAAGCAAAAAGCCTCTCCTTCGCGGGTTGTTCGACGCTTGCACGAATTAGTTTATTTCTTTACCCAAAGCGACGAATATCATATCCTCAAACGCTTGTTACCCGTCGTAGAGATCAACTATACTCTACATTACCCAGAACCTAATCAACCCTTAAGTCAATTAATTTATCGGTATCCTTATTTATATAGTCATTATTTGCTGCCCGAAGACAGTTCTTACGAACATCGACAAATGATCCGGCAAATTCAAGAAAAAAATCGGCAGCAATTTGAAAATAAGCTTTCTGAATATATCCCTTACTTGTTTAAGCGAGTTCAACAGGCTCCCAAAACAAATTTACCTAAAACCCGGAGCAATACTTTTGGAGATATTATCCTCAATCCTTCCTACCAACCTGAGATTGTTATTTCTCAATCGGCAAACATGAAGCAAACCGTGCCGAATCCTACGCTTTTAACCGACGAAGAACTTTACTTTGCCATCAAGGAATTCGTGGGAAAAGCGGAACAAACCTACACTTATAAAGACTTAGCAAATATTTTCCTCAGTCGCCATACCATAACCAGAACCTATCGAGACTTCAAAGAAGATTTATACCAATATTTAATCGCTTCTGTCGATGCGAAATATGGCAAGCATCACTTTAACCAACGCTTGTACAATTTCTTAAAAAACACCTTAACCGAAAACGACAATAAAAAAATAGACGAGCTTTTAATCATGCGGACTTGCAGCCAATTATTTAATTTTTTAGTGACGAATCCGCAAGATCCTGAGTATTTATACTTTTTTGATATGTTAAATAACCTTGGAACCCTAAAAACGGTGGGTTTATTGCTCAAAATAGCCTTGCTTTCTGGTAAGGTAAAACCGCATTTAGAAAAGCGATTTTCAATCTTGTTTTCTTACTATGAAACCCAAGCTTTTAATCAAATTGGCTGGCTCGTCCACTCTCTAGAAAACTTAAATATTGCTTTATTGACAAACTTTGGAACTGTAGATATAGCTTCCATTAAGAAGAATATTATTTGACCAAGTAGGGACACGGCAAGCATAAAATGTTGACTTGTACGGAATATTTCGCCCGCCGTGTCCCGACGCTGCAAACCCTAGCATCAGTTGTATATAGTTGATTGAGCGAAAAAGCTTTTTTCTCCCCCAGCTCAAGAAAGCTCAAGAAAGCTCAAGAAAGCTCACCAAACGCAACCGATATAACCGGACAAGATATTAATGGTCTTGTAGGGGCGAGTAATACCCTCAACCTTTGATCTATAGCGAATGATGTTAATAAACCCGCCCCCCGCAGGATGCCGATGCAAGCGGAAATGATATCATATCATGTCCTTAAGATTACCCATAATCATCAGCCGGGACACGGCACGATTAACGTTATCTGTTTATCCGAGATATCGTCAGATGCCGTGTCCCTACGCCATAACGGGGTGAGGTTTTTTTATTACGGGCAATTCAACGGAAATGATATCACTCGCGAGCTATTGGACAATCGCATCTGATTTTGTAATCTGACTCTTGCAAGCGTTTCATAGCTTTTTGTTCTGAAAGTTGCAAGGGGAAGTACCCGTAAACAATATCGTCGAATAATTCATGCACAACTGAATTGGCTCGTTTTAACCGAGACTGGTAGTCAAGACTAACAGATTCTTTGCGGATTTGTTGGCGAATGCCTTCATCATCATATCGCCCTGTTTGATTGTAATTCCCGATCTCGCGCATCCAAGTTGTGTGTAAAGTTAGTGCCAAATTCAATGGTTCGCGATTTGATGGAGCGATCAAACGATAGATGGGTTTGTTCTGAAAATCATCGGCATGAAACACCCAAAATTCATCACAAGATTGCTCTTCGTTGTCTAAATTGTCAGCTAATACAACGCAGACAATATAGCCATGTGTCGATGGATCTGCTCCTTCAGGTAATGGCTCAGAACTGGGAACAAACTGAGGCGAAGAAACAAAGTAACCCCGTGGAAACTGAAAGGAATCTGCGACGGTCATTGTCTCGGTATCCAGCCGCACCAAAGTCAGAGGTTGATCTTTTGAAGGTAAATTCTCAATCGGAATTGTCCTAGATTCTCTCGACTTGTACGCATCGTAAATCCGCTGGGGAATCAGTTCCCAAGTAAATCCCCAACACAGCCAGTAAATATTCTTGATTTGTGTTTCTTGGTTGTTAGCATCATCGCGACTTAGTTCGCTATGGGTATAAATCGATGGCGACCAAGTAAAATTAGTATCTCGAATCGTATGAATGTTCTCGATCTTGCCAGTATTGCCATCGATTTCATACTTGGCTAAAGCTCCCAAATCCGTCGTACCAACTTGCATTCCTTCTAAGTCGCAGCGCAAACAAGGCTGAGAAGGAACCGAGAGATCGTATCTTGTAATCCATTCAGTCACATCCCAACCATTAATATGACCGACGTGAAGTGTAATTTTGCCATCTGGATTATTATAATCGGCAGCAAAGTGAGAAATTTCGTGGGGTAAAATAACTTGCAAAGCTGGTAAGGGCGTGGGTGCTGTATCTGCTGTACAAGCTGGATATTTCTCTAAATCTGAGCGCTTGACGATGTAAATAATTCCATTGGGTAGAGGCGGAATTGCCCGCAAGAAATTGGCATAAATCCATGCACCCAACGACCAGAATTTTTGAAATAGTTTTAGTTTGAGAAACCCGAACAAGAATGGCGAAAAGATTTGGGAAAACTCCATTTTGAAGGCGATGTCAGCCAGAATGATGAAGTCTTCGGTTATTGCGAGTTGATGAAGTGACTGTTCAACGATGACGGGTTGTCCTTTACGCGGACTATTTGCTAGAACTAATCGCCATCGTTTCAGTTCTGGTTCTTGGGATTCGGTTGCTCGATCAAAGGTGTAGTAAATTAAGTCGGTAAAGCGTCCAAATTGCTCTTTGGCGGCGGCGCCTCCTCTGGAAATATGATTGATTTGGTCGAATAACCAATTTACTGGCTTGCGGTATAATCCGTTATATCCAGTCGAATAGTTGGTAGTCAAAAATCCATTGATGGTAGAGCCATAAATATTATTAGATTTTTTGGTATCGGCAACTGGATGGGCTGAATTAATGTACACATCAAAGGGATAACTACCAGCAAACTTAGCGACTAATCGAGAAATGATTGGGAATATTCCCAGCCAACAGCTTGTGGTACCGATGGGTGCGAGTAATTCTAGGGAGTTGGGATCGATTTCATAAGGGCGACCTGCATCAATCGTGACTATTAAGCGATCGCCTACTCTCAAAAGCGCAGTATTCAGTTGATTTCTGCCACCCAAAAGTATACTGAAACGGCTCGGTCCCCCATTCCGAAATGCTGCAAAATAAGAAAATATCCGATGTCGCTTGGCAAATTCCGTTTGAGGTGCCCAAACAGATCGATTGCTGTCTCCAGCAGTTGCTAAATCGGCATAATAGCAAGGAGTTTTGGCAATTCTGGTTTTCAAAATTGCCTGACCTTGTTCAAATCCCAAGCGATAAATCATCCCATCGCCTGTATAAAGTTGCGTACCGTCTTCCTGGGGGCGATCTTGAGCCTGAAACAGCGCACCAACGGTGAAAATATAACCTTGCAATCCCGCAGGTAATTCATTAGCATCTTGTGCAATTAATTCCCAATCTCCGTTACTATTCTTGACATATTTGCGAACCATTAACCGCAGATCGGTAATTTCCTCGCGACTGGTTTTAATAACAGATCGAGGAACGAAAAACTTTCTAGAAGGTTCGCCTACAAAATCGGCTGGCAGATGTTTCATATCGCCCCAAGTTCCTTTAACATTGTTTCTTGAGCCGGAGTTAACCCTGTGACTCCAGCAATTTGCATCCCTTGATAGGGACGTTTGGGCTTTAGTGTGGTGATACAATTTCCAGTCTCAAGATTCCAAATCCGGACAGATTCATCTTCACTTGCACTAATAAGTTTTTGACCGTCTGGACTAATTGCAACTGTCCAGATCCAGTTTGTATGACCTGTTAAGGTATGTAAACATTCTCCTGTATGGCTGTCCCAAATTTTGATCGCGCGATCGCATCCCCCACTAGCAACTTTACGCCCATCAGGGAAAAAAGCCGCGCCCATTACCCAGTTTGCATGTCCTTGCAGCGTTTGTAAGCATTCCCCTGTATTAACATCCCATATTTTTAATGTCCCATCCACACTCGCACTGAGCAATCGATTACCATCAGCATTAAATGCTACCTTTCCTACTCTTCCACTGTGTCCAGTTAGGGTATTGCAGCAATTTCCTTCAGTAATATTCCATAGTTTTATAGTGCAATCGTCACTACCGCTCGCGAGGATTTCGACCTTGGGATGGAATGCTAGGGTGGGAATGCGATCGCTATGTCCTGTAAGTACCTTCAAGCAAGTTTTATGCTCAATATTCCACAGTCTAATAGTTTGGTCGAAACTACTACTAGCTAAGATCCCCCCTAGCCCCCAATGCATTGGGGGGAACTTTGGATCTTTGCCCCCCCCTCGTTTCCACGGCTCTGCCTGGGAACGCCTTTTGGTTGGATCTTTGCCCCCCCCTCCTTTCCCCCGCTCCGCCC
>DNGJ01000263.1:0-14796 GCA_003486305.1 Cyanobacteria bacterium UBA11371
TTTGTTTGTATAGCGATACCCTTGAGGGTATCGGTTTTTTGATGAAGGTATTGTTCAAAAAACCGGGTTTATCGCTCCAAATCTAAGCCTTAAGATAGTTGCTCGCCTACTATAGTTATATTACTAATGGTTTATTATCTAATCTTCTATGAAAATACTAACAATGCCAAACCGGAGATGGCTATTCTTCGTTTTATTTTGCGTCGCCTTTTTGCTCGCCGCATTCTTTGGAGATATTAGCGGCGTCATCGCACAGCAAGGAAATGCCAGACAAAAATTAGTCATGGTGACATCGGCGGACTATCCCCCGTATGAGTTTAGAGATACCGCCAGCGGCAAAGGTGATATTATCGGCTTTGACGTGGATATTGCTAAATATATTACCAACCAACTCGGCTACGATTTGGAAATAAAAGATACAGATTTTAGCGGAATTATTCCCGCCTTGCAGTCGGGGCGGGCTGACTTTGCAATGGCGGGGATGACTCCTACCGAAGAACGCAAAAAAAATGTAGATTTTTCCGAGATTTATTACGAAGCTAAAAATACAATTGTTACCCGAAAAGGCAGCAATCTGAAAACGCCGGAAGATTTGGCAGGGAAAAAGGTCGGCGTCCAGTTAGGATCGACGCAAGAAAAAACGGCAAAAGAATTTAAAAATGTCCAACTTGTAGCACTGAATAAAACCGGCGATTTGGTTCAAGAAGTTAAGGCGAGGCGAATCGATGCGGCGGTGATTGAAGATACAATTGCCAGGGGATTTATAGCCAATAACCCGGATTTGGAATTTAATACGATTCCCAGTAGTGGTGAAGAAGCAGGGTCGGCGATCGCATTCCCCAAAAATTCCCGTTTAGTTGCTGATTTCAACCGCGTTTTAGCAGAAATGAAGCAAAGCGGTGAAATCGAAAGGTTAATCAAAAAATGGTTTGAAAATCAAGGCAAAACCGAACCCGCCACCAGTTCCAATGTCCTACCTTTCGCCAAGATAGCGCCGCGCATTCCTTTCATCCTGCAAGGGATATTAGTAACGTTACAATTCACCGCCATCTCGTTATTTTGTGGCTTCATCTGGGGGACGATTTTATCTTTATTTAAAATCTCCTCGAACAAGTTTCTGTATTGGTTTGGAACCGTTTACACTTCAATATTTCGAGGTACGCCCCTGCTATTGCAAATTGCGTTAGTATATTACGCAACGCCGCAATTAACTGGTTACAATATTCCGGCACTATTAGCAGGCGTAATTACATTTACCCTCAACTCCGGGGCATACGTTTCTGAAACCATCCGCGCCGGTATTCTGGCAATTGATAAAGGACAGCGGGAAGCAGCTTTATCTTTGGGAGTTCCCTACAGACCAATGATGAGTGATATTATTTTACCCCAGGCGTTTAAAAATATTCTGCCTGCGCTGGTCAACGAAACAATTGCATTGCTAAAAGATTCATCTTTGGTTTCAGTGATTGGCGTGACTGACTTGTTACGTCGCGCTCAAATTGTAGGGGCAGAACAATATATTTACTTTGAACCCCTACTATTTGCCGGGGCAATTTATTATGTAATGGTCATGGTTTTAACTTGGAGTGGCTATGTACTCGAACGAAGATTACAACGCAGCAGTTAAAGTGGAAAACCTCCATAAAGACTTTGGAAACCTCAAAGTTCTGCAAGGAATTTCCACGGGAATTAAACACGGGGAAGTTGTGGCAATTATCGGTCCTTCGGGATCGGGTAAGTCAACTTTCTTGCGGTGCATGAATTTACTCGAAATGCCAACGGCGGGGAAAATTTATATTCAAGGGGCAGATATTACAGCCCCGAAAACTGATATTATGAAAGTCCGTCAAAATATCGGCATGGTGTTTCAGCATTTCCATCTGTTCCCGCACATGACGGTACTGAAAAACGTCACGTATGCGCCAGTTAAAGTGAAGAAAGTACCAAAAGAAACAGCGCGGCGCGAAGGAATGGAACTGCTAGAAAAAGTGGGGTTATCCCAAAAAGCAAATGCTTATCCTTCGCAATTATCGGGGGGACAGAAACAACGGGTAGCGATCGCGCGCAGTCTCGCCATGAAACCCGATATAATGTTATTCGACGAACCCACCTCGGCACTCGACCCGGAAATGGTCAACGAAGTGCTAGAAGTAATGAAAGACCTCACCAAAACTGGCATTACAATGGCTATCGTCACCCACGAAATGGGGTTTGCCCGCGAAGTCGCCAATCGGATTTTATTCTTAGATCAAGGGCAACTGGCGGAAGATTCTCCCCCACGGGAATTCTTTAGCAATCCGAAATGCGATCGCGCCAAGCAATTCCTAGAAAAAATGTTGTAATTATGGCTGAAATAGAACTCTACAGTGCAACCGTTTGCCCCTATGCCCATCGTACCCGACTGGCATTGCTGGAAAAAAACGTAGACTTTCAGTTAACCGAAATTGACTTGGAAAATAAGC
The DNA here is from genome assembly GCA_003486305.1 of Cyanobacteria bacterium UBA11371. Taxonomy (GTDB): domain Bacteria; phylum Cyanobacteriota; class Cyanobacteriia; order Cyanobacteriales; family Aerosakkonemataceae; genus Microseira. Next base: position 2,463 of record DNGJ01000263.1, read on the forward strand.
CAGATTGGTTTACTGCTATCTCGCCTTATGGCAAAGTTCCAGTTATTAAACACGGGGATAACATTGTCTGGGAATCAACGATTATCAACGAATATTTGGATGAGGTTTTTACGCAAAAACCATTGATGCCAAGTGATGCGGGGAAGAAAGCGATCGCTCGCATCTGGATTGATTTTGCCAATACTAAATTCACCCCCGCCTTCTATAAATTATTGCTCGCTCAAGAGCAAGAAAAACAACAGCAATGGGCGCAAGAATTACACCATCATCTACTATTTATGGAACAAGAAGGCATTGGCAAATTATCCAGCAATGGCGCTTATTGGTTGGGTGAATCTCTCAGTCTTATCGATCTAGCATTTTACCCTTGGTTTGAACGGTTTCCTATCTTAGAACATTATCGCGGTTTTGACTTACCATCCGAATGCGTGCGACTTCAGCAATGGTGGGAAGCGATGAGTGCGCTTGAATCAGTCCAATCAATTAAACATCCGACAGACTTCTATATCGCACAATATATAAAGTACGCCAACAATACAGCTTCTGGTATCACCGCACAGGAAATGCGACAGAATTAATATCATGTCCGCTAGCTTTAGTAGTGCAAGTTTTTTTGATCTGTAGGGGCGGGTTTTACAGACAAGTCATAGGTTTCAGAGACAATTTAAATAAACCCGCCCCGGATACGATACCGATGTCACCCACCGAACATGATATGAATCCGACGCGCCAACGATTTTTAGTAGGGGCGGGTAAAAATTGCCTATTTCATGGTTGAACAGATTGATTGGTAAAACCCGCCCCTACAGAGGAATTGCTGCCATTGCTCGCTTGAATACGTTATATTGTTTCCGGTTGCATCGGAATTATTCAACCCTCTCAGGGCTTTTCTTGCAATTACCAATTACCAATTACCAATTACCAATTACCGAGAAAGCTAATTATTCAAATGTAACCGGATTTTATATTATTTATGTCTTTTTGTCAATCTGTAATTTATAAGTTTTATGAGGCGATCGCTTTCAGTTATATTGATAAAAACCAATACCCATTAAAGTTATGAACCAAATTCAAACCTGGAATCAAGGGCGGGTGACGATTGACTTGCATCAAGAGATTTATGAAAAATTGAGCGATCGCTATGGTAATATGACCGAATTTATAGACAAACTGCAATTTTTCAATTCCCATCTCGCTAAAGACCTAGATTTATATAATATTAGTGCATATCCAGACCACGTTAATAAAGGCATTCACGTTATCGGTAGAAATGAAGATTTTGGCATATTTCCTTACCCAAACTTAGCGCTAAAATGCTCGCAAGGAAAACCCTGCGCCGAGGATTTGAGAAAACAATTTTACCGCAGCATTCAACTCGAGCGGGAATTCGAGAAAAAACTGAATCCAGCAGAAAGAAATATCCTGCAAATTTGTCCGGTATATTGTCATTTTCAAACCCGCAAACCCAACGATCATTTTAAACAAATCCTGTTCATGCACCGCGTCAAATCCGGGTTAGTATTGGGCGATACAAAAGCAGGATTCAGCGAAGAATTTTGTCGAGTATTTGGCATCCCAACCCTGGCAGAAATTAAATTAAAATATAGATTCGCATTGCATTTATATTTAGATGCTAAAAAACATCGTCAACTTTTAAAAATTCAAGCGGTTTATTTATTTAAAAGATTGCTCAAAAAAGGCATAAAAATTTGGAGCCTCAATCAGAAAAATATCATGGTCGATCGCCACGAAGAAACAGGACAGAATAAATATATTATTATCGATCCGATCGCAGACTTTTTTCCTCCAATCACGCCTGTTTATAATGCCTTAACCAGTCAATTGTGTGAGTAATATCATGTCCTTAAGCATCCTGTGGAGCATATTTAACGGTGTTGTAGGGGCGGGTTTTACAGACAATTTAGCCAAGTAACAGACAATCTATATAAACCCGCCGGTGCCCGATACAATACCGATGCAACCAAACTTGATATAAAACACAGAAACCCAATTTCTCTAACAACACCTTCGCCAAAATCCGACACCCTTAAGGGTGTCGCTATTGCATTCAAAGCCCGCCTTCGCGGGCTGCAAGAATTTAAGCCCGCGCAGGCGGGCTTTGTTTGTGTAGCCCCAGCCTTTAGGCTGGGGGATCTTGGCGTTGCAGAAAATTGGCGAAGGTATTGTCTAAAAAACCGGGTTTTTCCCTTCTAATTTCTACTCGTTTTTAAACTCTCGAATCAGAGTGACGTCAACGAGATTATTTTGGAGAGCGACGAGAGCAGCTTGCGTGCGATCGCGCACCTCCAACTTTTGCAAAATAGAATGGACGTGCAGCCTTACCGTACCGGGAGTAATATACAGCATTTGGGCAATCTCTTGATTTGTTTTACCCATTGCTAGCAGCGTCAGCACCTCTTGTTCCCGCTTCGTCAAAGGATTAGCTAGGGTAACTTGAGTTGCATTTGAGTTTGAACTAGATTGATAGTTCAAAAAAAATTCGCGAATTTGTGCCGATCCAGTTTCATCCCACCAGGAAGCACCAGCGGCTAAACTTCGCAACGCCAGCACTAAAACTTTTGCCGATACGCCTTTAAGACAAAATCCCTGCACGCCTACTTCAATTAACCGCACAATTAATGACTTTTGGAAGCGCGAAGTTAAAACTAAAATCGGCAATTCGGATTGCTGCTGCTTCATTTGGCGACAAGCTTCTATCCCGCCAATACCAGGCAAACCCAGATCCAAGATTACCACATCAGGCTGCATTTCCCTCGCTAGCCGCACCGCCATTTCGCCATCTGTAGCTTCTGCTACTACTGCTAGCCCTTCGATTTGCAAACCTATACGTAAACCCAAGCGATACAATTCATCCTTTTCAACTAACAGAATGCGAAGCGAATTGGTCATTTTCTTGTTTAAAGCAGCTTTTTTTACTAACAACTCCTTAAGCTGAAACCTGGCAGCTTGGTAATTCAAAGCTAAATTTCCCTCCCCCCTCGGCGCGATTCTCGACCCAAATTTTACCACCGTGGGCTTGAACAATTTGACGACTCAGGTAAAGACCCAAACCCAATCTTAACCCGTGGCGATCGCTCCTTCCTTGGTAAAAACGATCGAATACATCGGGCAATTCGTCTTCAGCAATTCCCAATCCATCGTCTAAAAAGCTAACAATATATCCACGGGTAGATGTTTCCAGCAAAATTTTAACTTCCCCGTCGCGTCGGGCATAGTTAATCGCGTTAGTCAGTAAGTTGATCGCCACCCGCTGTAATTGCCGTGCATCCCCCATAGTCCAGGCAAATGTAAGATTATTTTTAATTTCAAAATTTACCTGCACGTTGCGACTCGTTGCTTGTTCTTCTTGATTGGAAATTGCCTCGCGAATTATCTCAACTAAATTAACTGGAAAACAGCGTAAAATCAGCCCCTGAGTGTCGTTGTGATAAACATCCAGCATCATTTCCAAAAGATTTAAACTGTTGCGCTGACTTTGCTCGAGCAGTTGCAGCACTTGTAGCTGCTCTGGCACGATTTCGCCAAATCTTCCCGCTTGCAGCGAGTCAACGACTTCAACAGCACCTAAAAGCGGTGTTTTAAGCTCGTGGGTTAATGTAGTAATAAAATCTTCCCGCATATTAGCTAACTGCTTTTGCATTCGTAATTGCTGTTTTTGATAAGAGATTACTTGTTCGTAGCGTTGTCGTCTGAGTCCAGCTAATACAGCGGTTATTACTAATGCTACAACGGCAGTCAACCGATTAGCTACCGTAATAATGGTAACTCCGGGACGTAAAAGATCTGATAGCGTTGCAACGACTGCAACTATGGTTATTAACAACGTTGCCCGTCTGCTTAACCGCAAACTCGCTAATAAAATTGGTATCGTGTATAGATAACCAACCACGTATCTCGGAGAAGTGGAATACTCGAGTGCTATAAGCCCAACAAAGAACAAAAATATTAGTAGGTATGTTTTTAGCTCCCCATTTTTATAAAAAAAATTTACTAACATCCTAACTCCTTTGGTTTCGATCGCAGTTAAATTGAATAATTTATCACAGACTATATACGCCAGCTATTTTTTACATATATCTGCAATTATATCCAAAGGTATAATTATAATTATATATGTTGGTTAACTTATATATTTTTATATCGAATATTTATATCATTAGTATAATGAAAAATTGTTATAGTTTAGATTAAAACCAAATTAAACAACTTAATTGGAATACTAGCAAAAACATAACAATTTTTTGAGTAAAAATGGGTAATTTACAAATAGCTAACTGATAAACGATCGAGATGAAAGTTTTATTGCTGCGTCGCCGCATCCAGTTGTACTTTGAGGTACTCCCGTTGCATCTGCTGCTGACGGTACCTTTTGCGTTGCAAATCTTAGGAGCGATCGCTTTGATACAATGGCTGTCATGGCAAAATCTGGCTCAAATAAACGCCTTTGTGTTATGTTTGGCAGCTTTAGTTGTGTCAATCTATTTAGGAAGCGCGATCGCGCGCCAGATTGCCGATCCAATTCTCCAATTAAGTCAAGCTGCTTGTGCTATTGCTAATGGGGAGTTAAACCAAGAAATAAAAGTGCAAGGAATTAAAGAGATAAAAATTCTCGCCGATTCGTTTAATCTCATGATCCAACAGTTAAAAGCTGGGTTTGAAGCGATGGAAAAAACAAACAAAGAGTTGGAAAAGCACGTGGAAGAACGCACAGCGGAGCTAAAACTATCAGAAGAAAAGTTTTTCAAAGCGTTTTGGTCTTCGCCAAGTGGGATGGCGATTAGCACCTTAGAAGAGGGACGCTTTATCGAGGTGAATGAAAGTATTTCTCAGATTTTGGGCTACGCCAAAGAAGAATTGATTGGTAAGAGCAGTATAGAGTTAAATCTTTGGGTAGACGAGCGATCGCGCATCCAATTTATCCAAATCCTGCGCCAAAAAGCCGCCGTACATAACTTTGAAACTCAATTCCGACACCGCGCGGGTACAACAAAGGCTATAGAAATCTCCGCGCAAATCATCCGACTCGACGGACAACCCCGTCTTCTGTGCGTTTGCAGCGATATCACCCAACGCAAAATTAGCGAAGCACAACTGCAAGCATCCCTCCACGAAAAAGAAATCTTGCTCAAAGAAATACACCACCGCGTTAAAAATAACCTCCACATCATGGCTAACTTGCTAGATTTGCAATCCGACGCCATCCAAGATCCAAAACTGCTCGAAGTCTTTACCCTTTGTCAAAATCGCATCCACACTATGACACTCATCCACGAGCAGCTTTACCAGTCTGAAAACTTAGCCAAAGTCGATTTGGGCAAATATATCCATCGTTTAGTTGGCAATCTATACTCGTCCTATAACTCCAATGCTAACAGGATTATACTTAAGATTGAGGTAGAGTCAGTACCATTAAATATAGAAACAGCAATTCCTTGTGGTTTGCTGCTCAATGAATTAGTCACCAATGCCTTTAAACACGCCTTCCCACACAATCGGTGCGGCAAAGTCCACATCGCATTACATCAAGATGCAACCGAGCAGTTACACCTGACAATTTGGGATAATGGCATTGGCATCCAGGCTGACTTTGACTGGCAAAATTCCCCCTCCCTGGGATTGAAGCTAGTGCATATTCTCTCAAAGCAATTAAAAGCTAAGGTAAAGTTCAATGGCACAAACGGAACCTTCTTTCGTTTTAGTTTCTTTGAACTTTTGTATAAACCGAGATTTTGAGTTATAAATTGTTTGTCTGCTAAGGTTTTGTGTCGTTCAAGTTCAAAAGAGGGAGCCGAATTTATGAAACTAAATTATTTTTGACAGAGAATTTAAACCAAGCGCAGCCGGAGGAAGCGAAGGCAAGGAATACAACCAACTCCATTGTCATCCGTCATCTTAAATTTTTCATCTTCCTCTAGACGTAGCGCTTCAAACGAAAGAGAAAAAAGTCCGCACGCACCCAGGTAGACCAGGGAGGCGCATCAAGAATTTTTGCATTACCATAAGTAGGTACTCATGATGACTTTGGTTGCTCAAAATACTCAAGCCACTCCAATCAAAATTTTGATTGTAGAAGACGAACCGATAGTAGCAGAAAACCTGGCAAGAAATTTGAAGCAGCAAGGCTATGAAGTGGCAGGATTTGCCAAAAGTGGCGAAGATGCCATTCTAGAAGCTACCGCGACTCATCCCGATATTGTGTTGATGGATATTATGCTCTCAGGAAATATTGACGGCGTAGAAGCAGCAGGGCAAATTCGTCACAAGTTGGGAATACCAATTATTTACATGACTGCTTATGCAGACAAAACTACTTTAGCACGGGCAAAGCAGACAGAACCCTACGGTTACCTAGTCAAGCCGTTTAAACCCCAGGATATGTGGACAACGATTGAGATTGCGATTAAAAGGCATCAAGCAGACAAAGCAATGATAGCGCGTCACGCCGCTCAACTCCATGTTATTCAAGAGCATTTAGACCAGTTAATGGGATGCGAGAGGTTCACTTACCTTCCCCATCGCTTGTTACTGCAAAAAGAGTTTGAGCGCATCGTTAATTCCATCCCTCCCCTGCAAGATATTAATGGTAAAACGCGAAATATTCCCTCTTTGTTTGCTCCCGTTATTTGTTTGCGCTTAGATCGATTCCAGCGTCTCAGTAATAGTTTGGGATATGAAAAAAGCGATTTGTTACTCAAGTTTGTAGCCCACAGACTGACTGCTCATCTTAGCAATTGCGGGGTGCTGGCGCGTTTAAACGCCGATGATGAATTTGCCATTGTTCTAAAGCCAGTAGCGTGCAAAACTGAAGTCAGCAATGCCGCCCAGCAACTTTTAGAAGTTTTTTCCCAACCTTTCTTGATTTACGAACAAGAAATTTTTATCACAGCTAGCATCGGCATTGCGATCTATTCCCGCGATGGTTGTCAACTCGAACAATTACTAACTAAAAGCAAAAAAGCCATGAATTACGCCCAGCAACAAGGCGGAAATCGCTATGAGTTTTATACACCAGTCATTAATAAGAGTTACTCTAACGATCTTGCCTTAGAAACTGACCTGCGCCATGCCTTAGAACGACAAGAACTCCAGCTTTACTATCAACCAAAAGTCAATCTTGTAACTGGTAAAATTGTCGGCGCTGAAGCACTCTTGCGCTGGCATCATCCAGATCGGGGTTTCGTTTCTCCCGGTCAATTTATTCCCTTGGCTGAGGAAACTGGTTTAATTGAACCCATCGGGGAATGGGTTTTAAAAACTGCTTCTCAGCATATTTATACGATCAATAAAACTGGATTAGGCTGGATCGGAGTAGCGGTTAATCTATCGACTTTTCAATTTAGGAAATGGGATCTGCGCCAACAATTAATCCAAATTACATTAAACGCAGGCATCGCTCCCAAATCTATCGAATTAGAGTTGACAGAAAGCATGTTGATCGAAGATATTCCAGCGGCAATACAGAGATTAAATGCCTTAAAAGGTTTGGGAATTAAAATTGCGATTGATGATTTTGGCACCGGCTATTCTTCTTTAAATTATTTGCGGCACTTTCCGTTTGATATTTTAAAGATAGACCAGTGTTTTGTACGTAATTTAGATCGAAATATCAAGAATCAAGCAATTACAAAAGCACTGATATCAATGGCGCATCAACTGAAGCTAAAAGTCATTGCTGAAGGGGTGGAAAATGAAAGAGAACTGGCGATTTTACACGAGTATCAGTGTGATGAAATCCAAGGGTACTTATTTAGTCGTCCCTTGCCACTAGAAGACTTTAAACAGTTAGTGCTGAGTGGCAAAACCTTGACAAAAAAGTATGAAGGATGAAAAAGTTAACATTGTGTATGGCTAATTGCTAATGGCTAATTGCTAACTCCGATCTATCCTATGTCTTCCCCAAACTACGACGACCTGTTTAATACAATCGAAGAATTAGTGCTGCACCATTCTCCCAGTGGCGATGAGGTTCAAATCGATCGATGGTTAATGCGTCGATTTGAAGCGCTGGGAGTAAAAGCTTGGCTAGATGCAGCGGGGAATGCGATCGCACACCTCCCAGGCAAAGATTCTACCAGAGCTTACGCTATCACCGCCCACAAAGACGAAATTGGCGCAATTGTCAAGACCATCGGCGATCGCGGACGGGTAGAAGTCCGCAGGTTAGGCGGCGCATTTCCTTGGGTTTACGGCGAGGGCGTTGTAGACTTATTGGGAGATAACGAAACCATCAGCGGTATTCTTTCTTTTGGTTCGCGCCACGTCTCCCACGAATCACCCCAAAAAGCGCAACAAGAAGATAAACCCCTCAAATGGGAAGATGCTTGGGTGGAAACTAAATGCACGCTAGAAGAACTAAAAACCGCTGGAATTCGAGCAGGAACCCGCATGGTAATCGGTAAACATCGCAAACGACCTTTGCGATTAAAAGATTATATCGCCAGTTATACGCTTGATAATAAAGCCTCGGTCGCGATTTTATTAGCCGTCGCCGAACAGGTAAAACAACCTGCCGTCGATATTTATTTGGTAGCATCGGCAAAAGAAGAAGTCGGCGCAATTGGGGCGCTTTACTTCACCAACAATCAGCGCTTAGATGCCTTAATTGCCCTGGAAATTTGTCCCCTTTCTCAGGAATATCCCATCGAAGATGGGGAAGCGCCCGTAATTCTATCCCAAGATGGATACGGAATTTACGACGAAAACCTAAACAAACAACTGCGACGAGTAGCAAAAGAAAAAAACATCCCCGTACAACTAGCAACTATTAGCGGTTTTGGCAGCGACGCTTCGATTGCGATGAAATTCGGTCACGTTTCTCGCGCCGCCTGCTTGAGTTTTCCTACCCAGAATACTCATGGATATGAAATAGCTCATTTGGGAGCGATCGCTAATTGTATCGACATCCTCTGTGCCTATTGCGAAACCGATTTTAGTCATTAGTTAATCTCAGTTGCTAATTGCTAATTGCTAATATTATGTCCGTTGAATTGCCCATAATAAAAAAATCTCACCGCGTAGTTGCGTAGGGACACGGCATGAGAGATATCTCAGATAAACAGATAACGTTAATCATGCCGTGTCCCGGCTTCTGATTACGGGTAATCGACCAGACATGATATTAGTCATTAGTCATGGGTTAGCTTCGCGATCAGATGGCGATCGCTCCTCTGGGGTATCGTTAACTAAATCCCCCACATCTATCCCCATCGATTTTGCCAGGACTTTGAGGGACACTCCCAACTCGCGGGCTAAAGCAACCGCGCGATCAAACCGAGGAATCGATTCTCCTCTTTCCCAATCACCGATAATCCGAATTCCTACATTCATTCGGCGACTTAACTCCGGCTGCGTTAGATTGGCTCTTTCTCGCAGTGACTTCAAAGTAGGTTGCTCGTTTGACTTCATGGCGGCAGTAAATTGCTAGCAGTTTACTGCTTGACAAAAGGTGTGACTGGCAATAAACTGCTAGTTGAAGGACACAAAAAAGGGGGCAAACTATGACAGTCAGCCCTTTCTTCAGTGTCTCATTGCATAGTTAACCCGTCAGCATAATTTATGCACTACTGACGGATGCAAATCTGCTACTGAGGATTTTGATTATGACTCATAATTGCAACGGCGCTACCCTTGCGTCTCGTTTCCCGTGGGCAATTGTCCGCAAATTGCCTAACATGCAGCGCATTACCGTCGCGGGAGCAATCGCAGCGATGCCCAAGGGCATTTGATCGCCTTGCAGCGATTGATTCCCCACGCTGAGTTTGTCATCGCGTTCGACTTAACTGGGGAATAATAATAGCGCGATCGCCCAAGCAGACTTAAAAACCTGGGGATTAGCCAACAAACCTAATACGTTGTTAACATCAACCTAAAATGTAGGGTGGGTTACGCTATTGCTAACCCACCGAATTAATGATAGGGGTAGATTTGATGGTGCGTTAACGAAGCGTAAAGCACCCTACAAGATCTGCGATCGCTACGAGATACGCGATCGCACTATTTTAGATGTGTGACGCGGCTACAAAATCGGCTACCCCCAAATCTGGGCAGCTAGTGCCTTGATTTCACTTGCAATAACGGTTGATTCTTTGATTAGTCTGCGGGTATTGTTAACCATGTTTCCTAGACCCGCACCGCCCTCTGGCTCGGCATCGGCTGGAGCCTATTGTGGAGCATTCTTCTATCCGAACTTCCCCTGATTCAACAACTGGATCTGTGGCAAAGCGATCGCCTAATCCGCCTCAACCATCCCCGCACCCCACCTCCAGAAATCGTCCTAGTCACCATCACGCAAGCAGACTTAAAAACCTGGGGATTAGCCAACGAACCGATTATTTATAGCAACCTCGTCAATCGTCTCCTCGACGCAGATGCAGCGGTGGTGGTGCTGAACTTACTGCCGAATTGGGTGCAAACCTCAGATCATCCCAATAACCCGATCAAAACCCTCGTTCAACGGCAGAGTTCGCGCATTGTCCTAGTCCTCCCCACCTCCAGCGCCACCGGACTCCACCCTACCGAATGGCGCAATTACGAATATTTCCTACCCTCAACCGACAAAGGCAAACCCCTGTTTCCACCCCAGTCGATTCTAGGCTTTGCTGAATACGAGCCAGAAGCCAAACATCCTCAGAGTATCCGCAGTACCGCTCGTCAAGCGAGTTTATCTGGACAATTTACCCTCACCCACAATTTAGATCGCATCCAAGCCCTCGATTCAGCAGCCTTACTCACCCTCAAGAAATTTAAACCCCACAAGCAACTTCTCCAAACGCCCCAGACGCCGATTCAAATTCATTTTTGGGGAGCAACGGGAACCTTCCCCACCCTTGAAGCTCAATCCATTTTGAGCAACAGCTCATCGCTTCGAGAAGTCCGCAACAAAATCGTCCTGGTGGGATTTTCAGAGACTAATAACCCTGATGCCTTTGCAATTCGCTCTCCTTTTGGCGAACTCATGCCCGCAGTCGAATCACAAGCCAACCTGCTAGCGAGTTTGCTAACGGGATCTTTTGCGCGAATAGTTCCCAGCTGGCTGCAAAAAGCCCTGATTGTATTGGGCGGTATCTTGATTAGCCAATGGATAGTCTTTGGTAAGCTTGACCGTCGTGCTAGAAAGCGATACTGGTATTGGCTCTATCCCATCTTGGGATTAAGTGGGTTTGGTCTGATCGGCGTTGTGCTGTTTGGACAGGGCTGGATTCTACCCACTACCATGCCCCTAGTTACCTGGGCTGCAACCAGCGTGTCTGTATTTATCTCATTACTCTTGGGTGTCCAAAAAGACCTAATCGACCAGCAACAGTGTGAAATCGATCGCCTGCATTCTATAGAGCAAGCGGCGGCAATCTCCCAAGCGAAAAAAATGCTACATCGGATTGCTGCTAATATCCACGAAGGCCCCCTGCAAGAATTGAAGCTGGTCATGGATCGACTAGAAATGCTTCAGTTTAATGGAGAAGCGTTAAATCTTAACCCCGTTTTAGATCGACTGGAAAGCTTAGGGCATAACCTGCGCCAACAGCTTAATCAAGCTCGCGCCATTACCCTAGAAATCACACCGGAATTAAAAGCGGGATTAGACATTGGCATTCGGGCAAAGCTACAACAACTGGTCAACTCTGGAGAACTCAACCTCCGAGTTATTCAACAGTTGCAACCTCTAGAAGAACCGGAATCTAACAGTCTCTGGATTGAAGCCCGCGAGGATATTTACCATTTCTTTTGTGAAGCGATTCATAACGTCATTCGCCATGCCCAACCCCCTCACGGAACTGCCACGCAGGTGCAGGTGAGCTTGTGCCAGCAAGCTCGGCACTGTACTCTAACGATTGAGAACGATGGAGCAAAAATAGATCCCTCAGTCTTCGAGGCTTCAACCAGGCCAAAAAAGCGGGGCGGCTACGGGATGAAATTGATGAAAATAATTGCCTCGGAACTTCCCAATGGAAGTTTTGAGTGCGTTGCTTTGTCCGAGGGAGGAATGCGAATACAACTCTCTTGGCATCAAGCGTTTAATTAGTTGAACTCGTTCAACCTTTGTTAGCCTCAATTTTCCCACCACGGCTAACACCTTAGTTTCTTGCCAATAGCTAAACTTGAAAGCGTAGATATTTCATCAATAAACCCAGTTTTTCAAGGCTTGTTGACAATGGTGCAAGATGTGAGCAGGGAGACAACCAAACTTATAGCCTCCAGACAGCTTTTCGGACTAGGATAAATAAGTAGGTAGGCGTCAATAAAGTCAAGGGATTTATAGGGCGAGCATTGTCTGTAATTATTGCTGCATCTACGTTTTACAGCGGCTTGCAGCCGC
>DNGJ01000263.1:15016-34245 GCA_003486305.1 Cyanobacteria bacterium UBA11371
AGGGAAAGCGTTATCGCTTCGACAGCGGTGTGCGGGCACCCTTAAGGGTGCCGCTCGCGCATTCCTTCGGTGTACCTCATTCGAGTGCAATCCGCTATAGCTTTTTGGTAAGCAAGACCCACCAAACGTTTAATCGCGCCTAACTACTTAAAACCAGTTCCAGTTATGCTTGGAGGCTATGGAATCTAAACCTCCTCTGTTTCTGATCCTCGAAGATCACCCAGAAGTCGCGCAGAACAACTATCTGTTTTTGCAAAAGTTAGAGCCAGAAGCAATTTGTGAGATGGCTAATACTCATAACGAAGTATTAGAACGTCTCGAGTTAGAAACCCCCGATCTCGTCATCATCGATCTGTTATTTGGAACCGCGACGGGCGAACAATCGGCGCAAGCCAGCCTCGCCTTGTTGCAACAGATTTTTCAGGACTATCCGATGCTGAATATCCTGATTTATACCAGCGAGTATGGATATTTAAAGCCGCTGACCAAATCGATCAGCCGCCACCAGGGAGGGTTTGTCGTCGTCAGTAAATTGGAACGACGGAAAGCATTTTTAGATGGGGTCAGACATGCCTTGGATGGTAAACTAGAGATTCCCAGAGAACTGCGTTACAGCATCGATTTAGACGAACGAGAGATGCAAGTGCTGATGTTATTGTGTCGCGAGTCTCTGACCGATAAAGCGATCGCCCAGCGCTTGAACTTATCGTTGAAAACCATCCAGAATTGCGTACAACGCCTAAAGGCAAAACTAGGCATCTGCTATCTCGATGAAAACGATACCAGTACCCGCGTTGCCCTCTGCATGGAAGCCGTTCGGCGCAAACTAATAGTGCTATAAAAAACACCCCCTGGTGACAGTTGAAGGTGCGGAATGCGGCTGCCAACCCTCAGTTGACGATCGCATTCGACCTCACTGGGCGATAATGTAGCCCTGATATGCCTGGAGGCACGCAGGCGCTCACGCATACATCGGCGCGTGCGATCGCCCCATCCCACAAAGCCGAAAAAATTCTTGTGGGGTGGGCAACATGAGAATCAACGGGGTAGGGGCTAAGGCTAAAGTAAGTTTTGTCATCAACTCAAAGTTTTCCGGATGCCGTGCCCCGACAATGTGGTGTTGCGCCCAGTTAAAAAACCCGATAAACCTTGTGTCCTGTAATTTCATACAATTAATACAGAGGACTTACAAGAGAAAACAGCCAATGATGCCTAATACCGTTGCCGATGTGATGACCCGCGATCCCATCTGCGTGCGGCCCGAAACGCCTCTAAACGAAGCGATTAAAATTCTCGCGGCTCGTCGCATCAGCGGTTTGCCGGTAGTGGATGAAACCGGCAAACTAATCGGCATTCTCTCGGAAACCGACTTAATGTGGCAGGAATCGGGGGTTAATCCCCCAGCCTATATCATGTTCCTCGATAGCGTGATTTACTTAGAAAATCCCACCAAGTACGAGCGAGACTTGCACAAAGCGCTGGGGCAAACCGTTAAGGAAGTGATGACCGAACAAGTGGTGAGCGTTCATCCAGAAAAATCCTTGCGCGAAGCCGCACAAATGATGCACGCAGACGGGTATCGTCGCTTGCCGGTAACCGATGCCAGCGGTAAAGTGATTGGCATTGTTACCCGTGGAGACATTATCCGGGCAATGGCAGCGAGTCAGGAATAGGTAATCGGTAATGGATTATGGGAAAATTACTTACTACGCGGCTGGCTCTTCACGCATGACCCATTACCAATAACCCATTACCAATGACCATTACTCCTGAGTCTGTTAGAGAATTGCTTTGTTCGGAAAATCTGGGCGATCGCATACGTGGCGTGAACCACTTGCGGCAGCTGGAACCGGCGATCGCTTTTGAGTTGGTGCAAACCGCCATTAACGACAGCAACCCTCGCATCCGATATGCCGCTGTCAGCCAATTGGATACGTTAGGGAATCAGGATTTGCCAAAAGCTTATACTATATTGCGCGATCGCTTGCTCAACGACTCCGAAACCGACGTGCAAGCAGCCGCCGCAGACTGCATAGGCGCACTCAAATTAACCGACGCCTTTGAAGACTTGCAGCGAATTTATCACACCACCTCTGAATGGCTGCTTCAGCTCAGTATTATTGCCGCCTTGGGAGTATTCGGCGATCCGCGATGCTTTGACCTACTGGCAGAAGCACTCAACTCCAGCACCGACATCGTCAAAACTGCGGCGATCGGTTCCTTGGGAGAATTGGGAGATTCACGGGCAATACCTCTTTTAATACCATACGCTACAGATCCAGATTGGCAGATCCGCCATAGAATCGCCCAAGCACTCGGTCATCTCGGAGGAGAAGAAGCTCGCAACACCTTAGAAACTCTAGCTACTGACGAAGTAGAGCTAGTCGCCAAAGAAGCCCAAACCTATTTGCAATCAAAGCCATAGGGCACCCTTGCAGGTCGGCTTCCAAGTGCGGGTGGGCAGGTGGGACTATAACAGAGAGTAAGTCAAGACGATCGTTTCTCAGGGAAAAGCAATTTTTATCCACTTCCAGCAGCTCACCCGTTCACCCCTCTCCCTCCAGTAGAAAATTGTATCCGTAGTTACATCTAGCCAAATACATAAATTTAAAATTTAGTCAAGTAACTGGCTTACCATAAACTGACGTTTAAGTGCTTGTTTACACGAACTTTATTTTCCACAACAAATAACCCCCTAATTTAAAGACTCAGTAAAAAAACACGTATTTCGCCTGTTAGTAACTTCCCCTCCGCAAATATTGTTCCTATAATCAAATTGTTAGAAGATACACGCAGCAAGCGAGAGATACACGTAAATCCAGGGTCTATTAAATCGTTCGCTGCATCTACACTCAGATCTGTTAGGAGTAAAAAACCTTGCTCATATCGCTCAAATTTCAGCAGATCTGGCCAGGGAATTAACATCTCAAACGGCTGCAAACAAATCAAGATCCATCGATTAAATTGCCTACGTTCCAAAGGGGAATCCAATGAATTTCAAGAAAGTTGCAGGTTTTGTCGGGTTAGTTGCTGGTAGCGTTGTGGCTCTTTCCACCGCTCCTGCTCAAGCCTTTAATTTCGCCAGCGGTAACCTTTCTGGCTGTACGACCGGAGGCACAACCTGCACCACCAACGACGGTTTCACCATCCAAGCTAATGGCGGTACCCTAGAAGCTAAAACAGTAAACGGTGTTACGGGTGTGGGTGTAGGTGCCCAGAGCGTGATTGCCGAGATTAATGCCGGAGAGTCTCTCGATTTACTTCTGCCTGGGGGTAGTGGTATCCTAAAATCCCTCGATCTAGGTTTCATGTATCAGCCGCCAGTATTCTCGGATGAAGTGTTTGAGCGGGCTACCGTTATCGCTGACGGCTTAACGGGCTTCCTCACAGTCCTGAGCGATACCACAGCCCGGTGGGAAGTGGCAAGTTTAGGTATCAATCAAATCCTGACAGCTGTGTCGCCTTCTACTCCTAATGGCGGTGGCTTGTACAGTATCTTAAATCCTTTCGCCAATACTGTCGTTAGCAGCGTCAGGCTACAGCCATACGTCTATGAAAATGTTGCTCCAGACTTCAGAAACAGCGATTTCAGCTTAATGGGCGCCCAAGCCGAACAAGCTGTTCCCGAACCAGCCACCCTTGCAGGTCTGGGTATCGTTGCTGGTTTGTTGGCTGCTTCTCGTCGTCGCAAAGCTAACGCAGCTTCCTAGTTGCTAAGTTTCAAGCTGTCATCTCCCTGAATCTTGAGGTTAAAAGTCGAGTCAGACTTTTAACCCATTTTTTTTAGCGATATTATTATGGGCTGTTTCCAATCAAACAGCCCTTTTTTTATTTTTATGGAGTAGTTAAAGGTAGGGTCTAAGCTCAGTAAATTTACTTCCTCACAACTACTGATTCCCAACTTGGGTTTTTATAATAGAGTTGGGTTTTTAGAATCAAGGCATCAGTACATCACGCAATGTCTGAGATATCTAAATAAAAATCGCAGATTGTTAGCTCGACGCTATGCATCTACCCTCAGAAGGTTTGTTTGAACTAAAACACCCTTTCTCAAGATCAATCCAATTGCTGCGATGGGCGAAAAAACCAAACTCTCAGACTATTGCTAAGGTATGCCAAGTAATCCAAGTTTGGATCGGGTCTAAAGAGGAACGATAATGAATTTCAACAAAGTTTCGGCCTGCTTGAGCGTAATGGCTGGTGGCGTTCTTGCTCTATCAACTGCTCCAGCTCAAGCTTTTAACTTTACTACCGGCTCTAGTTTAGGAAATTGCTCTGCTCTGGCAGGCCCTTTTTATTCGGGTGCTTCTGGTCAGCAGATCAGTAATTTCACTACTGGTAGCTGTACAACAGCTGATGGTTTCACACTGTCAGCGAATGTGGGTTCATTACAGAGCCAGATCGTCAACGGTGTCACTGGTGTGGGTATAACCAGCGGTTCCAATGACCCCGTTCTCGCCGAAATCAATACTGGCGAGGAATTAAATTTGATACTGCCCAGAACAGGTGTCCTGCAATCCCTCGGACTCTCTTTCCTGTATCGACCGGGAGTGTTCTCAGATCGAGTCTATGAGGTAGCTGCCGCTGTTTCTGACACTAACCTGACGGGAACTCTCAGGATTACCAGCCCTACAACTGCTTTTTGGAACGTGCCCGGTCTAGGGATATTGGATCAAGTTGTCAATGCCGTGAGTGGGTCTAATCCAGATGGCGGCGGTTGGTACGATATCGCCAATCCTTTTGGCAACTCCTCCCTGAGCAGCCTGGTATTAAAACCACTCCCCGGCTCTACTACTGATAATCCCTACAATCCAACTAACGAATGGCTCAATTCTTTCCAGAACACTGACTTCTCTCTGGTGAGTGCAGAAGTAAAATCCTCATCGGTTCCCGAATCGGTTCCCGAACCTGGTACCCTTACCGGATTAACCTTGGTCGGTGGTTTATTGGCAGCTTTTCGCCGTCGTAAAACCACATAGATTGTCATCTTCCTGCAACTAGGGGCTAAAAGTCTTTCCTTTTAGCTCCTTTTTTTGCTTGTCACCAGTTTTGTAGAATACAAATTCCTAGTAGGGGCACGGCACCGAAAGTCTTGTTATACAGCCCCAAATTCTCACTATGCTGTGCCCCTACGCTGTGGTCACAAGAATTGAAAATCGCTATATACTGCCGCAATATCGCGGAAAAATTGGCGACGGAAACTAGCGCAGGACTTACGCAGCGGCTTTATATATGGTAGTTACGGTGCGTTACGCTGGGCTAACACACACTACATTTGGATTATTGGTGTAAGTTTTGTCGCGATCGCACGCAAAGCCGCGATTGACCCCCAGATCTCAATTGCGATGGTTATTGTCGTAGCGAATTCTCGCCCCCGCCCACAGGAGTTTTTCCCGTAAAGTTTGGTAATACGAATAGTTTTCCCGCAAAATAATAAACTTAGCCTGACAGTCAGCCATTCGTACATCTACTCGCTGTCCGGGCCAAATCGCAGTTGCCATCACCCCATCCATCCAAAGTTTGGTGTTGAGTTCGTAATCTCCCAAAGGCCAGATGCTGACAACGCTGCCGGAGGGTAAAACAATCGAACGGCTGGAAAGGCTTAAAGGGCAAATCGGGGTGACGACCATTGCTTCCATGCCAGAATGGACGATTGGGCCACCGGCAGAAACGGTGTAGCAGGTGGAACCCGTTGGCGTTGCGACCAGCAGTCCATCTCCCTGGTACTGATCGACGATTTCACCGTCGATTTCCATTTCCAGGATTGAGGTTAACATGCGGTCGGCGGCGGCGGGTTTGACGCACATTTCATTCAGGGCTAAAAAGCGATCGCTCACCGGTGAGCGGTTAGTGCGATCGCCCTCAAACACCGATGCTTGCAGCATCATCCGCCGTTCTACTGCATAAAGATCTTGTTCCAAACGATCCCAAACTCGTTCTGTATCTTGAAATTCCTCAAATGGTTCGGTCAAAAACCCCAGGTGTCCACCTACGTTCACCGATAATATCGGAATGCCATCGGCGGCTAAATTCCTTGCCGCTGCCAATGCCGTACCATCCCCACCCAATACCAATGCCAGATCGATTCTTTGCATCGATGACGCTAAAAAAACCGGGTACGGATTATCCTTCGCCCCACTCGGTCCCATCAATACGTGACAGTTGCGTTTTTCCAGTTGCCTAGCGCATTGTTCTGCCATGCGCTTGCTGTTGGAATCTCCCGCTTTGTGAGCAATAATAACTTGCTTTAATTCCACGGCATTTCCTGTAATTCAGCCACCCTTGGGGCGCTTGAATCCCAATCTCACTAAAATATTTCCTACGTTCAAAATACCAATATAATTTCTGCTTAAACGATTTGCCTTATAAAGATTTAACTAACTTCTTTCGGTTCGGGGCTAATGGCTAATGGCTAATGGAAAGAAAATTTCCCAGATCCCTACCCTTTCCCATCAGCGATTAGCGATTAGCTATTAGCCATTAGCACTTGACAAAATTCACCATTTGAGCAGGTTAAATTGCTCCATATCTACCGTATCGCGGTTGCGGTAAATTGCCAACACGATCGCCAGACCGACTGCGGCTTCAGCGGCGGCGACGGTAATCACGAATACGGTAAACACCTGGCCTTTAATTCCCAGGGGGTCTAGAAAGTTAGAGAACCCCATTAAATTGAGATTGACTGCATTCAGCAGCAGTTCAATTGACATCAACACGCGCACAGCGTTGCGGCTGGTAATCAAACCGTAAATCCCGATACAGAAAAGCGCAGCTGATAGTAACAAAAAGTACTGGAGTTGCATGAATCCTCTGGTTTTTAATTGCGATGGTTTGCAGCCAGCGTTTATCGATGCAACGCTGGTAAATCGAGGTACAATACTTACCCAAAAAAACCGGGTTTATATGAAAAATGCTCCCGGTTTCTAGGTTCATCATTTGTTGCGATCGCTCTTATTTAGCGTCAAGGTAGCGCTATCGCTTGCTGCGGGTACTAATTCTCTAGGACGTTCGGGCAAGGTTAAAACTTCTTGCTGTACGTTTGGTGCTTGCTGCAATACATCGGGCAAGAACTCGCGACGCGCCAAAATAATCGCTCCCACCATTGCCATCAACAACAGTACAGAAGCTAGTTCAAACGGCAGCAAATAATCGCTAAAGAAATGCTTGGCAATTTGCACGATAGAACTTTCAGCCGCATTTGGCACATCGGTTGCAATAGCCCAAGGCGTTGCTAAAACCATCGTACTTAGCAATACAAACAATCCACCACAAACCAGTGCCGTAGCTCCTTTGCGAATCCAAGCATTGGGAAGTGGTTTAAAATCTTCCCGCTTGTTTACCAACATAATGGCAAACAAAATTAGCACGTTAACCGCGCCGACATAAATCAGAATCTGCGCTGCTGCGACAAAATCAGCATTGAGTAAGATATACATCCCGGCAATGCTGATAAAGACACCTCCCAACAAAAAAGCCGAGTAGACGATATTGGTAATCAGCACCACTCCCAGTGCTGCCCCAATCATCATCGCCGCCAGCAATGCAAACGAAACTATCTGAACGCCTTCTGCTAGATTCACTGCTGTTTCCTTTGGTAATTGGTAATTGGTAATTGGTAATTGGTAATTGGTAATTGGAGATTCCTATTACCTATTACCTATTACCCATTACCATTTTTTATTTTTCCATTTGTTCGATAATTTCTTCTGGGCGCAGACCGGCGCGACGGGAGCCAGGGGGCAAGTCGTGGGGTTCGACGACGCCTTTGGGCAGGTAAGCGAGTTCGCGCAACGGGGTTACCATTGGGTCGTTGGTTACTTTATACGGCAAGCGTCCCAGTGCCACGTTGTCGTAGTTTAATTCGTGGCGATCGTAGGTGGAAATTTCGTATTCTTCTGTCATCGACAAGCAGTTAGTCGGGCAATATTCGACGCAGTTGCCGCAGAAGATACAAACTCCGAAGTCGATGCTGTAGTGTTTGAGTTGTTTCTTTTTGGTTTCTTTGTTGAATTCCCAATCGACTACGGGCAGGTTAATCGGGCAAACTCGGACGCAAACTTCGCAGGAAATGCACTTATCAAACTCGAAGTGAATTCTACCCCGAAAACGTTCGGAGGGGATGAGTTTTTCGTAGGGATATTGGACGGTAACCGGACGCCGACGCATGTGGTCGAAGGTGACCGATAATCCTTGACCGATATATTTACCGGCTTGTACGGCTTCTTTGGCGTAGTCGCCAACTTGTTTGAGAAACTTCAGCATGGTGTTCTCACTCTCTTGGATAGTTGGTAATTGGTAATTGGTAATTGGTAATTGGTAATTGGTTTTTTTATTGCCTATTACCGATTACCTGATACCGATTACCCGCCGAAGGCAAAGGGGAATGCCAACTTGAGGGCGGCGGTTAATAGTAAGTTCACCAGCGACACTGGTAAGAGGAACTTCCATCCTAAATTTAGCAACTGGTCGATGCGAACGCGGGGAACTGTCCAGCGCATGAGGATGGCGATGAAGATGAGGAAGTAAGCTTTGAGGAGCGTCATGGTGATGCCCAATGAGGCAGTCACGATTTGTAAGTAGGGATTGGTTTCGCTGATGCCTATTAAAGATGCGATCGCGCTAATCGGAATCGGAAAATCCCAGCCGCCCAGGTACAATACGGCAACAATCAGCGCCGATAGCACCAAGTTTACGTAAGAACCGACGTAGAACAGGCCGAATTTCATGCCGCTATATTCGGTTTGATATCCGGCGACGAGTTCTTCTTCTGCTTCTGGTAAGTCAAAGGGGATGCGTTCGCATTCTGCCAAGGCAGCAATCCAGAAGATAATAAACCCAACTGGCTGACGCCAAACGTTCCAGCCTAAAATGCCGTAGCCCGATTGTTGCTGTACGATGTCGATGGTGCTGAGGCTGTTCGACATCATAGCGATCGCTAACACCGATAGCGACAGGGGAATTTCGTAGCTGATCGACTGCGCTGCCGCCCGCAGGCCCCCCAACAGAGAATACTTGTTATTGGAGGCATACCCCGACATCAGCAAGCCAATCGGGGCGATGCTGGAAAAAGCAATCCACAAAAATACCCCCATGCCGATGTTAGTAATCACTAAGTTCTGTCCGAACGGCACAATCAGGTAGGACAGAAACACCGGAATTACAACGATAACCGGCCCCAGCGTGAACAGCAACGAGTCCGATTTCGCTGGCACGACATCTTCTTTAAAAATCAGCTTCAGGCCGTCTGCAACGGGTGCCAGTACCCCAAATGGCCCCATGAATTCTGGACCAATTCGCTGTTGGGCGGCGGCTGATATTTTTCGTTCCAGCCAAACTGACACTAACACCCCTACCGTTGCACCAATAATCATCAGCAACATGGGTAAGGGCAACCAAATGGCTTTGGCAGCACCGGGCGGGATGCCAAGATCCATGAGGGATTGAATAAAAATTTCTTGGAGGTCAATTCCTGAATTCATTTTTGCCGCTTATGGTATTGACTGGGCAAGATCCAACAAACTGTCAAGGCCAGTTTATGCTTTTTTGTGAAGTTTTTTGTACGACTTCCACCGATTAGTATATCGTTCGACGGTCAAGACCACAGCACGGCAAGCCAAAGTTCTGCTTATGCTGTAACGAGGATTTTTCTATACAGCGCAAAGCAGGATGGACAGCGTTCGCCTACCTGTCCCAGGATTAGAGCAAATAACCATCCGCCCCAAGTCCTATTAGCCATTAGCCATTAGCCATTAGCCATTAGCGTTTTTCAATCGGCACGTAGGGCATAGAGTGATCGCCGGTGTAAATTTGGGTGGGGCGGAAGATGCGGTTTTCCCTAAGCTGTTCGTTCCAGTGGGCTAGCCATCCGGCGACGCGAGCGATCGCAAATATCGGCGTAAACAAATCGGTGGGTATCCCCATTTTCCGATAAACCAACCCAGAGTAAAAATCGACGTTCGGGTAAATTCCCTTATGGCTGAGTTTTTCCTCTACAATTCGCTCTAACTCGAGGGCGATGTCGTAGTATTTGTCGTAGCCGAACTTTTCAAACAACTGTACTGCCAGCTTTTGCAGAATCGTGGCGCGCGGGTCTTTGACTTTGTAAACTCGGTGTCCAAACCCCATAATCTTCGATTTGCGTTCGATGCAATTCTCGATATAGGGGCGGACGTTTTCCACCGAGCCAATTGCTTCCAACATATCGATTACTTCTTCATTTGCCCCCCCGTGCAAAGGCCCTGCTAGGGTTCCTACGGCTGATGCTACTACTGCATAGGGGTCGGTTAAAGTCGAAGCGGTGACTCGGGCGGAGAAGGTCGAGGCATTCATTGTATGCTCGGCATGGAGCGTCAGACAGATATCGAAAATCCTCGCCGCCAAGGGGTCTGGTTCCCGCTCGTTTAACATGTACAAAAAGTTGGCAGAATAGTCCAAGTCATCGCGGGGTTGAATCGGGTCGTTGCCTTTCCGCATCAGTTGAAATGCCGCCACCATCGTGGGAATTTTTGCCACCAGCCGCACAACCGCTTGACGAATGTAGCTTGGGTCTGGTAGTGCGCGCCGCGAATAGAACAATCCCAAAGCCGCAGCGGAAGCTTGTAGCGCATCCATTGGGTGTCCTGTTTCGGGAAAGCATTTCATCATGTCCCGGATGCGGTATTTAATCCGGCGGTGGTAGCGAATATCATGCTCGAAGGCTGCCAGTTCTTGCTTGGTGGGAAGTTCGCCCCAGATTAACAGGTAAGTGGTTTCCAAGAAGGTACTTTTTTCTGCGAGTTCTTCGATGTTAATGCCCCGATATTCGAGAATGCCCTTTTGTCCATCGACGTAACTGACACTGGATTGGGCAGCGGGGATGTTTTCTAGACCTGGTTTGTACTCGCAAATAGCAGTCATGTTGCCAGCCGTGGGAGGAGAACACTACATTCAGGTTACGTTACCAGAAAACATAGGGAGCGATCGCATTTTCACCAGGATTATTTAATACATCTTACAGTAGCAGCCGGGGCGGTACGAGCCAAAACAGGTAACTATGACCCACAGGCGAACCCGTTTGGGGTAATGTCAGCCCGATAACGCCAGCTTTTTTGAGAATCAAACTTCCACGAGGACTCCCCCAAACCAGGGTTTCTGCCCAATTGCTCAAGCAAGGCTCGTGACCCACCAGCGCCAGACAACTACCACCCTTTTGCTGCCAGGTTTCTAACCAGGGAAGCCAGTTATAAATGTCACCATCGAATCCTAGATGGTCTGATTCTTCCACCTGGGAAGATAGACCAACAGTTTGCAGAATCAGCGCGGTTTGGCGCGCCCGCAGCAGCGGACTGGTTAAAATCAAATCGAAGTGCAGCTTTAACTCAGTAAGCCGCTTCGCCATCTTTTTGGTTTTCTGCGTCCCCTCATCGGTCAGCGGACGCTCCTCATCAGTTTCGTAGCTTTCCGGCGCTGCTGCAATCCCGTGGCGAATCAAGTAAAGTTCTAACATTGTTTTATTTTAGATTGAATCCCAAATCTGAAATCTCAAATCTGAAATCTCAAATCTAATATTCCCTACTTGTTTACCAAAGGATTATCCTTGGGGCTGACCAATTTCAGCAGCTTTTGCTTGATTTGGCTATCAAACAACTGCCATTTCATCCGGGCGTAATCTGGATTCTCGTTGCTACCGCCCAAAAAGCCCATCGGGATTTCAAAACCTCCCGCCATCATGCGTCCGCCGCCGAAAAAGCGTCCGTGACTATCTTGACCAAAGGCTTCTTTGATAAATTCATCCGGGTCTAAAGTTAGCTTACTGGTTCGCAGCGACCCAATTACCACTTCCAATTCTTCATCTTCGTCGTGAACGATACCGTAGACAACTGCGGTGTGGACGTTTTCTTCTGTAACTAAAAAGTCTGCTGCTTGGGGAATCGCATCCCGGTCATCGTAGCGCAAGTAACCTACCCCAGCTATGGAAAAGTTATTTTGCACCAAGCGGTTTTTCAGACTGCGCTCGATCACATCCATCACCCGGCTAGACCTGGTTGCCTGTAGCACGGCATTGAGCAACTGATGGTCGTAAAATCGACTCAGATAGGCTGCGGCTAAAAAGTCTTCTTCTTGAGCTTGCCTCAAACCGTTGGTATCCGACCGCAAACCGTGCATCAACGCGGTGGCGCACTTGACATGATCGCCGACGCTGCTATCGAACGACAGCAACCCCGCTTGCAGGTATTGGGTCATAATCGTGGCAGTTGCCCGGATATTGGGGCGAATATCGGCAAATTCCGGCTGAAGTTCGACTTGCAGCTGGTGGTGGTCGATAATCACTGTAGTGGGAATCCCCGCTTGCTGCATCAAAGGCATTAACTGGCTGGTCGTTCCTTGATTATCAATTAAGACCAAGCCCCTATAAGCGGACAAATCTTTATTTTTGAGCGTTTGGCTTGTCCAGCGTTGCGCTGGTAAGTTAGTAAGTTTGACCAGGGCAATATTTTCTTGATGGGAGAGGGCACCCGCATACACTATGTCGCACCCGATATTGTATTGCTCGGCGATTAATTTGTATGTCCAGGCACTGGAGAGGGCATCGGGGTCTGGGAAATCTTGCAGAATCACGATTTGACGCTCATCCCGGTGTCGCTCTAAAGTTTGCTGTAGTAAAGACGCCCGTTCCGCAGCCAGATTTTTTGGCGGTGACCATCGCTGCTCGGTTTGGATTTTGCTGTCAGCGGGGAATGGCGTCGTTGCACGCTCCTTGAATGCATCGGTATCTTCTGCTACTGGAAGCGCCTGTGCTACGGTCAAACGGTCAAGCTGCTTAAGGGAACGAGATTGCATAAGTTCTGGGAATATAAATGTATGGTATAGAAATTTCACTCAAATCGGCGCGAAAGTGAATTACTATACTTAGATCTTCGCAAAAAAATCGGAAAACAACATACCTCCACCGGACGGATAGAACCGTACACCAGAGGCGAGAAAACCCTCTCCATCTCCCTTTAACAAAAAACCTGCACGGGGGGTGCAGGTTTGTTAAATGCCGATCACATATTTACGCCACTCTTGATGCGAACCGCTCTTGAGGTGTTTGGCGACTTCAAAGTATAGACTGCTGTAGGGTTTGCGAGGCATATATCTCAGTGGCATGTTGGCTTCTACGGGAGTGCGGTTGCCTTTCTTGATGTTACATCGGACACAGGCTGTGACCATATTTTCCCAGGTATCGCCGCCGCCGCGCGATCGCGGATTTACGTGATCCAGCGTTAAGTCGTCACCCGTATAACCACAGTATTGACAAGTGTGGCTATCTCGATGCAATATATTTCGGCGGGTTAAAGGAATTTCCTTGTAAGGCACCTGGACGTAGTGTCGCAGTCGGATTACCGTTGGTAGCGGATATCCGGAATAAACGTACTTGCCGTTATGCTCTATTTGTTCTGCCTTTCCCTTTATCAATAGAATGACCGCTCGACGCCAGCTAGTGATGTTGAGCGGTTCGTAGGAGGCATTTAATACCAGAACCTTGCCCATTGGGTAGCGATAGACAAAAGCTTTTATGTGTGATGTTAACACAGTACGCTCTGTGTCTGTCATCCTTATGCAGGGGGGCTTCTTGAGCAGGGGGGCTTCTTGAGCAGGGGTGGGGGTGGGATTGTAAGAGAGATTTAAGGAAAAAATTATCGTTTATACGGGAAAAGCAAGTTTTATCAAGTTAATTTGCACACCCGCACACCCGCACCCCTGCTCAAGAAGCTCACCCGCTCAAGAAGCCCCACTCCCAGTGCTTTCAATACTTCTTGGTCGATCGCTGCTAGTAAGCTCTCCGAACTTGAGTATAAACCGGGGGTGTAAGCGCGGGAACTCACGCCTTGCTGGGTTAACTCGCAGATTTCCCAGTCTTGTCGATTGGTTAAGTCCCAAAGCTCTACCGCATCAGCAGGGTCAAAACCCGGTTGTGCCATTGTATAGGGGTCGAATAACCATTCGCAAACAATGCGCGTTTGGTTCGGACTTTGGGGCCATAATGTATGAAACATTACATAATCAGGATGAAGGCTGAGCAATAAATTGGGGAAAATTGAGTAATAACTCAAGTTGCTAGTTATAAGTTGCGATCTTGGTAATTGGTAATTGCTAATCGGTAATTGGTAATCGGGCAGTCAAATTTTGACAATTACCCATTACCCATTACCGATTACCAGTTTCATTGGCTGTAACTAGCAACTTGGGTTAATAGTAAACCTTTTTTAAGTCTTCTCCACCGACTTCGCCTAATGTTTTTCCGCAACGCTTACCGCTGATTGTCAAACTAAGGGCGTTATCGTTAAGTTTCATAAATCCGCCCAGGATAGCACCAGAAAATAAATCGTTTTCGCCGCTGCGATACAAAGACATTTGAGCAAGTTTTGGATGAACTAGGGGGCAATGATAGCATTCGGAATAATTTTGCAGAATTAGTTTCCAGTTTGCTTTGATGTTGTATTCTATGCGTTGAGCAAGTCGAAGTTTGGGCAAATACCACTGGGTAAATTTATTAATTAATGGCGCGAATGCTGTGGTGAAGGGTTCGGGATTGGGCGCGAGGTTAATAAAAAGAAATCCTTCCCATGTTTCTATTGCACGATGTCGGCAGAGATTATAAAAGGAGCGCACTTCGCCGTTGTTGTTACGGACTACAATAATACTTTCACTACCAATATTGACGAGGAAGTAGTTACCTGGGTGGGGAATTTGTTCGGCACGTCCGATGCACAACCAGCGGTTGTTGAATATGCGATCGCTTTCTCTCTGGTAAATTTCTGCTGATGTGTAGTATTCTCCCGGTAGGGTTTTAGCACCGGCAATTAAGGTTGAAGCTGTTTTGTGAAATTTGGTAATTGGTAATTGGTAATTGCCAGAAAAGCTAATTCTTAATTGCTAATAAAGTCGCATCGTCTACTGCGTCTTCCCGGTATCAGATTATCTATCTCTTCCTTCCTCTTCCTTCGTGTTTTAATTCGCTATCGCGTCTATGTGCTGGCGCGCACGCACTCGCGGAAAGCGGTTCAATAATACTAATTTGTAATCAGCGATCGCATCAACAACGTTGTTAGTTGAGTGGGTTTAAACCCAGCTAAACTAAGGGAACTTCTTGTTCCAATAGCTGGGAGGCAAGCATGGGAACTTTTTTTCCAATTAGCAGATAAGTCGTCATCTCGCCTTTACCTTTGACTTGGATCGCACCTCGCTGCTCAAATATATAATTATCTCGCAACCGCTGGTAAGTGGACTCGGTTACTTGAATGCATCCAGGTATTCCTTGAGATTCCATACGGCTGGCAATATTGACAGTATCGCCCCATAAATCGTAGATTAGCCTTTTGATGCCAATTACCCCAGCAACCACGGGGCCTGTGTTAATGCCGATGCGGATGCTAAAAAATTTACCATGTTTGGCGGTAAATTTAGCGATCGCTTCCAGCATATCCAACGCCATTTCGGCGACAGCTTCGGCGTGATTCGTATCGGGTAACGGCAGTCCTCCCGCTACCATATAAGCATCCCCAATTGTTTTGATTTTTTCCAACCCATGCTCTTCTGCTAGATTATCAAAGGTTGAGAAAATCTCGTTTAACAGCGAAACGATTTGAGTTGGCGGCATTTGGGCGCAAATCTGCGTAAATCCAACCAAATCGGCAAACAAAACGCTTACGTCTGCAAAGCTGTCGGCGATAGTATCTTCTGCCAGTTGTAACCGCGCGGCAATCGGCCCTGGCAAAATATTTAATAGCAGGCGCTCGGATTCTTCCTGTTGAAAGCGCAAAGCTTCTGCTACTATCTTGCGCTCGGTCACATCTTCAACCGTGCCTTCATAATAAAGCAGGTTGCCCTCAGTGTCATAAACTGCACGCGCCGTTTCTGAAATCCAAATCGTGCTGCGATCCGCGCGATAAACTTGCGATACAAACCTTGACACGGTATCGTATTTGTGCATTGCAGAAACAAACTTAGCATATCGGTTGGGGTCAACGTAAACTTGCTCTCCGATGTTGGTAATATTCGCCATCAGTTCTTCCCCACTGCGATAACCATATAATTTAGCCAAGGCGGTGTTGGCGCTAATGTAGCGCCCTTCAACGCTACTTTGATAAATACCCTGTGCGGCATTCTCAAAAATCTGGCGATATTTCGCTTCTGCTTGTCGCAGTGCTTGTTCTACCTGCTTGCGAGAGGTAATGTCGCGCACAACGGCACAAAGTACTTGCTCCCCACCGGATAAAATCAAGCTCGCAGATACTTCTACTTCTAATAAGCAACCATCGCGACGGCGGTAGCACCTCTCGCCGATCAACAGGTGTTGTTCGGCGAGGATACGTTGAATATTATGGTGGATGCTTTCGCGATCGCTGGCAATAAAATCGTAGATTGTCAGGCTTAAAATATCGTCAGAGTAACCCAAAAGTTGCCGAAACGCGGTATTCGCTTCTAAAATCCGTCCTGTTTGAGCATCAAATAAAAAAATACCTTCCGAACTTTGTTCGATGACGGCGCGGTAACGTTGTTCGCTTTCGAGTTGCTGGCGCTGGGAATCTTCCAATGCTGCCAGCATACTATTAATCGCATCCGCCAAGCGGGATAATTCATCGTTCCCACCGATCGATAAGCGCTCTGAAAGGTTGCTACACTTACTGATGCGAGTCACGCCAGCACTCAAACTGGCTATCCGAGATAAAATTAATCGTTCCACCAACAACAAGGTAACGCCTCCAAAGATCGGGATGACGACCAAAACGGATAAAATCAAATACCGTTGGCTGCTTTGACCCACCTGGTAAATGTTTCGTTCGACTTCTACCCGCAGCAATAAAGCTGGTTTGCCGTAGATGTCGTCGATAATTGTATAGCCTGCGATCGCTCTCCCCGACAGCGAACGAACTAAAATCGGTTGTTGAGTATAGTCTCTCTCTGCTGTCAAAGCCTTTCCCATCGCTTGCAAGTCGGCAGGCATTTTGTCATCATCCATTCGGTAGATTGTAACCGCCGAACCAACAATTCGAGTTAATCTTTTAATTGCCAGCGCATCTAAATAGCGCCCAAAAATCACCGTTCCTCGGTAAGGCCCTGTCCCTTTACTGGTCAAAATAGGCTGAGAGGTAATTTGCAAAATTCCTTGCTTCACCAGCAAGATTCCCGATTGCTGATTTGGAGAATCGGAAAACACCAAAAGCGGGTGATTGACAGAAAATTGGTGCGAGGAAGTGGGAAATTGGTATAACTCGTTTGATAGGGGCCTTCTTTGCCGTTTTTTAACATCAAACCCGGTGCCAAAGACAATTCTACCCGAGCGATCGATGTACAATACCAGATTAACTTTTAGGTTAGCCAGGGTTTCTGCAATCAGATTCGATTCGATGTAATCTTTATTCCCATCTTCGATAAACCTGTATGTTTCATCCCAAGCAGACCAATCGACAAACCGGGAATTAAAGTCTTGCTGATTTTGCTCGAAGATCCTCAAAACTTGCTTAACGACTTGACGGGTATGCCGTTCTTCTGCTTTCTGGATACTGCCCGATAAAATATTTGATGAAGTTGCGTGCAAACCGCCAATCAAGCCGACAACTGTCGCGCCTATTACCGCTATTATTTTGTTTCGCAGACTCATGAAATCTCAAGGCCCCTCATGCTTGCAAGACCCGTTTGCTCGCTCTTCCACCGTGCTTTATTTGTCATTTTGTCCGAAAATTGGGCAGAAAACTTGCGTACTATTGCGGATCTAAACTTTTCTACTCTTGTGTAAAAACCGCTATGTCGATAAACTGCCTGGTTAATCTAATCGATCAAAAGTAGGGATAGGCTTGGCTAGCATGTGACTTGTGAAAACGAGATCTCAGATCTGTAGTTAAAGCTTGTCCCTACAACAGCCAAAAATGCACGCAACTAGAGGAGTGAACCGGAATGTTAGATGATGTAAATACCCCTGTCACTTCAAGTATTATCGACCGGGATACCCCGCCAAAAAAGACAGATCGAGTAGAAATTCCACCACGTCACAGCATCAGCGCCAGAGAGCATCTTCTACAACAGGAGATTAGCTCAAGCGAGCTGCGCGATCGCGCCTGGGTGGAAATTGATTTAGCAGCCTTAGCCCATAACGTGCGACAAGTCAAGCGGTTGCTATCGGTGAATGCACAACTAATGGCGGTAGTGAAAGCGGATGCTTACGGTCATGGCGCTGTGACTGTCGCCCAAACTGTCTTGCAACATGGAGCCACTTGGCTGGGAGTCGCGACAATTGGCGAGGGCATCGAACTGCGAAAAGCTGGCGTTGATGCACCTATTATTATTTTAGGGGCTACTCATTCCCCAGAGCAAATTCGCGCGATCGCTCACTTCTCGCTGCAACCTACCCTCGTCTCCCCCCAACAAGCGCAGGTATTTGAACAAACTCTCAGCTCCCTGCATCAATCCATACCAGTCCATGTCAAATTAGATACCGGCATGTCGCGTCTGGGCGTGCTGTGGCAGCAGGCAGAAGAGTTTGTACAGTTTGTTTCCCGCTGTCCCCACCTGCGAATAGCCAGTATATATTCGCACCTAGCGACCGCCGATAGTCCAGACCCAAGGGTGATGCAACTGCAACAGCAGAGGTTTGAGAATGCGATCGCCAACCTGCGCGCCGCCGGAATCAATATCCCGCTTCTGCACCTAGCCAACTCCGCCGCCACCTTCACCGATCCGCAATTGCACTACGATCTAGTGCGCGTAGGGTTGGGTATTTACGGACTTTACCCAGCACCCCACCTGCAAGCAACGATCGACCTCAAACCCGTTTTACAAGTAAAAGCACGGGTTACCCAAGTAAAAATTATTTCCGCCGGAACCGGCGTTAGCTACGGACACCAATTCATTACCGATCGAGAAATACTGCTAGCGGTAGTTGGCATTGGCTACGCCGATGGTGTACCGCGCAACCTTTCCAACAAAATCAAAGTATCGATTCGAGGTCAGATGATACCCCAAATAGGAGCGATCGCGATGGATCAGTTGATGCTCGATGCGAGTGCGATTCCTGACCTGCAAGTGGGCGAGGTAGTTACCCTCTTGGGACAAGACGGCAATAATTTTATCTCAGCCGATGATTGGGCTGCCACTTTAGGAACCATTTCCTGGGAAATTCTCTGCTCATTCAAGCATCGCCTACCCCGCGTGCGTCGCCGTTAGCAGGTGAGATATCAACGATCCTGGTAGGGGCACGGCATCGATCG
>DNGJ01000263.1:34643-37033 GCA_003486305.1 Cyanobacteria bacterium UBA11371
CAAGGTTTTCTGCCCCCGTACCCCAAAAACCAATTTATAATCCCACCTGCCCACCTGCCCTAAATCTATCTATGGGTTTTTGACAGATATCGTTTGATATGCTATCGTACATGAGTCTAACTAAGAATCAATGTTAAACAAAAGGCGCTCAACTCTCCGTTCTCAACATGCGGAGAGTAGCGCCAGCAGTTGATTGCATTTTTCTGTGGAAAGACTAATAAATAGTGAATGCCAAATTTACCATGAGTAGATTTGGTTGTCTCGCTTCCAGAAAAATTTGTGGAAATAGGGGCGGGTTAAATCCGTATGACTGTAGGGAGACAGCTTGTGGAAAAACCCGTCCCGATGCGATTAAAACTTGTTCAAGCGCCAACTTGAGCGAGTTTTTTTATGCGACTTCAGCTGGTTGCGCTAGCAACTCGCTGTAGAGTTCGCCCAGTTGGGCAGCAACGCCATCCCAGCTGAACATTTTTTCTACCCGTTTGCGGGCATTGTGACCCAACAGAGTTCGCCATTCGGAGTTACAGAGAATCGAGTCGATGGCACCAGCAAACGAGACTTCATCCTGGGGAGGACAGAGTAAGCCAGTTTCTTTCGACACAACGGTGAATTGAAGACCGCCCACATCGCTAGCGACAACGGGTGTGCCGCTTGCCATTGCTTCGATTGCTACTAAACCAAAAGGTTCGTAGTGACTGGGAACGACGCAGACATCGGCAGCAGCGTAGTAGTAGGGAAGATCTTGGTCGCCGAGGCGTCCGGGGAAGGTGGTGAAATCGCGCATACCCAACTGGTTGATAATACCCTCGATGCGATCGCGCTCGATGCCATCGCTTTGACCGGGACGAGAACCGCCGCCGATAATTAGATGGATATTAGAACGTAGTTGGGAAAGATTGACCGCACGCACCAAGGTTTCAATTCCTTTGCGATAGTCAAAGCGTCCTACGTATAGTACCACCTTGGCATCCGGGTCGATACCCAGTTTGGCACGCGCCTCATGACGAGCAATCGAACCATACCGCCGCACATCGGTACCACAGGGAATGATATCGATATTGCCTTTGGTCGAAACCATCGTCCGCATGTGTTCTTTTTCCTGGGGACTGGTAGCGACAATCCGATCTGCCGTTTCCAATACCGCCTTTTCCGTCGCTAATCGGGTTCCGGCAATCAGGGGTATTGTGGTCACCGACTGGTACTTCACCGCACCCAACGAGTGGTAGGTATGAACCTGCTTGCTGCCTTGAACTTTCTTTAGCTGCATCCCCACCCAAGAGGATAGCCAGTAGTTCGTGTGTACCAAAGGATAGGTAACCCCCGATTCCTGCTGAAAATTGAGAATTTGTTCAACCACCGTTGGCAAATACTCAAAAAGATTGTCCCGTGGAATAAATTCCACGGGACCAGCAGTTAAGCGAATTGTGCGGCAATAGGGGCTGTGTTCAACAACGTCTAATTGGTCAGGACTGGCTTTGCGGGTAAACATATCAACATGCCATCCTTGCTTTGCCAGGGCTTCCCCTACCTGACGCACATATACATTTTGTCCGCCTGCTTCTTCCTTACCGATTTCAACCGCTGGATCGCCGTGGACGGAAATCAAGGCAATGTGCTTGTTGCTTGTTGTGACCATAGGTTTATCGAGTTAAACGACAGCTGGAGCGAATTGGAGGACGGATTTTACTGCGCTGCCTCTTCTGCCCAGGGAACGTTGATAAATTTTCATTTTCTAGAGTAAAGCTCAGCAGAAAGAGGGCGCATCAGCTACGGGAGAGAATTGATCGATCCCTGATATTAGACTTAAGGATGATTGCTGTTGCCTTCAACGGTTGTGCAGGCAGTTTCCCGGTGGAAACCGATGACGAAGCTGAAGGCGAGACAGATAAGCTCTCATTGTCCATACTCCAATCCCTTTCGTTCCGTAGCTGATTTCTCTAGCCGATTGTTGGACAAGGGTCGCAACTGCGATTGGTTTAGCTTATGGGATCGGATATGCGATCGCCAAGAATGCTAAGCGCGGTCTCGGAACGAAAATCATAACCTGTAGACCAACGAGTGTGCGTGTTAGGTAATTGTACCAGGAGAAAAGAAAATATGCAAAGAAAATTATTAATTGCTGAAAATACAGAAGTTCTGCTACAATAAATTTTCGTCACCCTGGAGAGGTGGCTGAGTGGTCGAAAGCGGCAGATTGCTAATCTGTTGATGGACTCGTAAGACCCATCCGAGGGTTCGAATCCCTCCCTCTCCGTTTTATCTCGGAGGTCAGTATATGGGCATTTCAGGCATCTACTAAACAAACGCCATCCAACTTTTTGCTCGTTTTTATCTCAACTACTACCTTAAACATGCCTTTTTGGGCGTGTCAAGGGGGGTAACAGCAACTC
>DNGJ01000327.1:0-13738 GCA_003486305.1 Cyanobacteria bacterium UBA11371
AGCGATCGCATACCCCACATCATGATTATTTCTATTTGATAGAAAAAATGGCGATCGCGCTTTATATCATGTCCGCTTGTATCGGCATCGCGCGGGGGGCGGGTTTATCAACATAATTCGCTATTAATCGAAGGCAGCAGGTAAAACCCGCCCCTACAAAAACATTAACGATAGGAGTAGAGACGTTACATGTAACGTCTCTACTACCAGAATCGATATCACTCGTCATGCTACTGACACGGGATGCCAGTGACCGCCGTATACTGGATCGAGTCGGGACTTATATAGATCGAAACCAGGTCTTGAGGTGACTGCATGGCATCCATCCGCGAGTTGCACAAACAACTCATCAAAAAAGAACGCTCTGCTGTAGAGATAACCAAAGAAGCCTTAGAACGCATCGAGGCGGTAGAACCCAAAGTACGCAGTTTTCTGTGCGTTACAGCAGATCGCGCCTTGGAACAGGCTAAAGCGGTGGATGCTAAAATCGCCGCTGGGGAAGAAATTGGCCTGTTGGCGGGGATTCCCATTGCCGTTAAGGATAATATGTGTACCAAGGGCATCCCCACCACCTGTGCATCGAAGATTTTAGATGGATTTATCCCGCCTTACGAATCCACCGTGACGCAAAAACTGCTCGACGCGGGGGCGGTAATCGTCGGCAAGACTAACATGGATGAGTTCGCGATGGGCAGTTCCACCGAAACTTCTGCCTATCAGCTTACTGCCAATCCTTGGGACTTAGAACGAGTACCGGGGGGTTCTTCTGGCGGCTCGGCGGCGGCGGTATCGGCGGAAGAATGCGTGGTATCCTTGGGTTCGGATACGGGGGGTTCGATTCGCCTGCCAGCTTCTTTCTGCGGCGTTGTCGGATTGAAACCAACTTATGGATTGGTATCCCGTTTCGGATTGGTGGCGTATGGTTCTTCCTTGGATCAAATTGGGCCATTTGGTCGTAGCGTAGAAGATGCGGCGATATTATTGGGAGCGATCGCCGGATACGATCCGAAAGACTCCACCAGTCTCAACGTCCAAATACCCGATTACGCCAAAGCACTAAAACCGAGTCTCAAACCCAGAGGCTTTCTCAGAATTGGCATAATTAAAGAAACATTCGGCGAAGGTTTAGATCCCGTAGTCGAAAAAGCAGTCACCAAAGCGATCGAACAACTGCAACAATTAGGCGCAGAAATCCACGTTATTTCTTGTCCTCGTTTCCGCTACGGCTTGCCCGCCTACTACATCATCGCACCTTCAGAAGCGTCTGCAAATCTAGCCAGATACGACGGAGTAAAATACGGTTTCCGCACCAACGATCCTGATAACTTAATGACGATGTATACCAAAACTCGCGCCGCTGGTTTTGGTGCTGAAGTCAAGCGTCGGATCATGTTAGGAACCTATACATTATCGGCAGGTTATTACGATGCCTACTATCTCAAAGCGCAAAAAGTCCGGACTTTAATTAAACAAGACTTCGATCGCGCGTTTGAACAAGTAGACATTTTAGTTTGTCCCACCGCCCCCACCACCGCGTTTAAAGCAGGAGAAAAAACCGCCGATCCTTTAAGTATGTATCTGTCAGACTTGATGACAATTCCAGTAAATCTAGCTGGATTGCCCGGTTTAAGCATACCCTGCGGCTTCGACGAACAAGGATTGCCAATTGGCTTACAAATGATCGGTAAACTATTGCGAGAAGACTCATTATTAGAAGTCGCCTACGCATACGAACAAGCCACCCCGTGGCACTTACGCGCACCAAATTTAGTCAATGGTTAATGGCTAATTGCTAATGGATAATAGGAAACAAACCCAATTACCCATTAGCAATTAGCAATTAGCAATTAGCAATTAGCAACTACTATGTCCTTCGTCGGTTTACACATTCACAGCGATTATAGCCTGCTCGATGGAGCAAGTCAGTTACCGGACTTGGTAGATCGAGCAGTAGAATTGGGGATGAATGCGATCGCTCTCACCGATCACGGCGTCATGTATGGCGCGATTGAGTTACTTAAAGTCTGCCGTGGTAAAGGCGTAAAGCCAATTATCGGCAACGAAATGTATATAATCAACGGCGACATCGAAAAACAAGAACGGCGTCCCCGCTATCACCAAGTTGTTTTAGCCAAAAACAACCAAGGCTATAAAAATTTAGTTAAACTTACTACCATTTCTAACCTCAAAGGCATCCAAGGAAAAGGCATTTTTGCCCGCCCTTGCATCAACAAAGACTTATTAAAACAATACAGTGAAGGACTGATTGTCACCAGCGCTTGTTTGGGGGGAGAAGTTCCCCAAGCGATTCTGCAAGGGAAATTAGATGCAGCGCGTAAAGTCGCTCAATGGTATAAAGAAGTATTTGGAGATGATTATTATTTAGAAATTCAAGACCACGGTTTACAAGAAGAGCGCGTGGTCAATGTAGAAATTGCCAGAATTGCCAAAGAACTGGATATAAAAATAGTCGCGACGAACGATTCCCACTTTATATCTTGCAACGATGTCGAGGCGCACGATGCGCTTTTATGCATTCAAACCAATCAATTGGTTAGAGAAGAAAAACGGCTGAGATATACGGGAACGGAATATTTAAAATCAGCAGAAGAGATGCGAAAACTGTTTCGCGACCATTTGGAAGATGAGGTAATAGAAGAAGCGATCGCTAACACCGTAGAAGTAGCAGAAAAAGTCGATCGCTACGATATTATGGGCGAACCCCGCCTCCCCGACTATCCCGTTCCTTCCGGACATACCCCCGATACCTACGTCGAAGAAAAAGCCTGGGAAGGACTGCTAGAACGCCTCAAAGTCAAATCCCGCGCCGAAGTCAATCCTGTTTATAAAGAACGACTGGAATACGAGCTAAAAATGCTCGAGGAAATGGGATTTTCTACGTATTTTTTAGTCGTTTGGGATTATATCAAATTTGCCAGAGATAATGGGATTCCCGTTGGGCCAGGTCGCGGAAGTGCGGCGGGTTCTCTTGTTGCTTATGCGCTAAAAATTACTAATATAGATCCAGTTCACCACGGACTATTGTTTGAGCGGTTTCTGAATCCAGAACGGAAATCAATGCCGGATATCGATACAGATTTCTGCATCGAAAAACGAGATAAAGTAATTGAATACGTTACCAAAAAATACGGCGAAGATAGAGTCGCGCAAATTATTACCTTTAACCGCATGACCTCCAAAGCAGTCTTGAAAGACGTTGCGAGAACTTTAGGAATAAGTTATGCAGATAGCGATCGCATGGCAAAATTAATTCCTGTATCTAGGGGAAAACCGGCTAAACTCAAGGAAATGATCTCCGAACAAACCCCAGAATCAAAATTTAAACTAGCATACGAAAACGAGACAGTTAAAATCCACAACGAACGCAAAGAACCAATCGGAGAAATTCCCGTGCGTCGCTGGGTCGATATGGCTATGCGAATTGAAGGAACCAATAAAACCTATGGAGTCCACGCTGCTGGTGTAGTAATTTCTGCCTCTCCTTTAGATGAAATAGTGCCGCTGCAAAAAAATAATGATGGTTCGGTAATTACCCAGTATTTCATGGAAGACGTGGAATCAATGGGACTGTTGAAAATGGACTTTTTGGGGTTAAAAAACCTCACGATTATAGAAAAAGCCATAGATTTAATCAAGAAGAATAAAAACGAAATTATTCACCCAGACGCGATAACAGAAGAAGAAAGATACGGGCAAAAAATTATAGCAAAAGGTACTGAAAAGAAACTACCGAAGCAGGTAAAAAAAACATTTGAAATTATCGAAAAAGGAGATTTAGAAGGCATATTTCAAATCGAATCTTCTGGAATGCGCGATATCGTGCAAAGATTAAAACCATCTAACATAGAAGATCTTTCGTCTATTTTAGCGCTTTATCGACCAGGGCCATTAGATGCAGGCTTGATTCCGCAATTCATCGACCGCAAACATGGAAAACAAAAAGTAGTATACGAACATCCGCTACTAGAGCCAATTTTGCAAGAAACTTACGGAACGCTTTGTTTTCAAGAACAAATAATGAAAATGGCGCAAGATTTGGCAGGTTATTCTTTGGGTCAAGCTGACTTATTAAGGAGGGCAATGGCAAAGAAGAAGACAGAGGAAATGCAGAAGCAAAAAGAGGCATTTATTGATGGGGCAACAAGGAATGGAGTTAGTAAAAAGATAGCAGAACATTTGTTTAATCAAATGCTGGATTTTGCGGCTTATTGCTTCAATAAATCCCATTCAATGGCTTATGCATACGTAACTTATCAAACGGCATTTTTAAAAGCAAATTATCCAACGGAATACATGGCGGCGCTGTTAACGGCTAATAGCAGCGAT
This sequence comes from Cyanobacteria bacterium UBA11371, assembly GCA_003486305.1. Lineage (GTDB taxonomy): Bacteria > Cyanobacteriota > Cyanobacteriia > Cyanobacteriales > Aerosakkonemataceae > Microseira. The sequence continues at coordinate 4,348 of DNGJ01000327.1, forward strand.
CGCGAGAAAGTAAAAAAATATATTGACGGGTGTCAGAAACTGAATATTAACGTAGAACCGCCGGATATTAATCGATCTGGGGTAGATTTTACGCCGCAAGGAAATAGTATTTTATTTGGACTATCGGCGATCCAGAATGTGGGGGAAAACGCGATCGCATCGATCCTCAAGGCGCGCAATGAAGGGGGACCATTCAAGAGTCTGGCAGATATGTGCGATCGCATCGACCTCCGCACCCTCAATCGCGGCGTCTTGGAAGCTTTAATCAAATGCGGCGCCTTCGATAGCATCGAAAAGAACCGCAATCAATTAATCCACGACCTCGACCTTGTAATCAGTTGGGCGCGAGATCGCGCCAAAGATAGAGCAGTTGGTCAAGGCAGTTTATTGGATCTCCTGAAAGATTTTACAACGGATTCCGATAGCAATCTAGGCTACGACTCTGCCCCCAAACACCCGCCCGTCCCCGATTTTCCCAGCCGCGAAAAATTGCAAATGGAAAAAGAACTGCTGGGTTTTTACGTTTCCGAACATCCGCTTAAAGCTGCTAGCAAAGTAGCGCAGATGATGGATATAACTCCCATCAGCATCAGCGAATTAGAAAAGCAAAACAATAATGCCAAATACAGCGCGATCGCGATAATAACATCTATCAAAAACGTGATGACCAAAAAACGCGAACAAATGGCGATCTTGCAAATCGAAGATATCAGCGGACAAGCCGAAGCCGTTGTTTTTCCCAAAACTTACGAAGTGATTCACTCGTACCTAAATAATGATGCCCGTTTAATCCTCAAAGGCAAAGTGGATAAACAAGAAGAACGTACCCAACTTGTTGTTTACGACGCCTACCCCATCGAAAACCTTGAAATGGTAATGGTGCAACTCTCACCCGATCGAGTCAAGTTCGATCAATTGAGTACCTTGCGAAGCATTTTGCAAGAACATAGAGACAAGGAAGAAAAAGCAAAAGTCCCCGTGGTGGCGATCGTATCAGACCGAAATCGGCGCGAGTTGTGGCGTCTAGACCCCAAAGATTGGGTGCAAGATGCTCAAGCAGTTGTCAATGCACTCAAAAACGCTGGATTTGATGCCGACGCCAAACGCTTAGTCGGTGCTTAAGTAGTTAGTAGTTATTAGTTATATAACTACTAACTACTATACTTAACACAGACCCTTTCCTGACAATTAGGTAGCTAACAGAAGATTGGCAGAGATATCAAGCTAGCAATTAGCAATTAGCAATTAGCACTATCTATGACCGCGTCAAGCATAACTTATTTTTCCCAGATTTTAAGCGTGTTATCGCAACTACCGCTAACAATAATTTGTCCATCTGGACTAATTGCTACAGAATTAATCTGGTTGGTATGCCCAGTCAGCGTGTAAAGCAGTTCGCCATTACTGATATTCCACAGCTTGATAGTCTTGTCGCTGCTACCGGAAACAAGCATCTTGCCATCGCCAGTGATGACAATCGAATTAACTGATTCTGTATGATCCGAAAGAGTGCGGATTAATTCTCCCGTACTTGCATCCCACAATTTAATTGTTTTGTCCTTACTACCGCTGGCGATAATTTTCCCATCAGGGCTAATAGCGACCGAATTGACTAAATTAAAATGCCCGCTGAGAGTGCGAAGCAATTTTCCACTATCCATAGCCCACAACTTGATTTGATTGTCAAGACCGCCGCTGGCTAAAAACAGTCCGTCCGGGCTAATGGCGACTGATTTAATCATGCCTGCGGGACTCAACAGCGTACCCCGCAGCGTTCCGTTGGTCAGCTTCCATAATTTAATCGTCCTGTCCTTGCTACCGCTGGCGAGAGTTAGCCCATCCGCACTAATAGCCACAGAACTCACATCTCTGCCATGATCGGTTAAAGTGCGAAGCTGGCTGCCAGTTAACAGATTCCAAATCTTAATCGTTCTGTCATCGCCGCCGCTGACCAGGATTTGTCCATTAGGACTGATGGCGACGGTATTGACAGCCTTTGAATGTCCGCTGAGAGTTTGCAACAGTTCTCCCGTCTGGAGATTCCAAACTTTAATCTTGTCATCGAGACTGCCGCTAGCAACGGTTTGTCCGTTGGGGCTGATGGTAACCGAAGTGACCCAGGATGAATGTCCGCTGAGGGTATTAATGCATCCCCAAGTGCCACTTTTAGGCTGAGGATTGATCGCCCTGGAAAGGGGGGGTCTGGAAATCGGCGGTCTGGAGATAGGGGGATTGGTAACCGGCGTTTTGGAGGCGGGGGGGTCAGAAAGCGGCGCTTTTGGTAAAGGCAGCCTTGAACGCGGCGGCTGAGAGATGGGGGAAGGGGGAACCGTGGCAGGTTTTGGCGGTGTTCTGACGGGGGTAGGGGGAGCCAAGGGCTGACCGCTGATATCGTTGAGTATCTCATCCGCAGACTGGTAGCGATCGCTCACCAAGTCTTTGAGCATTTTTTCCAAAATCTGCGTCAGGCGATCGCTTACATTTATACCTTTTTTGACTAAATAATCTCGCCAGATCCAGCGACCTTGCAACGGATTGTACAACTCTTCCGGTTTGATACCCGTCAGCAGGTGAATGCAAGTTGCACCCAAACTGTAGATATCGCTTGCTGGATACACTTGACCGCTTCGCAGCTGTTCTAAAGGTGCATACCCTTCCGTGCCGATTCTCGTTCCAGGTTGGATTTGAGTCGTGTCTCTCAACTGCTTGGCGATGCCAAAATCTATCAGCACTAACCTGCCATCAATCTGGCGGCGAATAATATTCGCTGGCGTAATATCCCGGTGAACGATTTGCCTCTCGTGGATAAACTTCAAAACCGGCAGGATATCGCCCAACACCTGCCGGATCTTTTGTTCGCTAAAAATTCCTTGCCGATGCAACTCCTGAAACAAAGTTTGCCCTTCGATGAACTGCTGCACCAGGTATAGGTATTTGTCCTGCTCAAAGTAAGCCAGCAGCGTCGGAATTTGCGGATGTTCTCCCAATTCGTGCAGCCTTACTGCCTCTTGGTTAAACAGTCGGATTGCCTTGTCTAGGGAATTCGTTCCTTGGATTTGGGGTGAAAATTGTTTGATTACGCAAGGAGTTTTCAGCCTATCTTCATCTACCGCCAGATAGGTTCTGGCAAATCCTCCCTGACCGAGAGGACGCATTGGGCGGTAGTGACCCCTCAGCAGCGGCACTAATTTGGTGCCGCAGCTAGTGCAAAACGTTTCGTTTTCAGGATTGAGAGGCTGCTGGCAATTGGGATTTAAGCAACAGATCATAGTGACAAGGAACCCGAAGGACTTGTATTTTATTTTGCCTTTTATACGGGTATGCTATCTGTTCGCCGCAAAATCAGACTTTCTGTTGGCGCGATTCTTCTTGTGAAACCCACTCACGTCGCGATTTTTCGATTACTGCCTGTCTGAAACCCAGCACCACCAAGATGTTCGACAGGGTTAAGAAAAACTCTGCCCCACCGTGCAACCAATCCACATTCGCGAGGGATTCCCCATAAACAATCTTCGCATAAATTCCTGCCGGAATGGTGACGCCGACAAACACCAATGTCATGTAAAAGCCAATCAACGCCAAACGCGGTGCTTGTTTGGAACGAGTGAGAAACCACAAAAAACCCAGGTATGGAAACAGGGATACGGCAAACAGGGCATCTTTTGAAATCATCATTATTTTTTTGCTTGGTCTTGACTCGATTGCGCCGGATTAGCCGACTCGGCATTTCGCCAAATCCACCACGAAGCAGCACAAAGCGTAAAGTTTCCCAACACCGTCATCGCCGCTTGCAGCGTTACCAGCCATTCCAGAGATGCTGGATTATCAAAATAATGCCAAGTGCAGGCACACATGGCACTAACTAACGCTGGTAGCATGGCAAAAGATAAAGCATACCACGTAGAGTTGCCGCTGACTTCGCCGTAAGTCCAGATCAACCAAATCGCAGCAATCCACTCAATTACACTCGAAACGTGAATAATCCAGGTAGGAATCGATAGTGCGTGCATCGCTTGTTAACATCTGCAAACATTTTCCTATCCTAACGCAAGTTGCTATTTATAAGTTGTCGCAGTGGTAATTGGTAATTGGTAATTGGTAATTGGTAATTGGTAATTGGCATTTTAAGTTTTGAGTTTTGAGGAATGAGTTTTGAGTATTGAAATCTTAAATTCATTCCTCAACACTCAACACTTCTTCACTCTCCATTACCCATTACCGATTACCAGTGTCTTTTGATGGGAATAGCAACTTGAGTTCCTATCGTTTCCCAAGCCTCTAGCCCCTTGTTTGGTCAATCTTGAAAAATTGTTAATTCATTGGGACTGTACAACTTGATCTGGGCTTCTATTTCTTGGGCACCTTCCTGTTTTAAGTCTTCCAGGTAGCCTTCTTGACCCTGTTCCGCTTCGATTGCACTATCGAAAGGCCCAAAATAGTAGATACAGTTAGGTTGTTTTGTTTTTACTTCCAGCCACCAAAACATTTTTCCACCTCTTTTTAAAACCGAGCTATTTCTCTAAAAATTTGGTCTGGTTTTTGACTCTTTTGCACCCCTATCTTCTTTTAGTTAAAACCAAAGCTAGCGTTCACTATTCAAATCAATCATAATTTTAACTATGAAGGCAGGTATCTCTGTTTAGCCAACAAAAATTGATTTTAAGGTTAGCAATTAAATTAGTCTATCGAAAAAATTTCCCCCTCTACTAAAAGTTAGATATGTTTCAGGTATGGTAAAAAATACAAAAACTAAAAAATACAAAAACTAAAAACCCAGCGTAGGCAGGGAAAATTGGGAAAACAGGATTTTGTAGGTGTACAGCCAAAAAATAGAATAGGTAGATGCGATTAGTCAAGAGTCAAGACTTCGCGTACAGGGTGGATTTGGCGATCGCACCCCACCCACAGCGTCAACTAAAGACTTTTTTACACCCACCTACAGAATTTAAACTGATACAGAGAATACATTTTGAGCAAAGACATGGGCAAGATGCGGGCAGTATTGTGCGGCTACTACGGCAAAGGCAACGGTGGGGATGAAGCATTATTAGCGGCGTTGCTGCAAATGCTACCCGAAGAGGTAACGCCGATTGTACTTTCGGGGAACCCAGCCCAAACAACCTCGCGCTATAACGTCCGCAGTTGCGATCGCTTCTCCCCCTGGCAAGTTTATTCTGCCATCAGATCTGCCGACGCTTTCATCTGGGGCGGAGGCAGTTTGATCCAAGATGTCACGAGTATAAACAGTGCCTTTTACTACAGCGGCTTGATGGGATTAGCGCAGCAAATGGGTAAAAAAACGATCGCCTGGGCGCAAGGAATAGGGCCGTTAAAACGCCCGATAACCCGCGCAATGGCAAGGCGATGCTTCGCCCACTGTAGCGCGGTCAGCGTGCGGGACAAAGCCAGTGCAGGCTTAGTATCAGAATGGCATATACCGTTTTGGATCGCTCCCGATCCAGTTTGGGCATTAGACGCCGCACCCGTCAAAGGACTGTGGGACTTACCCGCACCCAGAGTCGCAGTCACGTTGCGCCAACATCCACAGCTAACACCGGCGCGTTTGGCTTGTCTAACCCAGGCTCTGATAGACTTTCAAAAAGCAACGCAAACCTGTATTTTATTAGTACCATTTCAGCAATCCCAGGATTTAGCGATCGCCCAATCAATCCACGCAGCCATGCCCGAAGTATCCCACATCATCTGCCTCGAAAACCCCAAACAGTTAAAAGGCTTATTTGGTGGCGTGGAAATGGCAATCGGAATGCGCTTCCACAGCCTGATTATGGCTGCTGCGTGTGAATGTCGCTGTTTCGCCCTCAGCTACGACCCCAAAGTCAGCCAACTAATGGAAGAATTACAATTGCCGGGATGGGATATCGCCTCATTGCCCGAAGACCCTAATATAATTAGTCAAACCTGGCTCGAGTGTTATGCCAATGGCGAACCCCTTTCCCCGGTGCAAATTCAATCTTTAGTAGATCGCGCCCTGATGCATCAAGATTTATTAAAGCAAGCCTTAACCCTGGGATAGTAGCACCGGATCAAAGTAATACGATTAAAATGATCGGCAAGCATCCTAGTTGTACGGAACTTACCACGTCGATGCCAGAAACCGGGTTTCTTCGTAAATCTCGAGTTTCCCAAGCAACGATTTTTCTCGCGAAACTTGGTTTCTTTGCTTAAGAAAAACAAATCCCTGTCAAACAGTCGTTAACCTCTGAGGTAGATAGCGATGAGCGAAGCTGAAATTCCCAACAACGAACCAAATCTGCATCAAGCGAATCAGCCAACGCCTGCGCTAGATTCCTCAGCAGATGGGACTCAATCGATTAACTTATCAGTCAACGAGCCAGAAACTTCCGGGATCGTCGATGATATAAATCGGTCAATCAGTGCAGGAACACCCGAACCGATAGAAAATCGTCAAGGTGCTTCCCCTGACGATGTTAACCGAGATGACGCCCTTGAAAATAGCCAGCTTGAGGAGGCGCTGACTTGGCAATCCGACTTAGACGTTGTAGAACTGGTGACGTTAAGTCAATCTCTGCAACAGCAAAATAGCGAACTGCTGGGACACGTAGAACAGTTAGAAAAGCTCCTCGATGAGTGCCACAGTGCGTTGCAGTTGCAGATGAAGCGCAATCAAAGCTTAGAAACAAGGCTAAGCGAACAAAATCAAGACCTGACCAAAACACAAGAGCAACTGACGCGGTTATTCCGGGAGTTGGAAGCTTCCCATCAAGTGGCGCAGCGCCAGCAAATTTTAATCGAAACTTTAAGCCAGCAAATGGAAAGCAGCTCCGAACAGGTGGCTCAACTCGAGAGGGAATGCGCCCATATTCAGCAAAGATACAACGAACAATCTTTCAATTTGTCAATCAGTGAAAATACCTGTACCGAGTTGCGATCGCGTTTAGAACGCCAGCAACGTTACTCCCTGCAATTGAAAGCTGCTTTAGATAAGTGTTTGGAAGTACCTGCCCAAACCGAACTCGCAGCAGAGATCGGCAACGCTCCTGTGGGGGCACAATTGCAATACAATCCCCAAAATGCCTCTGCTAGGCTGCGCTTGCTGCTAAAACCGCAACCGATCCAGCCTTGGTCAGCATCCTTAGACGCTATTGCTGAAGATATCCCATCTGACCAAACCAACCAAACCGACAGCAGCGAACCTGCTTTCAACCTGCCTTTGACAGAAGAAACCCCAGAAGAAATTAGCACCCCAATTGAATGGCTGGCGCAAGAAGAGCCAGAAGTAACCACCGAAGCAATAAAAGATACAGCACCAGTCCCAGTCGCACCTAAACCCAAATTAAGCGATGATTTACCCGATTTAAGCGCCGATGTCAGCGGCAATATCAACGAAGCCGAGGAAGTTTTGTGGGAAGAATTGGAAAGGTTGACACAAGCTGCGATCGCATCCACCAACATTCCCCCCGCCGAACCGCCTGCATCACCCCAGCCAATTCACTTACAAGCTTGGAAACCCCTAACCCCAGAACCAATTAGCAACCGTCAGGAAGCCCCACAACCCCAGGAGGCAGCGTTGCCAGAACCCACTTCTGTCAGCAGTATCGTCCCCGTTACTCCCAACGAGTCTATCGACCTCTCCGAGGCTGCCAACTGGCCCGCACCTGTAGTTTATCCTCAACGCCCGCAAAAGAAAATCAAGTCATTAGCCGCCATCGACCTGCCATCTTTCCCGCGGCTAAGCAAGTAAACATATGCTCATCGTCCACCATCTCAACGTTTCCCAGTCCGAGCGGATCGTTTGGCTACTCGAAGAGCTAGAGTTACCGTATGAACTGCGCGTGTACGAACGCGATCGCGTCACCCAGTTCGCTCCGCCCGAATTGCGCTCGGTTCATCCCCTCGGCAGTGCGCCGGTGCTGTGCGATGGCGACGTCGTGATGGCGGAATCTGGCGCGATCGTCGAGTACGTACTAGCCCGCTACGGCAACGGGCGGCTCTCGGTTCCCGTCACGTCGCCGCAGTATCCCGACTACCTGTACTGGTTGCACTACGCGAACGCCAGTTTGATGGCGCAGATCGCCCTGAACTGGATCGCGGCAATGGCGGCGGGAGCAAACAGCGATTCTCCCTTGCTACCCACCCTCCGCGAGCGGCTCGATCGTCACCTACAGATGGTCGAAAATCGCCTGTCGCGATCGCCCTACTTCGCCGGAGCCGAGTTCACCGCCGCCGACATCATGATGCACTTCCCCTTCGGCACGATCAAGGCGTTTTATAATGTCGGTCTTGACAACCTTCCGAACGTTAAAGCGTGGTTGGCGAGGATAAGCGATCGCCGCGGCTACCAGCGCGGGATGAAGGCAGCGGGACACGAACAAGACCCCGCACTCGACTGGGGCGCAACGCGCAGCGCGTTTTGACCTTTGTCGCCGCTATTGAATCCCCCTACCCTGAAGGGTAGGGCTATACAAACAAAGCCTGCCTTCGCAGGCTTTGTGAATTTCCAGCCCGCGCAGGCGGGCTTCGTTTGTGTAGCCCCAGGCTTCAGCCTGGGGGGGGGCGCGTATGGGGCGTCATATTTCTCAATAGCAGTCATGAGGGTTGAAATTTTGCATCCATTGAGTTCTATTTTGGTTTAGATTTTTGATGGCGAACTGGTGAACCACCGGATCGATATCTTGCGCTAACAGTTCCAAACTACTGGTAGGGGTGTTGGAATTTTTGGCAACTGCCGAGCGAACCCTTGCATCGTTATCTTGCGCTAACAGTTCCAGAATACTGGCAGGGGTATGATAATTGCTGGCAACACTCTCTCTCACGCTCGGATCGATATCTTGCGCTAACAGTTCCAAACTACTGGTAGGGGTTAAAGAATTACAGGCAACTCTCCATCTAACCTCCAGATCGCGATCTTTGGCTAACAGTTCCAGAATGCTGCTAGAGGTGTTGAAATTGTAGGCAACTCTGCATCGAACCCCTGGATCGAACAACAGAGGAAATATCGGATTGTCCAGCAAGGCTTGAGGAAATTTAGCACCTAACTGCCACAATACCGCAGTTGGCGTATTAGGATTTCCTGCCACATTTTGGCAAATCTCGGTATCGTCGCTCCAAGAGAGACTTCGCAACACCTCACTCGTAGCACAAGGATTCTTGGCAACAACCCTCGCCAGTTCGGTGCTAATCTGGGCTAGTTCGGCTAAGCGATCGCCGCTGGTATTTTCATTCTCTGCTTCCTGTTTTAACTTGAGAAATTCTGCTGATTTCACCGTTAAATATTTTTTCCTATTTACTATTGGTTAAATTAGGTTTATTTTATTTTTTTAATTTATTCCTCATTATTAAATATAGTAAAATTTATGGAGAACTCAACAGTTATAGCATCAACGGGTGGTAGGGACACGGCATGAATAAG
>DNGJ01000327.1:13915-16692 GCA_003486305.1 Cyanobacteria bacterium UBA11371
GGTAGGGACACGGCATGAATAAGTTTTGTCGCTACGGGCAAAGTTTTTTGAATGCCGTGTCCCTACCATGTTGCGTTGCACCCAATTGAAAACTGTTGTAAGCGATCGCATTCCTCTGTTGTCTAAATCAGTAATCAATGAATCCACATACCATTTTGAGCCAAACCGAGCGTCAACGAGTGAGCGATGGAGCAGTTGTACCCATCTTAAGCGGTTGCGAGTCTTCACCTCTAAAACTGGTACTGCTATTGCCACAATTGGGAGATTTCGACAGCCTGGAATATGCTTGGTGGTTGCAGCGAGATGCCGAAAGGCTTCAAGCACAAGGGATAGCAATCCGAGGGGTGGGAATAGGCGATCGCGCTTCCGGCGAGCGATTCTGTGGTTATACCGGATTTCCGCCAGACTGTTTGTTTGTAGATCCCACCGCCGAATTGCACCAAAAACTCAATCTGTATTCAGGTTTATCCCTCAAACTACCTGGTTTATCGCCTGGTGTAAACGCTTGGCTCAATTTAATGCTGATGTGTGCTGGAATTGGTAGTCCTGGCACTTTGAGGGAAGTATTTCGCGGGTATCGAGGCGATCGCCAAGCACCGCAATTAATTGGCGATGAAGAAATTATCCAAGCTCCCCCTCTCCCGCCGCTCAAAGGTTCATTCTTTGGATTGGCAGGTGGCAAAGGTTTTCAGCGTCCGTTTGAGTTAGCAACCTTGCGATTGCGGAATATGGGAGAAGTATTGACAAATTGGCAGACTTATGTTCCCAATCCTGGTTATCTCACCCAAAGAGGTGCGACTTTTCTGTTTAATGCTGAGGGGGATTTAATATACGAACATCGCGATCGCGCCATTCTTGGTTTTGCAGCTGATATGAGGAATCCGCTATCTTTTGTTAGAAATAGCGATCGCAAATGATACCAAATCCGGGTTACTTCAAAAATCGACTTGCCAGCCACATAACACTGCTAAAAGCCAAGCTGAACAGCAACATGGTTGCGATCGGGAAGTACAGGCTAAAGCCAGGACGTTCTATTTTAATATCGCCGGGTAAGTTACCAATCCAGCCTAACTTGTCTCCAAATAGCCAAATAACAATACCAACGATGACAATAATCAGCCCAACACCGACAAGCAACTTGCCAATATTTTCCATAATCTTGTTAAATCTGCTTTGTGATTATTATAGATTGGGTAAATAAACTGCCCTTATCGGAAAAATTGTCGGGCACGGCGATTGTAAAATGTTCCGTTGTACTAAATATTTCAGATGCCGTGCCCCTACGTAGAAACTGTTTTATGCGCGCTGTTCGCCAGCCCACCTACCAGGCTGCACTGGTGCGCCTTGCGCCTTGCGTCCTACACCAGTAGTGTAGGCATAACTAAGCGCCAAAAGCCACAGCCACAGGGAAGGAAATCGGGGTTCTAAAACTGGCTGTAGTCGTCGCAGGAAAGTAGGGAACCAACCTGCCAACAAGAAGCCGATCAAAGCACTAATGGTAAAGTCTAGATAGCTGCCTACCCAGCGCAGGAAATCTTTTGCCCCAGCAAGTTCCCAAATCCAAACTATTAACGCCGGGTTGATTCTGGCTGCTTTAAGTGCGAGTCGGTTAAAAGTCAGCCAGTTGCTTCTGTCTTTAATAAAAGTTTCCGCCACGGGGATGGGTTCGGCTGCCAAAATACCAAAAAAGGTATTGAGCATCGAGTTAATTCGTTGGGGTGGCAAAAAGCGTCCAGTGGGAACCATCATGCCTTTAGAAAATAGCCAGGTGACCGAAATATTGCTTTGATAGGCGCGAATTTGGTTCAAGTGTTTGGCGGAAAGCAAGTCATATTTAAGGGCGGTATTCAACAATTCGGTTAAGCGTCCAAGATTGCGGACTAAAGAACCAAATCCGGTAAAAACAAGGGGCGATTGCAGCGAGGCGGCGTCGCCGATGGCGATGAGACGGTCGAAGGCGACGGTGCGATCGCTACTCCCCACGCTAAAATGTCCCGGTATATACCCAAACGTTGCTTTTCGCCACACGAGTTTATCCATATCGCACCGCCGATACTCTGGCAAAATCGCGAAAAAGTCTTCGTACATCTCCAACAACGAACCAGGATTATCTGGATGCACTTCGTGGTAGTGAAATAAATAAATCGTCAGCGCATCATCTTCGGCGGGAAATAATTCCCAAATCAACTGTCGTCCCCGGGAAATATCCCCGTGACTATAAAGGACATCGCCGTATTGAGAATCCCACACCCCCGGCTCAAATCCTTTTTCAATTACCGCCCCTACCGTGGGACAAACGCTATCAAAAGCGCGACCTCCGTTTAATTGCCACGCAATCGGCGATGCGGTTCCCATTGCATCTACTAACAGCCGTCCTTTGGCAACTCGCTCTGATTGACTCGGTAAATGTTTCGCTTGAACGACTACCCCATCTTGCCCTACATCCGCGCGCACAAATTCCGTCTCGTCCCAAATTTCACCCCCGGCTGCGGTTAGTTTTTGTCCGCACAATCGCAGCAATTTTTCTGCATCCAATCCTACATTTAGTACGGTTGGAGTATGCAAAACAGGCGCTTTTAGGTGGGGCGGATTGTTCGCATCAAAAAATTTACTAAACCCGTCTACATATTCCCTGGCAATAATGCTTTCAAACTCAGCCTGGGTAAATAAACCCAAGTCGATAAGGTTTTGAAACTCTTCGCGGGAAATATTCCATTCCCGATTCATGCGCCCAAACGGCAAACGTTCCAGCAGCAGCACCCGATAACCCAGCCGCG
>DNGJ01000452.1:0-6729 GCA_003486305.1 Cyanobacteria bacterium UBA11371
GGCAAAGGGGTGACGTGTAGAGGGAGAATTTCTTTATTATTCCCCGCGTCTTTGCGTCCCCGCGTCCTCCCCTAGCGCTCCAGGTAAGGTATGATTTTCTATGCAGAGCGATCGCACTAATTTCACCGCGCCTGAAAACATGGATATAAACGAAAAACAGTTACCAGAAACCCCGCGTTGGGTGAGATGGGGAAATCAAATCCGGGAAAATGTCCAAATTCTGGCGATCGCATTGAGTCTGGCGCTGCTGATTCGCATCTTTGTGGCAGAACCGCGCTACATTCCCTCAGATTCTATGCTACCTACGTTACAGGTGGGCGATCGCTTAATAGTCGAAAAAATCTCCTACCGCTTCCATCCACCCGCCAAAGGCGACATCATCGTATTTCAACCCCCCGAACCTTTGCAAACTCAACTGCAACTCCAGGGATACGCTAAAGATCAAGCATTCATCAAACGAACCATCGGCGAACCAGGACAACAAGTAAGCGTCAAAAACGGCAAAGTTTATATCAATCAAAAACCCCTAGAGGAAAAGTATATAGCCGAACCTCCTGACTATAATTGGGGGCCAAAACAAGTACCAGAAAACGAAGTTTTTGTTATGGGAGATAACAGAAATAATAGCAACGATTCCCATATTTGGGGCTTTTTACCAAAACAAAATGTGATTGGTCGAGCCTTTTTTCGCTTCTGGCCTCTCAATCGGATCGGATTGATTGGGTAGAATTTTGCTAATTGCTAATTGCTAATTGCTAATTGGTAATACAGTTATCCCAAACTGTTAAAGGCGTTCGTAGCAGCGTGCTGGATACATTATCATTTGCGGATAAAAACCATAATTTTATTGACATTTATACGCAGAAATGCTAATTATTCCACAACGCTAGAGCTTTCCACTTTTTCTGACAATTAGCAATTAGCTATTACCAATTACCCATTACCCATTACCAAATTAAAATCTTAGATAGTGCATCAATTTGCCTATCGTATCCCCTGGTAAAGATAAACGGCGTTGCAGATCTGCTAAATTGCGATATTGACCGCCTGCGGTGCGATTTTGGACGATCGCTTGAGCCAGAAACAAGTCAATAATCGGAATTTGAGCTAACATTTCTACTGAAGCGGTGTTAGGATTGACCCGGCGAGTTGTTGTATAAATACTTTCGTCGTCGTAGTAATAGAAGCTTAAAACTGGTTCTAAATATTTTAAACTGGCAACTGGTAAGCCCAAAGCAGCCGCAACATCTTCTAGAGAGTAAAAATGAACACCAGAGGTACTGAGTTCTACGAGCGATCGCGCTTGATGAATCGACAGTCCTGGTAAGCGCAACCAATCATCTACCGTAGCTTGATTGGCGTCAATTTTGATACCTAACGAGGATGCGATCGCAATTTCTTGGAGGGACTGCATTCGATAGTAAGGATCGTTAAGAATGCGATGGCGCAAAGACTGCCAACGAGGCATATTTCTAAAAGGTGTTAGCCAATTAAACAATGTCATAATCGGTAATGGGTAATTGCTAATTGCTAATTGCTAATTGCTAATTGCTAATTGGTGTTAGGGACTTTTGCATTATGTCACAAATATTACATTAAAAGGGAAATACTTACAGTAGTAAATAGGCTTTTTACACCAACCATTAGCCATTAGCCATTAGCCATTAGCATAATTTAAAACCTTTCCAGTAATTGTCGGCGTTTTTGCTCAAATTCGTATTCGGAAATCAAGCCTTCTTGACGCAGACTTTCTAACTGGCGCAAACTATCGGCAAGTGCATTCATCCTTTGTGAATCTAGCGTCGCAGAAACTGCATTTTCTCCACGATCGAGATTGAAATTGCGGTCAAACTGAGCGGAATTTTGCACTAAATACCAAAACCCTTCAATCGCACTGGCGACGTGAGGAATCGGCGTGGGGGATAAAAGTAAGTATAAAACTCCCCACAGGGGTTGACCCAAATAAAACTTGTGGAGTCCTGCTATCGGGATGAACGTACCGGCGAAAGCCAGAATCGCAGCAATTTTTCGACTTTTGGGCTTGCTCTTCATGGTATTATAACGGGTTAAACTGTAGAGTTTGGTTGGCAGGAGGGAATCAAATCGGCAATAATACCTGTTTGAGGAAAGATTGGTGCGATCGCTCCTGACCAAGCCAAAAATAATTTGAATGCCTATGAGGGCTGGACTAGAATGGTAGCAGAAGCCTACGAATATCCACCAATTGATAATATCTAGTTAAATGGAAGCGCAATGGGATTTTTTGACTCTGAGATCGTTCAGCAAGAAGCCAAACAGCTATTTGAGGATTATCAATCCCTCATCCAACTAGGCAATAACTACGGAAAATTTGACCGCGAGGGCAAAAAGCTGTTTATCGAGCAAATGGAAGCCATGATGGAGCGCTACCGCGTCTTCATGAAGCGCTTTGAACTTTCCGACGACTTCATGGCGCAGATGACAGTACAACAACTCAAAACGCAGCTAGGTCAATTTGGCGTCACACCCCAGCAAATGTTTGACCAAATGCATTCAACCCTAGAACGGATGAAGTCCGAACTAGAAAAACAACCCTAGTTAGGGGCTAGGATTTAGGGTTTAAAACACGAAAAAGATTTGCACTGCACTAATTTCAATACTCAGATCTTGCACCACGGGAGGTAGAACCTCCCGGACTTCGTTCCCAGGTTGAACCTGGGAACGAGAAACGAGAAACCCCTAACCCCTAGCCCCTGTTCTAGCGACGAGGACGCTTAAAGTCCGACGCGGGGCGGAAATATTCTACCGGAACGCCATCCAACGCTCTGTACATAAAATTGCGCCAGATTGGTGCAGCATATTGACCGCCCGTCACCCCATACGCCAAGCGTCGGTTGTCATCTCGACCGACCCAAATCGCCACAGATAGCTGGGGTACGTAGCCAACAAACCAAACATCGCGTTCGGATGAAGTTGTCCCAGTTTTACCAGCAGCGGGACGACCGATTTGCGCCTCTTTCCCAGTCCCCGAAACAACTACGCTCCGCAGCACGCTATTAATCGAAGCAGCTGCCCAAGGATCGAGAACCAGTTTAGGTTTCGGTGTATTATCCAAAATCACCTGACCCTGAGTATCCGTCACCTGAACGATAAACGTCGTATCCGACTGCCACCCATTCGCGGCAAAAGTAGCATAACCTGCAGCCATTTCTAAAGGCGTGACGCCAATCGCACCCAGAGGTAAAGAAGTCACGGGTTCCATCGGACTTTTAATTCCCAACGTCCGACACACCTCAATCACCTTATCCAATCCTACGGCGCGTCCCAGCTTCACCGCCGGAATATTGCGAGAAACTTCCATAGCAGCGCGAATGCTCATCGCACCGCCGAAAGAATTGTCATAGTTTCTCGGTCTGTACCAGCCGTTACCATCCCGGTAGCTCACCGGCGTATCGTAGACAGTAGAAGAAGGCGAATATCTGCCCGTAGCGAAAGCCGCGTAGTAAACAAACGGCTTAAACGCCGATCCCGGTTGCCGTCGGGCTTGAATTGCGCGGTTAAACTGACTCTTTTCGTAATCCGAACCCCCCACCATCGCCTTGACAAAATGGGTGCGGGGATCGACCGCTACCAGCGCTAGTTCAGTTCCCCAGAGTCCGCGACGTTGCAGTCTCCAGTGTTCGCGAGCGATAAAATCTTCCGCCATCCGTTGGAAGTTCGTATCGATCGTAGTTTGAACCCGCATCCCACCTTTTTGCACCGTATCGCGACCAAAGCGTTGAATCAACTCTTGCTTCACCGCATCGGTGACATAAGGCAGCTGGGAAGTCTTAAACGAAGTCACCTTGCCGAGTTTCAGCGGTTGTTTGCGGGCGGCAGCTTCTTCAGCAGGCGTAATCCACGCCAGTTCTCTCATGCGGCTCAAAACCAGCGCTTGTCGCTGTTTTGCCACCTTATAGTTGATGAAAGGACTGTATTCTTCAGGCGCTTGAATTAAACCCGCCATCATTGCCGCTTCTGCCAAATTCAAATTGGCAGCTGACTTGCCAAAAAAGCTCTCGGCGGCAGTTTCCACCCCATAGTTGTTATGCCCCCAATAAACCTGATTCAGGTACAACTCCATGATCTGGTCTTTGGTGAGAATTTGTTCCAAGCGTATAGCCAGGACAGCTTCCGCCACCTTGCGGCTAAAAGCACGCTTGTGAGACAAAAACAGGTTTTTCACCAACTGCATCGTCAGCGTCGAACCGCCTTCCACCACATCGCCCTTCTGCCAGTTGGCTTTCAAAGCACGTCCCACACTGCTGGGGTTAATCCCGTGGTGAAAGTAGAAGTGGCTATCTTCAATTGCTAGCACCGCGCGCTTGAGTTCGGGAGAAATTCTGTTTAAGGGCACCACTTCGCGATTAGCTTCGCCGTGGACGCTGGTGAGTAGCTTGCCCTTGAGATCGTAAATGTGAGTTGTTTCTGTAGGAGCGTAGGTACGCAGAACTCTCACATCCGGCAGATTGCGAAAGCTAATGGCTAAGCCCACCAATCCCCCAGCTACGATCGAACTGGTGAGCATGGTAATGCCCAGAAGAGTCCCGCCAGTTACCTTGGCAACGGTTTGAACAAATTCAAAACCAGAGGCAATGTTGCCGGATTGCTTTTGTCGGAGCGTGTTAGACGACACGGCGATTTGACTTCCTCAACGAAAACAACCAAAAATGAAATAAAGCGTAACTTAGTAAGCGATTTATTATGGTGACAACAAGATTCTAAACGCTGTTTTGGTCGTGGGATTGAATACTAACACCCCAATCGGAGTTATATTGCCAAAAAAGTATAGTCATCTGTCTTAGGATATATTGGGGAAGAGGCGCATTTGGCACATTTGGTTGAAGTGGCATGGATAATTGGGGAAAGAATGCAGTTATATTACTCTGGCTGTTACTCAATTGTGATGTCAACCTTTGACACTCTCAGGTCTCTTGACACTGAGATTCTTGCGTCTACAGATATTCTCCACTAGGGAGAAAACCCTTCATCAAGTTCGGGGCTGTGTCAAGCAGCCCATTCTCTAGACCGGATGAAACCATTATAGTAGCATCTCTCTTTAGGTCTAAAGAACATGAGAAACCATCCCATTGGGCGAGATTTCTACTAGCGTTCAAATCAGCATTGTGGTAGTGACCATTAGGACAGTTGAAATCATGTTTCTTCCTATCGCCAATGCTTCCGCAGGTTGAACAAGATTTACTCGTGTATGGAGCAGGACGCTTAATTAATTTCAATCCTTTGAGAGCCAACTTGTAATCTAGTTTCTGCTCTAAAGAATAATAAGCCCAAGAGTGTCTTGATTCACCACTATCAGCACGGTTCTTTTTCCTTTGCTTCATATTGTTTCGACATCCTTCTAGGTCTTCAATCACTACATCAGCGTTTAGATATTCTGCAAATCGAACAATTCTTCTACTGATAGTGTGATTAACTGCTTCCATCCATCTCCGTTCTTTTTTATCCCATTTATTTAAAGCGCGAAACTTTGACGCAGTTTGCAAAGAATGGCGACGTTTTTGAAAGTGGCGACGGCGATGCTTAACTTCTTTACCGTTGAAAAACTTGCCGAAACCAAAAGCAGGTGCTACCACTGCTAGATTATTTTGTCCTCTATCGCAGCCAATCCTGTTCGTTGTCTTCACCTCTGGAACTTCCAGGGTTACAGAAATATAGGCATACCACTTATTTCGATGTTTGATTAATTTTGCAGAACCTTTATCAATCGAAGTGTCGCCAACCAACAGCCTGTCTAAGATTGGCTGCCAGTGCTTTAACGCTACTTCTACTGGAACTCGCTTTGTTCCCTTGATAGTGGGAAAACTTAAGCTATAAGTTTCACCAACTTTATGAATTGACCAGTTCTGCTTATTGATCTCTGGTGGTAGGGATTTATAAGTTTTAACTTTCTTGCCTACACCAGATGTGGTATGTCGAATTGTATGATTTGCAATAGCGGACATGAGTGACGTTTCTATCTTGGCTGTCGTTAGTTTTCTCCGTTCTGGGAGAGGAATCGTTAACAGCCAATTAGCCAAACGAGTACTCTCCTCAGTCATTTTGCCAAACATTATCGCTTTGGCTTGATTGAGGTATGAAAACTTTAGCTTTATTGTGATAGTTACGTGACTCATGATGGTATAATAGCCGATATTACCCGTCTGGGTACAGATGACGGCGAATAAATTCGCTCGCGTCCTTTTTCATACCAGATCTAAAGATGCTGGGCTTTCAAAGTCCCAGATTTTCTTGTAAGGGTGAAATTAACCAGACAGTCGTTGAGTTTAGCAGATATCTGGCTAAATAAACCCTTGCTAACCAAACTGGGCATTTGCGAACTATGACCTCCCGTCAATCTACAAGTATGAATGATTTCTTCGCGTGGCTGCATCGGGGCGTCAGCGACATTTTTCCCAATAAACCCGATGCGGAAAATGCTGACGAGAACCTGATTCAACGTTTAATTCAAACTGACCGACCGCTGCGGGTCAAGTTGGGAATTGACCCCACGGGTAGCGATATCCATTTAGGTCATAGTATCCCCGTCCGTAAGATGCGAGCGTTTCAGGATGCCGGTCATACAGCTGTGCTTATAATTGGGGATTTTACCGCACGCATCGGCGATCCGACCGGAAAATCAGAAGTGCGTCAGCAACTAACGTCGGAACAGGTAGCAAAAAATGCCCAAACTTATCTCGATCAAGTCCGCCC
>DNGJ01000452.1:6967-25595 GCA_003486305.1 Cyanobacteria bacterium UBA11371
ACGCCAGGGCGTCTGGAAGTTCGCTATAACTCGGAATGGCTATCTAAGCTCGATATGGCAAAGATTCTAGAATTGCTGGCGACGATGACCGTGGGGCAGATGCTGGCAAAAGAAGGGTTTGCCGAACGTTACGAGAAAGAAAACCCGATTTACTTGCACGAATTTCTCTACCCGTTGATGCAAGGCTATGACTCGGTGGCTGTTCAAGCTGATGTGGAATTGGGCGGCACCGACCAAAAGTTTAACATTGCCGTGGGGCGGGATTTGCAGCGACATTTCGGTCTATCGCCCCAGTTTGGTGTGTTGATGCCGATTTTAATCGGCACCGATGGGGTGCAAAAAATGTCCAAGTCTCTGGGTAACTATGTGGGTTTGAGGGAACATCCCAGCGACATGTATCAAAAGTTGCAAAAGGTTCCGGATAATTTACTAGAGCAGTATTTTGAGTTGCTGACGGATTTGGCTTTGGATAGATTGCCAGAAAATCCGCGCGATCGCCAAAAACTCCTCGCCTCTGAAATCGTCTCTCAATACCACGGTCAACAAGCCGCCCAAGAAGCCGAAAAGGCTACGGAAAGCCAATCTTTACCGGAATTTTCGGTTTCGGCGGTGCAGTTTCCCGCCAAGTTGGTTAACCTTCTCGGCGCTAGTAAACTTTGTTCCAGCAATCGAGAATCGCGGGAGAAGATTCAAGCCGGGGCGGTGCGCCTAGATGGTGAGAAAATTACCGACATCAACGTATCTTTTGATACGGCTGAGTCCCTCGACGGCAGGATCTTACAGGTGGGCAAAAGTAAGTTTGTGCGTCTGATAGCCTGAAAATAATTGCAAATAGTAGATTTCAGATTTCAAATTTGATTAAATCTGAAATCTAAAATCTAAAATCTAAAATTCAGTCAATGTTACTCGCAGAACGGATTATCGTAGCTTTAGACGTGCCAACAGCAGCAGATGCGATCGCTTTGATCGACCAACTAGACGAGGCGCGTTTCTTCAAAGTTGGGCTAGAACTCTTTGTCAGTACTGGCCCGCAAATTATTAGTATCCTAAAAGACCGGCAAAAGCGTATTTTCCTGGATCTGAAATTTCACGATATCCCCAACACCGTCGCCGGTGCTTGTCGCGCCGCCGCAGGTTATGGTGTTGATTTAATCACGATCCACGGGAGTGCCGGAAAAAACTCGCTACAGGCGGCTAAAGCAGCCGTAGAGGCCGGGGCGCAAGCAACAGGACAAAAACAGCCCAAACTGATTGCCATTACGCTGCTGACGAGTTTAAACGGCAGGGATTTAGCCTTTGACCTCAAAATTCCCTTAGAATTGCCAGAATATGCCTTACACATGGCACTACTGGCAAAAGAAAGCGGGTTAGATGGTGCGGTGTGTTCGCCCCAGGAGGCGCAAAAATTGCGACAAGTTTGCGGGGATGAGTTTGTGTTAGTTTGTCCAGGCGTGCGACCTGAGTGGGCAAATATGGGGGATCAGAAGCGATCGCTTACTCCCGCCGCCGCCCTCAAAGCTGGTGCCGACTACCTTGTCATCGGACGCCCCATCACCGCCGCCAGCGATCCAGCAGCAGCTTTTGGGCGAATTTGCGAAGAATTGGCTTCTGTAGCGTAAAGTCAGATAGGCAAGTTCGCAAAGCAGGCGATCGCGTGAGCAGGATCAGACAGCTAAAAGGCAGAAGATTGTTTTTGATCTCGCTTGTCTCTCTTGTTTCCTCTCACGTCGCACTCAGTACCGAGAATCAGCGCCTCTGGTGCCCCAAGGATTTAGAAACTTTAATTACTCTGCTCCTGCGGGATTTACCTAGCTATGCCAATCGCGTCACCCAAAGGGCAAGGCGTCGCAGTAGAAGCGTTGAGGTTTACAGTTACGTAATTTTAGCAGGACGCCCCGAGTTTGAACCCCTCACCCTTGGCCCTGGCGCATATACTCCAACTGCACCCGACTCCAATTCAGAACAGCTGCGGCAAGTTTTTATTACCACTTTAGAACGACAGTACGTAGGCAATAAACCAGTTTTACTCCAGCAATATCACTGGCTATTTTTAACTCACACTGACAGCGGTTGGCTACTAGCAATGATGTTTTCCCAAACCGGATTATACTCCGATGAACGCCCGCCTACAGCGCCACGGGAAAGCAGTCAAGGCGTTATCGGTCAAGCAATTCAAATTTGGTTACGGGATTGTCGTGCTGGTGTTATCAGACCGGGTAATTGGTAATTGGTAATTGGTAATTGGTAATTGGGGAGAATAGACAAGATTGCAATAATATTTGGGGCGGGCAGGATGCCCACCCCACAAAACCAGCAAAATTATTGTGGGGTGGGCGTCTCGCCCGCCAAACGGGTGCAATATTGTCTAATGTTTGATTAGCAATTAGCAATTAGCCATTAGCAAGCTTGCAATTAGCGCGAATTTCATCGAGTTTTGCCCGCACTGCTTGGATATCTTGCCACATTAACCACTTGGGACTGCCTCGTTCTTTGGAAGGATTTCTCAATAGATAAGCGGGATGAAGAATTGGCATAGTTAAACGTCCTTCCCACTCGATCCAAAGACCGCGAATTTTTGTAATACCCCGCTTCTCGTTCAGCAAACTGCGTGCAGCAGTCGCGCCGGACAACAAAATAATTTTCGGGTCTACGATGCGAATCTGTTCTAGAAGATAGGGCCTACAAGCTGCTATTTCTTCAGATGTGGGGACTCGGTTTTCGGGTGGGCGACACTTGACGGCGTTGCAGATATAAACATCGCGATCGCTATCTATCCCTACAGACGCTAGAATTTTCTCCAGCAGCTGTCCGGCTTTACCCACAAAAGGCAATCCCGTCTCATCCTCGTTTTGACCAGGGCCTTCCCCTACTATCATCACATCTGAAGAGATATTCCCCCGTCCGATGACTGCGTGGGTACGGTTGTCTCCTAAGTCACATCGGTGACACCTGTTGCAATCTGCCGCCATCTCGGTCATAGTTTGATAAGTGCCCGCAGGAATGGGAATTTTAGCATTCTTAGGAATCAAATCTGCCTGGAAATTTACCCCTGGAGTTGATTCACCGACTTTTGAGAGGTCAAACAGGCTGGGTTGTTCTTCGCTACGCATAATTTTATACAAACAACTACAGACAAGGAAGATCGTAATTTCTTCCCCATCTTCCCCATCTTCCCCATTTTCCCCATCTTCCCCACGCTGAATCGGCGATCGGCGTGGATTTCTTTCTACAGATAGAGACAAAAAAATTAAATTACGTTGATAATAGTGACTTTTGCTAAAAATTTTACCGTTTCTTAACTTAGTTCGGCTTAGATTAAAGAGCAAGTTGAATAACATCAACACCTGGCAACCATAGGCATGACCGTATTCGTTTAGTAATGCTTATTACATGCGTACAAGGGAGGATTTGGGGTCAAAGCGCAACCTACCAACACTTATAGTTTAAATTGCGCCCTTTAGCTTTAGTGGAACTACTGAGGGTAGCTGTGTCAAAACTTTTAAAAGTGATGGAAGTGTCTACCAATCTTTTGCTGCTGCGCCTGTCTTGGTAGGGAGCAAGAGTGCCCTTTGTCTTCCCGGTCTATGACTAAAGGGTTTTGATCTTAGCCATTGTGTCACTTTACCTTTTTCAGTAGTGGTACAAATTAAATTAAAGAATTAATAGAACAACATGATAAATCTACAACTCCGTAAACAAATCGCAACATTGACACCAGCAGCGGCAATGGAAAAATTTTTCCATATGTCGCTAGACTTGTTCTGCGTTGTTGGACAAGATGGGTATTTTAAGCTAGTGAATCCAGCGTGGGAGAGCATTTTAGGCTGGACAACTGCTGAGTTGCTCGCGCATCCTTGGATAGAATTCGTCCATCCAGATGATATAGAAGCGAGTTTGAGCTACCAAGAAAGTTGCTCCGAGAAAGATGTGCGATTTGAAAATCGCTACCGTCATAAAAATGGCAGCTATCGATGGTTGTCTTGGAGTGGATCGCGATACCAGAATGGATGTAGTTATGCTTACGCTAGAGACATTACCGATCAAAAACATACAGAAGCACAACTGTTGTTATACCAAACTCTCACGGGAGCAATTAACGACGCTAAAGATCTTAACTGCGCTCTAGAAATCACCTTGCGCCAAGTATGCGAAACTACAGGCTGGGAATACGGAGAAGTATGGATACCATCTACCAACGGTGGGGAAATTTTTTGCAGTGCCGTTGGATACAACCGTTTGGCAAAACTCAAACTTTTCCGCCGCATTAGTGAGGGATTGGCATTTCCACCCGGTGTGGGGATACCGGGGCGAGTTTGGGCTACCAAACAGCCAGAGTGGAATCAAGATATTTCTATTGAACCCCTCAGTTGGTCTAGCCGTGCGAATATGGCTAAGAAATGCGGGATTAAAGCTGGTTTTGGCGTTCCCATCCTCGCCGATGACCAAGTGGTAGCGGTGCTGGTATTTTTTACCGTAGAAAAGCGTGCAGAAGATCCAACGCTGGTGAGGTTAGTTTCCTCTGTTGCTTTGCAGCTGGGTTCGTTGATGCAACGCAAGCAAGCAGAAGAACAGCTGCGCGCTACCAATCAAACTCTGCAAACTTTAATTCAAACTTCGCCCTTGGGGATTATTACCCTCGATACCAACGCCAACGTTACCACTTGGAACCCTGCTGCGGAGAAACTTTTTGGTTGGAAGGAAGCAGAAGTTTTGGGTAAACTTCTGCCGATTGTTCCTGTCGAAGAACAGCTACAATTCCAGAATAGATTCCGCAGCACGTTGTCTGGCGCAACAGAAACAGCGTTGGAATTACGCCGTCAAAAAAAGGACGGTTCGTTAATTGATGTCAGCATTTGGACTGCTCCCCTAAAAGATTCCAAGGGCAAGATTATTGGTAGCGTTGGATTGTTGGTGGATATAAGCGATCGCAAAATTGCCGAACAAGAGCGACAGCAGTTTATATCCCTGATCGAAAATAGCCCCGATTTTATCAGTATCGCGACCCTAGAAGGTAAAATTCTCTTTGTTAACGAAGCAGGGCAAAAACTGGTTGGACTTAACAGCAACGCAGAAGCCAAAGATACTGAGATATTTGATTACCTCATGCCGGAAGATATCGATCGCTACAGAACTGTTGTATTGCCAGGGATGATGGAAAAAGGCAATTTTTGCGGTGAATATCGCTTGCGGCATTTTCAAACCCTAGCACCGATTGCCGTCCATCACAACACCTTCCCGATTAAAGATTCTCAGACAGGGCGCGCGATCGCAATAGCCACAATTACCCGCGATATCACCGCGCAAAAAGCCACCCAATCAGCTTTGCAAGAAAGCGAAGCCCGGTTTAAACGCTTGGTTGATTCTAATATCATCGGCGCGATCGTCTGCGACTTAGACGGTAACATTACGCAAGCCAATGATGCTTTTTTGACAACAGTTGGTCGCACCAGAGAGGAATTGCACGCCCGAAAAGTCCGGTGGAACGAAATTACCCCACCAGAATATTGCCATGTGGATCGACAAGCGCTTGACGAATTGAACACTTCTGGAATTTGTACCCCCTTTGAGAAAGAATACCTCCGCCCTGATGGCAGTCGCGTGGCGGTGCTGATCGGGGCGGCGCTGGTGGAAGGATATCCCGATACTTGCGTCGCCTTTGTGCTTGATATTAGCGATCGCAAGCGCATCGAACAAGCATGGCGTCAAAGTCAAGAGCGCCTGCGTACCGTGTTAGAAAACATGCCCGTCATGCTCAATGCTTTAGACGAGCAAGGCAGATTTATTGTCTGGAATCGGGAATGCGAACGCATCACAGGTTTTACCAGTACCGAAATTGTCGGCAATCCTAATGCCTGGGAATTGCTATATCCCAATGAATCCTATCGCACTTCGATGCAGACTTTGTGCGCCCAGCGGGGCAATAACTACCGCAATTGGGAATGGGAAATTACTTGCAAAGATGGAACGGTAAAAACAATTGCCTGGTCGAATATTGCTGATAAATTCCCCATTCCCGGATGGGAAATGTGGGCAATTGGCGTCGATGTAACCGAGCGTCAACTTGCTAAAGCCGCACTGCAAAAAGATAATGAAGAATTAGAAACTAAAGTCGCCAAGCGCACCGCCGAACTGTGGAATGCCCACCAAAGAGCCGAACGCGAGCTAATCGAGCGGCAAAAAGCCGAGCAAGAACTAAAACAGCACGCTCAGGTAATCGATTTGGCTAACGACACGATTGCGATTCGCGACCTCTCGAATACTATTACTTATTGGAATACGGGCGCTCAAAACCTTTACGGATGGACGAAAGAACAAGCAATTGGCGAAAATGTCCACGTCCTGTTGCAAACCCAATTTCCTGTATCAAAAGAAGCGATCGCTCAACAGTTACGCGCCTCCGGACATTGGCAAGGAGAACTGATTCATACCAAGCGCAGCGGCGAACAAATTACTGTAGCCAGCCGCTGGACTCTATGGCACGACGAATATGGCAACCCGTCGGCGATTTTGGAAATAAATAATGATATCACAGAGCAAAAGCGAACGGAAGCAGAAGTTAAAAAACTTAACGAAGACTTAGAACGGCGGAATGTAGAACTCAACGCGGCGAACAAAGAACTGGAAGCATTTTGTTATTCAGTGTCCCACGACTTGCGAAGTCCGCTGCGGAGCATCAACGGGTTTTCTAAAGCGCTGCAAGAAGATTACGGCGAGGTGCTAGACGAAGTGGGGCAAGATTACCTGCGGCGGGTGTGTGCTGCTACGGAGCGGATGGGACAGTTAATAGATGACTTGCTGAGTTTATCGCGGATTACGCGATCGCAAATGGCATTAGCCAGCGTAGATTTAAGCGCGATCGCCTCTTCAATTTGCAGCGAACTGCAAGCAACCCAACCCGAAAGGCAAGTCGAATTTCACATCACCCCAGGCATCCAAGTCCAGGGAGACGCCAAACTGCTGCGGGTAGCGCTAGAAAACTTACTCGGAAACGCCTGGAAATACACCAGCAAACATAACAGCGCCCGCATCGAATTCGGCGTTTTAGAGCATGGGGAAACACCTTCAATGCCCATTTACTACGTGCGCGACGACGGTGCCGGTTTTGAAATGAATTATGCAGCAAAACTATTTGCACCCTTCCAGCGCCTGCACAGCATCACAGAATTTGAAGGTAACGGCATTGGTCTAGCAACCGTACAGCGGATCGTTCATCGCCACGGGGGTCAAATCTGGGCTAGTGGCGAAGTAGAAAAAGGAGCTAGCTTTTACTTCACCCTGAATGGGTAATAGGTGCAAAATACTAATAAGCTACAATCTAAAACCTATTCACCGGATGGTGATGGCAGCAATTCACTCGCTCGGCAAAAAAATCATTTTATTGGTAGAAGATAATCCCGACGACCAGATGCTGGCGCTGCGGGCGCTGCGAAACAGCACCGTCAAGAGCGAAGTGGTAGTAGTCAGCGATGGGGTAGAAGCGTTGGATTATTTATTCGGTACGGGCAAATATGCCGGTCGGGATCTGAGCGTCATGCCCCAGCTGATATTACTCGATTTGAAGCTACCCAAAATCGATGGGTTAGAGGTATTGCGGCGATTGCGGGCAAGCGATCGCACGCATTTGTTACCCGTAGTGATTCTTACCACATCCGCAGAGGAAAAAGACCGACTGCACAGCTATAGCCTCAGAGCCAACAGCTACGTCCGCAAACCCGTAGATTATGCAGAATTCGCCCAAGTGGTACAGCAATTAGGGCTGTATTGGTTAGTGTTAAATGAAGCACCGCCATTGTGACAAAGAATGGGGAGAGGGCATTTGACATGGGGTATCGGGTAAAGATGATGGAGATATGGGCACTCAAGGCGAAAATTATGCCCCAACTTGCACCAAAAATACTGATAACCGCACCCGATGTCTACAAAGCTCAATCCCCTAACTAAAGGAGAAATTTT
Source organism: Cyanobacteria bacterium UBA11371 (assembly GCA_003486305.1). Lineage (GTDB taxonomy): Bacteria > Cyanobacteriota > Cyanobacteriia > Cyanobacteriales > Aerosakkonemataceae > Microseira. The sequence continues at coordinate 14,921 of DNGJ01000452.1, forward strand.
ATGAGTCAGGCGCATCTACGAGTTCTGCTAGTGGAAGATTGTGAAGAAGACGCTTTATTGTTAATGCGCGAGTTACGACGCACAGGTTACAAGCTGTTCTTACAGCGAGTGGAAACAGCGGCGGCGATGCAGAAGCAGCTAGTCGAGCGTGAATGGGATATGGTGATTTCCGATTATTCGCTACCAACATTCAGCGCCCCAGAGGCGTTAAAGCTGTTGCAGCAAACCGGATTAGACCTGCCATTTATTATCGTCTCCGGCTACATAGGCGAGGATGCGGCGGTGGCGGCGATGAAAGCAGGCGCTCACGACTACGTAATGAAAGACAACCTCGCCCGCTTGATACCGGCGGTAGAGCGAGAGTTGCGCGAAGCCGCCGTGCGAAGGCAAAACCAGCTGGCGGAAGCGGGGCGCAGAGAAAGCGAGCAACGCTTCAGGGCGCTGATTGAAAACGCCACGGATATCGTTGTAATTGTGGACAAAGACGGGATTTTTCGCTATATCAGCCCGTCGCAAGAGCGGATTTTTGGCTATAAAACCGAAGCACTGTTGGGAAAAAAGTGCCTGGATTATATTTATCCAGAAGACGTGCCGCTAGCGATCGCCACAATGAAGCGAAGTATCAAGCAACCTAGAATCAGTCAAGCTGCAATCGAATGTCGCCTCTTCCGTTGCAACGGTAGCTTATGTTTTCTAGAAGCCGTTGCTACCAACTTGCTCGACGATCCAAGCGTCAAAGGAGTCGTGATCAATTGTCACGATATCACCGAGCGCAAACAAGCCGAAGAGCAACTGCGATTTTATGCATTTTATGACCCGCTCACGGGCTTACCCAACCGGACTTTATTCCTGGAAAATTTGGGACACCTACTCGATCGCACGAGCAAGCAAGACATGCAAGACTTGTCACCCGCTCGCTTTGCAGTTCTGTTCCTAGATTTGGATCGCTTCGACGTGATTAAATACAGTCTGGGACACCTAGTCGCAGATGAACTATTGAGCGCTACCGCAGCTAGACTCGTGCGCTGCGTCGGAATTGCAGATATGGTGGCGCGGGTTGGAATCGATGAGTTTGCTCTGCTGTTAACCCAAATAGAAGATGTCGCGCAAGTGCAACGCATTGCACAGAAGATTCACAGCAGTATCGCGATGCCATTTCATCTCGAAGGGCGCGAGGTGTTCACCACCGCTAGCATTGGGATTGCGATCGCAGGCAATTCCCCCATTGCACCTACGACCAATTATGACCGACCCGAAGACTTTTTAAGGGCTGCTGATACGGCAATGTACTACGCCAAGCGACGAGGTAAGGGCTGTTCGGATGTCTTTGACGCTTCAATGCACGCCCACGCACTCGCACGCTTGGAATTGGAAGCCGACTTGCGACGAGGCATCGAACGCCAAGAGCTACTGCTGCACTACCAACCCATCGTATCTCTGTTTACGGGAAGACTGACCGGCTTCGAGGCGCTGGTACGCTGGAACCATCCCCAGATGGGTTTAGTTTCCCCAGGCGACTTCATTCCCGCCGCTGAAGAAACGGGTTTGATTTTGCCTTTGGGAAGTTGGGTGCTGCGGGAAGCGTGCCGTCAACTTGCCTGTTGGCAAAAGCAATTTCCTTCTGCCAGTTCCTTGACGATGAGCGTTAACCTAGCAGGGTTGCAATTGGTACAACCCGATTTGATCGACCAGATCGATCGCATCTTAAAAGAAACAGGCTTAGAGGGACATAGATTAAAACTCGAGTTAACCGAAACGATTTTTATGGAAATCGCCGAAGTTGCTCCAGCGGTTTTAGAGCAACTCAAAGCCCGCAAAATTCAATTGTCTATTGATGACTTCGGTACGGGCTATTCTTCCCTCAGCCGCCTGCACCAATGGCCTCTCGATACCTTGAAAATAGACCGTTCTTTTGTCAATCGTCTCAGTCTTGGTAATGAAAGCAGCGAAGTAGTGCGAACAATTGTAAATTTGGCTCATAATCTAGGACTCGACGTGATTGCAGAAGGAGTGGAAACAGCCGACCAGATGTCCCAACTGCGAAGTTTACAGTGTCAGTGCGGGCAGGGTAACTTTTTGTCTAAACCTTTGGATAGCAAGACGGCAACCGATTTAATCGAGGAAAGTTTAACAATTAAGCATTAAGTAGGAGGCTTTTTGGGCAGGTGGGCTTCTGAGGCAGGTGGGATCGTCAGAGAGATTATCGTTTATACGGTAAAAGCAATTTTTATGCACTTGATTTACTCCTCTGCACAAGAGCACCCCTGCACAAGAAGCATCTCTGCTCCTCTGCTGCAATCGGGTTAAGATATATAACCGGACTTAATATTTCCAGCGACCATGTCGGCAACCATCGCCTCCTCAAAACACTCTATTCCCGGAGCCTACTGGCAGTGGCAAGATCAGCCTATCTACTACGTCAAAGCTGGCAAACGCAAATCTCAGCGCCCGCCGTTACTATTAATCCACGGATTTGGAGCGTCTACAGACCACTGGCGTAAAAATATCCTGGGATTGTCTCAAGATTTTGAAGTCTGGGCAATTGACCTACTCGGCTTTGGACGTTCGGCTAAACCCAACTGGCAGTACAGCGGTAATTTGTGGCGCGACCAACTGTATGATTTTGTTACCGAAGTCATCGGTCAGCCCGTCGTCTTGGCAGGAAATTCTCTGGGAGGCTATGCCGGTTTGTGTTTGGCGGCGCAACGTCCTTCGTCTGCTGCGGGTTTGGTGTTGGTCAACAGTGCCGGACCATTTAGTGAAATCAAACCTCAACCCCAAACCGATCCGTTCCGCAAGCTATGGGGTGACGCTGCTCTGTCGATTCTGCGCCAACCTTGGGCAAATTATCTGCTATTTCAGTACATCCGCCAACCTTGGGTAATTCGTCAAACCCTGGAAAAAGTTTATCTTGACAAAAGTGCCGTTACCGATCAATTAGTGGAAGAAATTTATCGTCCTTCCTGCGATCCGGGTGCGGTGCAAGTTTTTGCTTCGGTCTTTAGTACGCCCCAAGGCGAAAAAGTGGACGCGCTGCTGGGAAAATTAACAATTCCGCTGTTGATGCTCTGGGGTGAAGGCGATCCGTGGATGAATTCCAGAGAACGCGGCGAGAAATTCCGTCAATTCTATCCTGAACTTACGGAATATTATCTACAAGCAGGGCATTGTCCCCACGACGAAGTACCAGATAAAGTGAATGCGCTGTTATCTGAGTGGATTTTATCGAAAGTAGCTATTAGCTAATTGCTAATTGCTAATGGGTAATCGGTAAAAGAACCCCAATTACCCATTACCTATTACCCATTACCCATTAGCAATTTATGCTTTCACACAATTGGTTAATTTTAGCGATCGCTGGTCTAATGTCTGGCGTGCTTGCCGGTTTTTTGGGCATTGGCGGCGGCAGTTTGATCGTCCCTTTGTTGGTGGCGCTTGGCTATTCCCCCTTGCAAGCGATCGCTACCAGCAGTCTCTCTATTCTCATTATCGCCATTTCCGGTACAATTCAAAACTGGCGAATGGGTTTTTTTAGCTTTAACCGTATTGTTTTATTAGGTTTGCCCGCTATCCTCACCGCTCAAATTGGTGCTGATTTCGCCGATAAAATTCCCTCGTATATACTCCTGGCTTCTTTTGGCGTTTTATTGCTAACAAATATTTATTTTGTAGACCTTCCCACTCGCCTCATTCAGCAACAAAATCATCGGGAAATACCAGAAATTCTCCCCGCCACTATTACGAATCCTATTGTTGCTAGAATTATCACCGGCAGTACGGCAGGGGTACTAGCAGGTTTATTTGGTGTGGGTGGTGGTATCGTTATCGTGCCGCTACAAATTTTACTATTAAACGAAAAAATTAAAGTAGCTATTCAAATTAGTTTAGGCGTTATTGTCATTACGGCTTTATCTGCTTGCGCGGGACATGCTTTGCAAGGAAATGTCTTGTGGAGCGAAGGAATTTTATTGGGTGCGGGTGGACTTTTGGGAGTGCAAGTTGGAACGCGCTACTTGCCCAGATTACCCGATGAAATTGTTAGTTTTATCTTTCGTTTAATGCTGGGAATATTGTCTGTTTATGTTTTTTGGCAAGCTTGGAATAGTTATAAATTGCTAATGGCTAATGGCTAATTGCTAATGGCTAATATCATTTTCCGGTCTTGATGCTACAGATACGAGTCCCCTTTGTCAAGGGTATTTATGGGGATCTGTTACAGATAGAAGGGAAAACGGTATAATTGCTAATTGCTAATACTAAATATGCTTTGCTCGCCTTCTTTTTTAGCCGAGATGGGCTGTAGAATGCTTTTTACTATTAACAATTAGCAAGCTTGCAATTAGCAAGCTTGCAATTAGCAATTAGCAATTAGCAATTAAACTAGCTACGACGCTGACTAATCGCTCGGGTTCTACTGGCTTAGATACGTGCATTTGGAAGCCTGCTAATAAAGCAAGTTCTGTGTCTTCTTCTCTAGCATAGGCCGTCAGCGCGATCGCAGGAATATTTCCTCCCTGTGCTGGCGATCGCTCTCTAATCTCTCGCATCAATGCATAGCCGTCTTTCCCTGGCATCCCAATGTCACTTACCAGCACATCGGGTAGCCATTTGTCAAGGGTTTCGATGCCCTCGTTTGCCGAAGCAACTGCGGTGACGGCTGCTCCAAACTCTTCTAACACGAAGGTAATATATTCGCGGGTATCGCGTTCATCATCAACTACCAACACTTGCACCCCGGTGAGATCTGCGTAACTCTCCCACCCATTACCCTGCTGTTTTGTCTGGGAGCGATCGTTCATCAGCGGTAGCATGACGGTGAAGGTTGCTCCCTGTCCTTCTCCCGCACTTTGAGCGTCAACCATCCCGCCGTGCAATTCTACCAGATGCCGCACGATCGCTAAACCGAGTCCCAATCCCCCATGATTTCTCGTCATCGAACTATCTGCTTGGCGAAAATAATCGAAGGCGTAAGGTAGAAAATCAGCGCTAATCCCTTTACCCGTATCCTTAACTGTGATTCGAGCATATGAAATTTCAGATTTGGGATTTAAGATTTCAGATTGAGTTAATTTCAGATTTGAGATTTCAGATTGCAGAAAAGAGGTGTTATGTTCATCTGAAATCTGCAATCTTAAATCTGAAATTTGCAATCCTCTTTCACTCTGCACTTTTTCCAATTTTACTTCTACTTGTCCGCCAGGGGGGGTAAATTTGATCGCGTTGGAAAGCAAATTCCAGACAATTTGTTGCAAGCGATTAATATCGCCTAAAACTATTGCCCCATTCGGGTCTAATACGGTTTGAATTTGAATTGATTTCGCTTGTGCTGCTAACTGCATCGTGGCGATCGCGCCCTCAATCGCTGACACTAGGTTGGCTCTTGCAATATTTAGCTCGATTTTGCCGCGAATAATCCGGGAAATGTCGAGCAAATCTTCAATCATTTGAGTCTGCAATTTGGCATTGCGCTCAATTGTTTCTAAAGCGCGAAAAGTCGCTAGTTGATCTACCTTACGGGTACGCAGCAGTTGCGACCAGCCCAAAATCGCATTTAGGGGCGATCTTAACTCGTGGGAAAGTACGGCGAGGAATTCGTCTTTTACTTGATTAGCGCGACGCAGTTCGTCTTCTGCACGCTTGCGATCGCTTATATCCCTTCCTTCATAAACTAGCTGTACTGCGTTTCCCATCTCGTCTAGTATCGGTTTGAGCGAGAAGTCAAATGTTGCGACTTTACCCGAACAACCTTGCATCTGGACTTCATACCGCACAAACTTACCTGTCGCTGCTAGTGCGATCGCTTTTTGCAACTGCTCCTGAGTGCTGGTAAAGGAGGAAAACCAAGGCATTTCCCACAACAAACGCCCTACCACATCTTCTAGTTTTTGTCCAGCAAAATCTAATGCCGACTGATTGACTTGAATAATCGAACCAATTGGTGACAAAATTCCAATATGCTGAAATGTTTGATTAAAGATAGCGCGGAATTTTTCTTCGCTTTGCTGTAATTGTTTTTCAGTCTGACGAATGCGTAACAGCGCTTTTACTGTAGCAATTAATTCCAGTGGGTTTACCGGGTGGGTTAAGTAACCATCTGCGCCGCTGTCTAACCCGTGGACTTTATCCGCAGCAGAAACTTTAAACGCAGAAAGATGCAAGACGGGAATTAAACTGGTAGTTGGTTCTGCTTTGAGTTGCTGGCACACTTCAAACCCGTTGATATCGGGCAGTTTAATATCTAAAATAATCAAATCTGGTTGCTCGGTTGCTAATTCCAAAGCATCTGTACCCGTTGCTGCTTCTTGGACGAGAAAACCTGCCTGACGCAAAATTCGGGAAACGACGTAGCGATTGGCGTCATCGTCGTCTACAACTAGGATGATTCGCGATTGTTTTAGTTCGTCCTCCATGATTCATCCCCATGATTAAAAATTTAATCCCGCTTTTAAGAATGCTGCTCTTAGTTGAGCGATCGCTTCCTCCCGCGAGTTGCATTCTTTAGAAATAATCGCCACTGCTTTTGCTGTCAGATGCTCGTATTCCTCAGCCTCCAAGCGCTTCGAGGTGACGATAATTACTGGAATTGCTGAGGTTGCTTCCTCGGATTTTAACTGCTCTAACACCCTGAATCCAGTTAAACCGGGCATGAGCAAATCGAGCAAGATCGCCTGCGGCTGTTCGGTGCGCGCTCGATACAACCCCTCGTAACCATCAGCGGCTTCGATCGCAGTACAGGGAAGAGCCGCCAGCCAGCTTTTAATTGTATAACGATATACTTCCTCATCATCAATAATTAAAATTTTGTTAAGTGCATTTGATGCGGATTGGGCATTTTGGTTTTTAATTTTTGGTTGATTGGTGAAATTATCCCCCTCATTCCCTACGCCAAAATCCGTTTCTGGGGCTGCTAAATAAACAATAGGCAGGGTAACAGAGAATGTGGAACCAACTCCCAGCGTACTTTGGAGATCGACCCTACCTCCCAGCAACTCGGATAGTTTTTTACACAAGGGAAGCCCCAATCCGGTTCCTTTCACGCGCTTTTGTAGGGGATGATTGACTTGAACGAACTCTTCAAAAATGCGGGTTTGGTTTTCAGGTGCAATGCCAATCCCGGTATCTGCGACGGACAAAATCACGGTTTGGTTCGCCCCCATTTTAGCAGTTACTCGCACTTCTCCTTTTTCGGTATATTTCAGCGCGTTAGAAATAAAATTACGCATGATTTGAGAAACTTTTCCCTCATCGGTTTTTAGGGTGGGAATGGCGCTGGGTTCTTCAAAAATTAAAGCAACGTCGTTATTAGCGAGCAGGGGGCGCAGCATTCCTCGCAAAGCGCTAAACAAATCCGTCACTTCAAAAGCACTGACGCGAACATCAACTTTTCCAGCTTCGACTTTTGCCAAATCTAGCAAGTCGTTAACTAACTCAGTCAGCGAAGATGCTGATTTGCGAATAAAAGTTACCTGCTTTTCTTGTTCTGAGGTCAAATCTCCATCGAGATGGTTTAATAACATATCGGAAAGACTAATAATTGCATTTAGCGGCGTGCGAAATTCGTGACTCATGTTAGAAAGAAAGCGGCTTTTGAGTTCGCTGGCGCGCTTGAGAGATTCAGCTTTATCGTTTAACTCGGCATAAAGCGCAATTACTCCCCGATTAGTATCTTCTAATTCTTGGTTGAGTTGCGCTAATTCTTCCTGTCGCTTTTGTAATTCTGCTAAAGTTTGCAACAGTTCTTGATTTTGCTGTTGAATTTCGGCAAATGGATCTTTAGGCAGGCGCGTTAGTTGAGCTACGATTTGATTTAATTGCGCCTTGGTTAGAAAACTCCCGTTCTTGGGAAACTGCTTAATTAGTTGCACCCCCGTTCCTCGCCCAGAGGATGATTCAACTATCACTTCATCCATTAATCTGCGCGCCCCTACCAATCCCATCCCATTATGGGAGTTGGTTTCTAAATTGGCTATTCCCTCACCGCTATCGGAAATGCGGCTAACAAATACTTGGGGAAATTGCCCTTCTATGATAAATTCAACTTTAGCTTTACCTGCATACTGGAAAGCGTTGCGGGCGACTTCTGAAACTGCTGTAGCGATGCGCGTTTGTTCTTGGATATCAAACCCTAATAAATTAGCAATTTGACGCGCCCGCTGGCGTGCCAAAACAATATCTTGATCGAAGCGTATTTCAACAGTCAGAATTGGATAAGTCATTCGTCAGTTGTCAGTTGTTTTGCCACCAATACGGTTACGTCATCGCGCGATCGCTTAAAATCTCGATATAGGGTGGCAGCGATCGCAGCCGGATGGCGCGAAATCAAGCCAGGATACCGTTCTAGCGACCATTGGGTTCCCAAGCCATCGCTGTGTACGATCAGCAGCGAGCGATCGCTCCAAGGATAAATAAATTCTTCTATTTTGCGGATTTGATGCCCTACCGTTCCATTATAAGAAACCATACTTTGGCTTTTATTTCCCGTCACGATTGCACCGGAAATATTGCCAATTCCCACATATCGCAAGGTTTTTTCAACTCGATTAATTTCCGCAATTGCTACCGCCGCCCCTCGCGTACTTCTTAAAGCCGCGTGAGCCATTTCCATAATTATTTTAGGATTTAGTGCGGCTTTAGCACGAAAGATTCGCACCGCTTCCCGCGCTGCTTCTGCTGCTAACAGTCCCGATCCCAATCCATCCGCGACTAAAACTAAACTCCGGTTAGACAAATTCACTACAGCCCAATCATCGCCGGATATTTCCTGTTCGAGTTTGGGCAAATTTACCACACCAATTTCTAAAGGTTCTGGATTCTGCAAGGCAATTCCTGCATTTTTCTGCGACCAAAGTTGCGCCACTAAAACGGTACCCACCCCCGGCACTGAATGAATATCAAAAAAAGTAGATTGACGCCCAATTGCCCCCAAACCAGTCCCAGATGTGCCTGCGGTAGAAAAACCATCTTGCAAGCATTGTGAGACATTCCCCATTCCCGATCCAGTATCTAAGCCGATAATTTCTATGCCATATTCTGCGTTATTTCTCAAACTTCTGAGAATAATTTCTCCGTTTTTTGCGTGTTTAATCAGATTGTTTGCTAATTCGGTGACTATAATTGCTACTTTGCCCCGTTCCGTCTCGTTGAATTCTAAATCAGTCGCCAGGGCTACTGCAACCCGTCGCGCTTCTCCGACTTGCGAGGTTTCTGTAATTGGTAGGGCAATACAATCTTTCATTGGAGTATTTTTATGGTTATGCTCTTGATTTTATGCTAATTGAGCAGCTTAAAATTCCTTTTCAACTGAAATCGCATATCTTAATTGAATTGACTATCTGACTTTAGACATGTATTCAACAGGCTTTTGCTAAGTATATCGCCTACCTTAAGATAGATTTATGACTGTTTAGATAAAGGTTATCAATATTTTTGTTCTACTCGATGGTAGTTATATCATGTCTGCTTGTATCGGCATCGCGCTTATGGCGGGTTGATCAAAATAATTTGCTTGGCATCAAACGAGTCTGGTAAAACCCACACCGTAAACACCATTAACCGTACAAGTCCGATAATACTACCGGACGAGGGTATTATATCTAAATAAACCCACCCCTACTGTCTCAAAAACACTTGCATTGGTAGCTTTAGACAAAGCGGGTTTATTTATAGCGGATTGCAGCCGTATGAGGTACGGCGCTTCGTTTGTATAGCGGGTGCGTTAACGCACCCGCTATTGCATTCCTTCGCGCCAAAGGGCTGTACCTCACTCATAGTGCAATCTGCTGTATCGTTTGGTTTGGCTGCAAAAATTTTTGGGTTATTCCGCCCCTACCGTCTCAAAAACACTTGCACAACCGAAGCTAGCGGACACGATCTAAAACATTAACGCCACCGGGCAATTGTGACTTTGGTTCCTTTACCCACTTCAGAGGCAATTTCAAACTCGTGCATTAGCCTTTTAGCGCCGCTTAACCCCAACCCCAAACCATTCCCTGTAGTGTAACCATCTTTCAACGCCAGATCGAGATCTGGAATGCCGGGACCGTTGTCTTCAAAAGTCAGGCGCAAACCTTTACGGGTGCCGACGTTGAGGACTTCCAGGGTTACCGTTCCTCCCTTGCCGTAGTCTACGGTATTCCGTGCCAGTTCGCTCGCGGCGGTGACGATTTTGGTTTGGTCTACCAAGCTGAACTTCAATTCTACCGCCAGAGTTCGCACTTTCTGCCGCACCACCACAACGTCTGATGAAGAGCGGATCTCGACTATTTCACGTTCTAGCATGGCTGTCGCTTTCCTCTGGAGGCAAGCTCAACGACGCCCGCAACATCGCCATTCCTTGTTCGACGTTTAAAGCGGTGCGGACACCTGTGAGGGACAAACCTAACTCTACCAGTGTAATCGCCACTGCTGGCTGCATCCCGACCACAACGGTTTCGGCATCTAAAATGCGCGACATGCTAGCAATATTGCCCAAGATGCGCCCGATAAAAGAATCTACAATTTCCAGGGATGAAATATCGATCAACACCCCCTGCGCTCCGGTTTTAACGATGCGGTTGGTGAGGTCATCTTGTAATGTTAGGGCTAAGCGATCGTGCATATCTACCTGGATCGTTACCAGGAGAAATGAACCCATTTGAAGTATGGGAATCCGTTCCACAAAGTACCTGCTAATTGC
>DNGJ01000395.1 GCA_003486305.1 Cyanobacteria bacterium UBA11371
CCTCCTTGCGGGAATAGGTGAAGCGCGCCCCGCACGTCCCTGTTAAATTTTACCTGCCAATAAAGTAATGAGCGCGATCGCATCCCTTGGCGCTTTGTCGAGACGATGCGATCGCTCAAGATCTGAAAAACCGGGTTTTTGGGTAGATCTCTTCCAAACAAACGATTTTTGCTCAAAACTCGGTTTTTTAGATCGGAACAGATGTAAAAATGTCAATCCGCAGGATTGCGGAAAATAGGTTTGATCCGCTGTATAGCTTAGTAGTGAGTTATGTTACAACTCACAGCCCAAAAGCATTATGGCTCAAACTCTGCCCGAATCTATATTAGAGCGTGCTGTTGAGCGGTACGAAAAAGCGATCGCATCCCTAGAAGCAGCCGCTGAAGATTTATCCGTCGAACATGTTCTCGACGTTTTGATTGCGCGCGACGCCGTTCAAGTGGCAATGAGCGACAAAACTCAGCATTATTCAGGACGCCCGATCAAAGCAGTCAAAGAATTAGATAACCGTTTAAAGGAACAGGCTAAGTATATTAACCGAGTTACCAAATTAGCGGAATGGCAAGCTGTTTTTAATCCTCCCGAAAAAGAATGGTGGTGGTTGCTTGACCCAATTACGCCGAAACCTTGGCGCGATCGCTATGACTGGCTGTGGCGGTTTTTTTCTCTAGTATTCCTCACAGCATCTCTCAGCCTTCTAATTGACATTTCCACGCGATTTTTAAGTGGTGGTCCCGATACAGCGGGGGTTTTTGCTATCATTATCCCCAGCGTTTTAACCCTGCTAGCGGGTGGCGGTGCATTAACAAAAACTGGGCAGGAAGGTATTGAACATATTCTCACAAGCCTGCAATTGAAAAAGGATTTGTGGGACGAAATTGTTGGCCTAGCCTCATTTTTGCTATGTTTAGTTCTGATTGCCTTTTACTGTTTAATGCCTTGGTTCGCCGAGCAATATATCAATTTGGGAGATCTTGCTTATTGCGAGCAAAATTCCGCTAAAGTTACCTTAGTTCAGAGCAATAATTGCGTGCCTCAATTAGCCAGAGCAGAGAACCAATACAACCGAGCGATAAAACTCGACCCAGACAACGCGAAAGCTCACTATAAGTTGGGAAAAATTTATCAAGAACTGCAAGATTTTGACAATGCGGTTGTCCAATACAAAATGGCTGCCAAAAGTAATATTACCGAAGCCTATGACGCGCTTACCAGCTTATACCTTGCTCGGCAAGACTATGGGAATGCAGATCGGTGGCTGCGGAAAGCTGTATCCCCGATGAATTACTACAAGAAAAAATACACAATCTCAAACGAACAATACCAGATGCTTCAAAGTTTGAGTCGCGCCTATCTTGAACAAAAAAAGTATTCCGAAGCGATTACCTGGCTGACTCTAGGTTTAAAAGCAACTGAAAACGACCCTGAGAAACAATACAACATGCTCAACTTATTAGGTTGGGTACGCCTGAAGCAAAATCGACCTGAAGCGATTGAGTTCCTAGAACGTGCAACTAAGCTCGACCAGGAGAAAGCAGCAGCTCATTGCTTATTAGCACAAGCACTAGAACAACAACAGGATACAAAAAGGGCAAAATTAGAGTGGGAACAATGCGTTGAACATGCAAGTCAAGATAATCCAGATGAAGATCGATGGTCTGGCTTAGCACGTCAGCGATTGAAAGTATTAGGAAATAAGCCATGAAAGCGCAAGTATCTATTCCCATAATTATCGGTTTAATCTTTGGAAACCTCGATGGTGGAATTGTGTTATCGCAAAGAACACCGACTACCCAAAATACAGGACAACCTATTGCTCAGATGATTGAAAGTAGGGGTAGCGTAGAAGTGAGGAAGCATGGGCAGTCAAACTACCGCACAGCAAGAGTTGGTGAAACTCTGTTCATGGGGGATTTGGTGCGAGTGGCGAAGGGATCGAGAGCAGTTGTCCGCTGTACTTCTAACTTAACAACTTGGAGAGTGCCTGATGATGGTGTCGCTTGGGGTGTGGCAAATACCTGTTCCCCGCGACGGCGGTAAGGTGCTAAATTTGCTTGTTATTAATCAAGTTCAGGCTGAACTGTTGACGGACAATAGAAAGTCAGAGCAGTATTTCCGTAAATTTTTTGCCGACAAACTTCTAATGATAAAATACGATCGGGAAGACTGCGATCTGGGTCGTGTTCTACGGCGAATTCGCCTGTGGGAGTGAGGAGTTGATATTGAGCGATCGCTTCCAACACCGGCTGATATAATTCGCTCGCATAAGGCGGATCGAAATAAATCCGATCGAATTCTTCTCGCGCTAAAGTTTTCAACTTCTGGATAACATCTCCGCGCAATAATTTAAAGCTTTGTTCTGGTTTAGCTACTTTTTGCCAGTTTTCTTGGATAATCCCACAAGCTTTACCCGCTTGTTCAATTCCCACTACATAAATAGCACCGCGACACAAAGCTTCTGCACCCATTGAACCGCTACCCGCGCACAAATCCAACCAGCGACACCCTTCAATTGAGCCTTGCCAAATATTAAATAAAGCTTCTCGCACCCGTGCAAGAGTAGGTCGGGTAGCCTGACCAGGTAACGTTTTTAACTCGCGGTTTCCGTAGATTCTAATGCTCATAGGTAATTGCTAATTGCTAATTGCTAATTACTAATGAATGATTTCAATTACCCATTAGCCATTAGCAATTAGCAAATTTAAGTCAATGCTGGCGTTTTCACCAATGCGACGAAATTAGACAAAATTTGCAATCCGGCGGTCGAAGATTTTTCCGGGTGAAATTGAACTGCCATTAGATTATCGCGTGCGATCGCAGCTGTCACCGTTTGACTTCCATGCGTTACAGTCGCAGCGCGCACCGCCGCATCAATTGGATCGACATAATATGAATGAACAAAATAAACCCAAGGAGAAGCGTCTAAATTTTGCCACAGAGGGGCATTTGGTTGGGTAAATTCTAACTGATTCCAACCCATGTGGGGAATTGCTATTCCAAGTTCAGATTTGAATCGCCTCACTTTACCGGGAATAATTCCCAGTCCGGGTTCTTTACCTTCTTCGCTACTTTCAAATAGAATTTGTAAACCCAGACAAATGCCTAAGAAAGGTTTTCCGGATGCGATCGCATCTTTAATCGGTTGTTCTAGATTGCGCGATCGCAAGTGCTGCACTGCCGGATCGAACGACCCCACCCCAGGCAATACTACCGCATCTGCCCGTTCAATTTCAGCGGCAGAATCGGTTATTTTAGGAGTTGCACCCGCATTCTCCAAACCTTTGCAGGCTGAGTGCAAATTTCCCATGTCGTAGTCTACGACGGCGATAACTGGCATTCTTTTCTTTCCACCCCCAATCGGTGCATTCCAATTTTATCCTAAATTCCATGAATACAAAAATCCTGCTGACCTCATTCGACACCTGGCTTCCCCATCACAAATCTAATTCTTCCGATGATTTATTAATAGAAATTGCCAAATCCAATTCCCTACCTTATTCTTTAACTTTTTTAAGGCGTCTACCCGTTGACATTACTTTAGCCAGTCATCGCGTCCTTACCCAGATTCAGCAATTACAACCAAATGGTATTATTTGCTGTGGAATGGCAGAAAAGCGCAACCAACTAACTGTAGAATCAAATGCCACTTTTGCAGGTTCTTCGATTAAAACATCCGTCAATCTTGAACAATTAATTTCTGGTTTATCTGCAACCAAGATTAGCCACGACGCGGGTAAATTTGTCTGCGAAGGACTTTATTATTATGTTTTAAAGGACTTGCGCGATCGCTCCCTGACCGTTCCTTGCATCTTCGTCCACGTTCCCCTACTTACCCACGAGCATTCCCCTAAAATTATCGCAGACTTTGCCTTAATTATCCAAAGGTTACTTCCTTAATCTCTCTCTGCGTCTCGGCGGTTTAATTTATTTAAACCCCTTTCCTGCCTTCTTTTGCCCCTTACCTTTAGACTTAGATTTATTCACCTCTGCCACAGCTTCCTCAAACAAATTATGCAAATGCATTGGCACGCTTGCTATTTCTGGTAACTCTGGCTCTAGCGGTTTATTATATTCCTGAAGCAGCGCATCTAGATCGTTTTCTATATTAAAGTTCTGACGGTTTAATACCGCTTGCAATACCTTTTCCAACTGACTGGGATACTGTGCGGCTAATTGATGCCAAATAAAAGCATTAATAGCCGTATCTTCTAGATAGTTACGAACCAGCTTTTCTGCATTAGACACGCTCTGCCAATCTTCTACTTCCAGCATTTCCTTAAACTTACTATAAGTTGGCAGCAACATTTGTCCCCAGCGAGGATGAGTTAATACAGTCACCTGTTCGGCTTTTTTCAGATTTTCGGGTAACTCTACTTTAGGCATCACCATTTTAGTTTTGCCATTTCCATCAAACATTTGAGAAATTTCTTTTGCATCCGCACCCGCTTCTTTAGCAGCGGCTTTAATTTCTTCTTCTGAAATTCCCGCTTCTGCGGCTATTTCTTCGATTGATTTAGAAGCATCGATGCCTGCTGCTGCCAATCTTTTTTTAGTCGTTAATTCTTGAAGTTCGGCAAATTTTTTGTTAAGCTGATAACCAGGCATCGTAATTTGGTCGCTGCCGAAAAAGTCAACAAAATCATGGTGATATCGCTCGACCGACTGCCATGCTTCCTCTAGTAAATCTGGCGCATCGCTGTAAAGATAAGCCTTGTAGTTATCCTTAAAATTACCAATAGCTACGGCTAATTTCGGCTTGCCTAAATTGCCCATTGGTTGGCAAGGGCCGGAAAACATCCAATAATTATCTGTAACAGGGGCAATGCGGGTGAGTAAAATTTCGCCCAACTTAAAATTAGCCATTTCCTCTAAAGTTTTGGGGTCGTTGGGCTTAACGATATAATGTTTGTCGGTAAGCCAGTTTCTTAGCTCAAAGCCATCTGGTAAAATTTGGGTAACGGCAAATAAGCCGATAAAACTGCGTTGCCAGTTTTGGATGAGATTGCGATCGCTCTCTTCCAAATCTCCCTGACTCTCCAAAAATAAATCCAACGGCGTCTTATCCCCGACTTTTCCTTCAGTCAGGAACATATCCAACAGCAAATTTTTCTCAAAGGCGGCGTCGTAGCGATTATCTTTGGAGCGCGATCGCGTGGCAAAATAAGTCTCAAGTGCTACAGCTAACTCGTCCTCCGCGTCAAGGACGAATTCGATTAAGTTTTGTTTCAATTGGCGCGATCGCTCTAAAATAGCATCCACAGTCCAACCTCTAAAGACCCCTTATTTACCCTGACCCCAACAGCAAAATTTGAAATCCCCTTTAGGATAGATCTATAAGCTCTAGCCGTTCTGCCAAACTTGTAGCTAAATTAGAAACATGCGTACTTTGGGTTGAACAAAGTAAAACCCAACCTACAAACTGCATAAGTGCCACCACCCCAGAAATAGTTATAAATAGGTCATAGGTTAACCAATTACCAATTACCAATTACCAATTACCCAATCCAAAAATGTTGCAAGGGTTACAACTTTTACAAGGACGCTATCAACTCCAACAACAACTGGGGCGAAATGCGGGGCGTCAAACATGGTTAGCAGAAGACATCAAGGCATCACCCGCAGAATCGGTAATAGTTAAATTACTAGCATTTAGCCCCCAAATGCAATGGGAGGATTTTAAACTATTCGAGCGCGAAGCACAAGTCCTAAAAAACCTCGACCATCCCAGAATTCCCCGCTATCGCGATTATTTTTCCCTCGATAAACAGACAGGTAGCGGGTTATGCTGGTTCGGTTTAGTACAAGATTACATTCCCGGTTCATCCTTGCAACAACTTATAGACGAAGGTAAGCGCTTTAGCGAAGCACAAGTGCGTCAAATTGCTACAGACATTTTAAATATTTTAATTTACCTGCACGAGTTGAGTCCTGCGGTACTGCACCGCGATATTAAACCCAGCAATCTAATTTTAGGAGAAGATGGGCAAGTTTATCTAGTCGATTTTGGTGCAGTTCAAAACCAAGCTGGTGCTGAAGCAGTTACCTTTACAGTAGTAGGAACCACAGGTTATGCTCCATTAGAACAATTTTGGGGAAAAACAGTCCCCGCATCTGATATTTATGCCCTCGGTGCTACACTAATTCATTTACTAACTGGCGTCGCCCCCGGCAATTTACCTCAGAATAATTTACGCATTCAATTTAAAGACAAAGTTAGTATAGATCCTAATTTTATTCGTTGGATTGAAGCGCTAACAGCACCAGATTTAAAACAAAGATATACCACAGCAAGTCAAGCATTAGAAGACTTAAAAGCAAATCGTTATCTTAACGCTACGCTGCAAAAAATTCGCCCCCCTGTCGGGAGCCGGATCAAACTTTGGAAATCTGCTAATCAATTAAAAATTGAAATACCCGGACGGGGATTAAAGTTTTTTATAGACTTGATTAAATTTGCAGGTAAGTTAATTTTAGGAGGGGGAGCCGTAGTCAGTCAATTATCTTTGTTTTGTTTGGTAATTTTAATGGTTATTGGTCTTGGTTTGGCTCTCGTTACAATTTTTACTCCCATGTCTAGTATTTCATTATTTTTGTTGATTGCATTAATTGTGCCCCTCGCGCTTGGGGTTCGTTTATCGAAGGAGGTCAGCCATGAATTAGCAAGATTGAATGCTAGTTTAAAATTGCCACGCTTCGCACCAGGAACATCTTACGTTTTTCTGGACAGAGACAAATTTATAATTGAAAAAAAAGTGTTAGGATGGTGTTATCTTCGCCAACAGGGGCAAATTGAAAACATCAAAAATATTAAATTTGTTCCTGGCAAACAAGGTATTATTATAACTAAAATAAAGCAATATGTATTAGGGCAGCAATTAAATGAATCTGAATGCTCTTGGTTATGCGAACAGCTTCGAGATTGGTTGAAGTCACAGTGACCAAATAAAATCAAAACTACCGAGGAATTTATGATAAATTTACAACAACTAATACAAGGCCGCTATCAACTTAAAGAACAACTGGGGCAAAATGCCGGTCGTCAAACCTGGATTGCAGAAGATTTACAAACGCAAACGAGACAAAAGCTAATTGTAAAACTGCTGGCTTTTAGCCCCCAAATGCAGTGGGAAGAGTTGAAATTATTTGAACGGGAAGCGCAAGTACTCAAACAGTTAAATTATCCTAAAATTCCGCGATATCGCGATTATTTTTCGATTGATGACCGGGAAAATTCTGGGTTGCATTGGTTTGGTTTAGTGCAAGATTATATCCCCGGTTCATCCCTGCGGCAGATGTTAGATTCGGGTAAGCGTTTTACGGAAGATGAAGCTAAAAAAATTGCCATCCAAGTGTTAAAAATTCTGATTTACTTGCACGAACTAAGTCCGCCAGTACTGCACCGCGACATCAAACCCAGCAATTTAATTATGGGAAAAAATGGGGAAGTTTATTTAGTAGATTTTGGCGCAGTACAAGACCGAGCAAAAGCAGAAGGAGTTACCTTTACTGTAGTTGGAACTAGCGGTTATGCACCGCCTGAACAACTGTGGGGGAAAGCAGTACCAGTGTCAGATTTGTATGCGCTGGGTGCAACTTTGATTCATTTGCTAACAGGTACTGCACCCGCCGACTTACCTCAGCATCAGATGCGGGTAGAATTCAGAGATAAAGTTAATCTAAACCCTGGTTTTGCTAACTGGATCGAACAATTAATAGAACCCGCTCCCGAAAAACGCTTTGTATCCGCAAAAGAAGCACTGCGGGAACTGCAAGCACCAACGCATTCTGCTGAGGGAATCTATCAACCTGCTGCGGAGTCTGTTAATTATGCAAGGCTCATACTTTTATCTTTATGCGGAACTGTTTTGAGCGGTGTGGTTGTTATTTTACCGCTGATAAGTTTACCTAGCTTGTTGAATAGTACCAATAAAGCAAGGCAAGCTGAAGCGAAACACTATGTTTCAGCTATGAACAAAGCTCAGCAAGTTTACCATACAGAATTCACCAATTTTGTCACTCAAGATAATCAAAAGGGATGGGATAAATTAGGAATTGGGATTAGAAATGAGACAAAAAATTATAAATATTCATTTTACGGCAATAACAAAGCTGTATTTAGCTATGGGATATCCAAGCAGGAAGAACTCAAAAGCTATGTTGGCGGAGTCTTCTTAGTTCCTGACAAGCGAGGTAAAAAAAGGACGCAAACAATTATTTGTGAAAGTAATTATCCCGGTGCAGTCTTCCCACCCGCTCCCATATATCAAAATGGCGAGTTAAAATGCGGTGAGGACACAAGGAAAATTTCAACAAAATACTAAAGGAATGCTGACGAAATGCTGCAACAAGAACAAGTTTTACAGGGGCGCTATCAACTCAAACAAAAATTAGGTCAAAATGCCGGAAGGCAAACCTGGCTAGCAGAAGATTTACAAACAGAACCTCGCGAGAAAGCGATTGTAAAGCTGCTAGCATTTGGTGGTGAAGTACAGTGGGATGACCTTAAATTATTTGAACGGGAAGCACAGGTTTTAAAGCAACTCAATCACGAGCGAATTCCTAAATATCGCGATTATTTCTCGGTTGATGACCGCACGCTTTGGTTTGGGTTAGTGCAACAATATATACCTGGACATTCGCTGAAGGAATTGCTGGCTGAAGGTAAACGTTTCAGCGAACAAGATGTTCGCAAAATTGCTCAAGAGATTCTGAGTATTCTAATTTATCTACACGGGCTTAATCCACCGCTGTTGCATCGCGATATTAAGCCAGGTAATTTAATTTGGGGTGAAGATAATCGAATTTATTTAGTTGATTTTGGGGCGGTACAAGATCGCGCTGTGAAAGAGGGTGTCACGTTTACCGTAGTGGGAACTTACGGTTATGCACCGATGGAACAATTTGGCGGCAGATCTGTTCCAGCATCGGATTTGTATGCACTGGGAGCAACTTTAATTCATTTGATAACGGGGATTGCACCAGCAGATTTACCCCAGGAAGATTTAAAGATTGAGTTTCGCGATCGCACCAACGCCAGCCCCGGTTTGGTAAAGTGGATTGGGACGCTCGCAGAACCATCTCTAAAACGACGTTTTAGCACTGCTAAACAAGCCTTGGAAGCGCTTCATACTGGCAAAAATATCAACAATTTAACCGTTATTCAGCCGTTAAAACAATCAGTAACGGTAAATAATTCCGGTTGCGGTAATTTATTTGATGAATCCAT
>DNGJ01000450.1 GCA_003486305.1 Cyanobacteria bacterium UBA11371
TTATAAATTGCTTGTTGATGACCCTGTAAAATTTAGGAATCATTTGGATAAAATTTGTATTCAAGCAGATACCATTTATTTTTTTAGCACCCACCAAGTGGATACCCAAATGCTGCCATGAGATATAATGATAGAGTTAAGCAAGATTTCATCCAATAAAATTGCGTATGAACTCGGTTATAACAACTACGCTCGCAGAGTTTCTTTCTCAACCTAATATAGAAGCTTCCCCAGCCTGGGAATTAATCAACGGGGGTAGAATTCAAAAACCAATGCCAACCCTGTTTCACTCGCGCCTACAGCGCAATCTGGTGAACTATATTAATCTTCATACTCAAAGGTTTGAAGCGGTGCAAGAATTACGCTGTATCGTACCTCCCTTCTCGCCAGTACCAGATATTTCTGTCGTATTGCGCGATCGCCTTCCCCAAGAAGATGGGCCTTTGAATGGAGCGCCAGATTGGTTAATTGAAATTCGTTCCCCCGATCAAAGTACCCTAGATTTACAAAATAAAATTCTCCATTGCCTCAGCAACGGGACGCAACTTGCTTGGTTGATCGATATAACTCGCCAACAGATTTGGGTTTGGCAAGGAGATGACCTGCCAAGTATCTATTCTGGAGAAGATATTTTGCCAACTTTGGGCGAGTTGCCAGAGCTGACAGTTGATGCGGTCATGGCTATGACTCGCAGGCAATAAAAACCTTACGCTACCGATACAACCGGGCATGATATGATATCAAGTCCGGTTGCACGGGACTTGTATAGTAATAGTGCGATCGCTTGCAATAACAGCAGCATGTTAACTAAAGCGAAGATGCTTGCCTTTTGGCATTAGTTTAGCAATCAAACGACCGTTCCGATCGTGGATTTCTCCCGTATCAGAAGCGATTGCATCTTCTCTGATTTGCTCAGTATCCAATGTTGGCACCAGTTTCACATAAGAAGGTGGAAATTCTTCAGCTTCTAGTTCTGGGTTAATCCATACTTGCGGTTTTCCACCGTTGTTGCAAAGAGATACTTTGCTCAGTTTTCCCTCTAGCTTGCGTCCTCGTTCACCTAACTGTTCTACACGGCGTTCCATGAATCCTAGAAGCTTGTCTGTGAGCCATGCGATCGCAGCAGTATCATGTTTGGCTAAGTCGGCAATGCGTTTAGCTTCTGATTGTCGAAAGTCGCGATTAGCTTTCAGGCAATTGATGCGAGCAACATAGCCATCAATTTTATTTTCTAGAAGCGGTTCCAACTCCTCAAAAATTGCTAATGCTATTGCTTTCTCTTCTGGGTTATCTGACTCTAGATATTGTATTATCAGCTCAAGCTGTTGTTCTAGGTCATCTAGAGTTTCTTTGACGGGTTTAATTGGCGTAGCAGTCATAATTATCGATTATTTCCCTTGCGATTGTTAGAGGTAGCCAGTGCCGGTTCTTCAAACTGAGTAGGAGTGAGGGTAACTGGCGAGTTGGAATTGAGCGCAGCCTCAATAACATCAGCCCCAGATTCTTTGGCAAGCATAGTTAGCAACGTTTCCACTTGTGCATCAGTGAGATTTGGAGTAGTACGACGAATTTCTTGGGATTTTATCAATTTCCAAACAGTCAAAGCTTCATTGGGTGGAGCGTGCTGGATTGCTTGTCGGATGGAACGAATCAGTTTCTCAGTAGCACGAAGCAGTTTGGTTTCGTTATCGGTAGAACGCATAGCAAAAATGTATTTTGATTCACTTTTGATTGGCGCGTCAGCGCTGGATTAAGAAAAATTTGGTGGTAACAAGGCTGTATATAACACAGCCTTGTTAGCTTGGAATATGGAAAATCAACAAACAACTTATGGTTGTTGGTTTAGTTGTAATAAAATTATTTCCGTAGGACATTGCCAAATTTTGCATTCCCAAGCATAGTGGGATAGACGTTGGCTTTCTCTGACTATCGCCGCCGATACTTGCGAGCGGTGTTGTACCATAAATTGGTCTGCTTTCTCTGTGACGTTCTCCCCCGTTAAATCGAAGATTATAACGGGGGCTTCTAATTCAGAATAGAGATAGTTGCACACCATCCCAACCTGAAAAAGCTTCACACTTCACAGGCTGGGTATCCCCTAAGCCTCCGTGTGCAGACAAGGTGAGTCCCACCTCGTTTAATGCTCGGTCTAGTATGTTCCGAGCGGCATTCTCGTCTCTATCCATCTGCAAGCCGCACTTATGACATTCGTGCAGGCGAATAGATAGAGTTTTCGGTACTTTTGCTCCACAGCTTGAGCAATTTTGAGATGTTCCATGAGGACTTACTTTTACAACTCGGACACCGCATTTAACTGCCACTGCGTCCAAGATGGTAATGAACTTTCCCCATGCTGCATCCAAAATCGATTTGCTTAACCTTGTTTGAGCAAGCCCTTTGATGTTTAAATCTTCCACCGCAATCAAGTCATACTTTTTGACCAGATTGTGAGCGGTATTGTAGTGAAAGTTTTCCCTGATTCGCCCAATCCGTTGATGAATTCTGGCTATCTTATTCTTCTGCTTGTTAGCACGGTTTGACCCTTTTTCTTTTCTGGCTAATTGACGTTGCTGACGAGAAGCGTGAGACTGGGTTTTGCGATAAGTTTGTTGAATGGGAACTGTCTCACCAACTGAAGTGGTGAGAAATTCCTTGAGTCCTACGTCAATGCCAACAGCCGTCTTCACCTCATCCAATGGCATCGGCTCGGGTACTGTGTCATCCTGCATAGAGATGCAGCAGTACCATCCGTCAGCTTTGTAAACAATAGTGCAAGTTTTTAGGGCGAATCCATCGGGGATAGGTCGATGCATGATGACTGACATCTCTCCTATCTTTGACAGCTTCAACACACCGTTATTGAGGGTAGCTCCGGCTTTAGGGCAATTTACTCGTGGATAAACAAATGACCGCAACTCGCCAGCCTTTTTAAACTTCGGTCTACCACCGCGTTTACCCAATTTATCAGGAAATAACCAACGCTCCCAAGCTTTGTTTAACCGTTGCAAGTTAACTTGCTGTGACTCTGCCCAAATGTTTTTGTAGTCAGGAAACAGCACTTTAGTCTGCTTTAGGTCTGACTGCTGGGTGTAGTAGCTAACTGTCGTGGGTATCTCACCTATTGGCTCAGAAACAATACTGCAACGGTCAACCTGACAACGGGTTTGTCGAAGCCAATCTAACCTTTGCCCCAAACAATAATTCCAGTGGCGACGAAGCAGCTCTAATGTATAGAGCATGGTAGCAACTTGAGCGGCACTGGGTTGAATTCGGTAGCAGTAAGTTAGAATCATAGCTATCATTTTATAGCTGATCGCTAATCATGGTAACCATTTATGACAAAGGTTTTAGGTCTGTATATTCGCTTACCGCTCATATTGTATTTGTGACTAAGTACCGCCAGAAAGTTATCAATAGACCTATCCATAAGCGACTGGCTAGCATTTTTGATGAAGCTTGCTCAAAGTGGGAGGTAACGCTGCTAGAGTTCAACGGAGAAGATGACCACGTACACTTACTGGTTCGTTATCATCCTCAAGTAGAACTGAGTAAGTTTATTGCTAACCTTAAAACGGTTTCTAGTCGCTTAATTCGCAAAGAATTCGGCGGACATCTCAACCAAGTCTACCGAAAACCAGTTTTCACAGACTGGCTCATATTTTGTTGCTAGTTGTGGCTCAGTAACTGTTGAGCAGCTCAAGAAATATGTCGAACAGCAAGCAACTCCAGAATTGTAAGGATTCGCTGTCGCTCAGTTTTATCTTGGTCGGCATTCCCCACCCGTTAACCCTTTGGGTATAACGGGCGACAAGAGCCGACACTAAGTTGGAATCAAAGCCGAAGTACGATGTTTTCCTATTTCCTTTTGGGTCGGTGATAGTGGCGATAGATTTGGAGACAATATTGAGATGCCAGCCATCTCCTAGAGAAATCTTTTGGCAGGTGATTTTAGTCAAGGAAGTCATGGTTCGTCTGCAATCTAAATTTTTACCTTAATGTCGGCAGAAGGCTCCCGCTATAACCGAGGCGGATTTACCTCGGCTACGTCGAGTACCGCCAATGGTTTAGCGGTGAGATGAATGCCGACCAGCTAACAATTGAGCGATAGCGAATCCTAGTAATTCTATCCGTGTTTGTGTTGGGTAAAATATGATATGATTCTATCATGTTAGTAATCGAAGCGAAGCTCAAAGGAACCCAAGCACAGTACAGCAAGTTGGATGAGGCAATCCGCACAGGACAATTCATCCGCAACACCTGTTTGCGTTATTGGGAAGATAATAAAGAGGTCAATCGTAACGACCTCCAAAAGCTTTGTTCGGTATTAGCTAAGAACAAGGAAACCCCTTGGACAAAGAAGCTTAACTCTCAAGCTAGGCAGGCTCACGCAGATAGGGCGTGGTCTGCCATTCAACGTTTTTATGAGAACTGTAGATTGGGAAAACCCGGAAAAAAAGGATACCCAAAATACAAAAAGTTCAGCCGTTCCGTTGAGTATAAAAACAGCGGTTGGAAGTTGTCTGCTAATAGAAGACAGATAACCTTCACCGATGGATTTGAAGTCGGAACAATGGATTTGTGGAGTTCGAGAGATTTGGTCTGGTATTGTGAAAAAAAAATCTCCAGAGTTCGAGTCATAAGACGCGCTGATGGCTACTATGCTCAGTTATTAGTGGATTGGGATAGGCGAGATGAACATAAGTTTCAAGGGAAAATGACAGGAATTGATTTAGGACTAAAAGAGTTCTATACCGATTCTGACGGAAATACTGTAGAGAACCCTCGATACTTACGTTCATCCGAGCGAAGACTAAAAATGCTGACCTCGCAGGGTTTCCAAAAAACATATCAAAGGAAAGAAGCAATCTAACAGATACCACAAAGCACGTAAGGCTTTGGCCAAACAGCACCTCAAGGGGAGGGGCGAAGCATTTGCGCTTAAAGACTATACAACTAACGGAAAATTTATTTACGCAAATGCTTCGCCCGTACAACAGCGTGAAGACAAAGCTCGAAAAGATGCTTTGGCGCTACTTAAGTCTAACGATTTAATCGTCTACGAGGACTTGAAGATACAAAATATGGTGAAAAATCACCACTTAGCCAAGTCCATCAGCGATGCATCTTGGTATCAATTCACGCAATGGCTTAAATATTTTGCCAAAGTTTATGGTGTTATAGTTATCGCTGTTCCACCGCACAACACCACTGTTGATTGTTCGTGCTGTGGGGCAAAGGTGAAGAAAACTCTTAGCACCAGGACGCATAAATGCAGCAAATGTAGAACGGTTTTAGACCGCGACCACAATGCCGCAAAAAACATCTTGGCAAAAGGCTTCACGCTGTTAGCTGAATATTTAAACAGTACGGTAGGGCATACCGAATCTGGAGTCAAAAACTCGCGCATTGCAGGGAGAAACTGACCTCTGGCTCAAGAACGGAGACGCTCTTGCTCTAAGTCGGCTCGATGAACTGCGAACCAAGAATTCTTGGGAATCCCCCACTATATTGCGTAGCAATTAGTGGCGGGAGGATGTCAATGGAAGCACCCTTGTATCTAATAGATGCCATGCAGGAGCGTGAGCCGTTATTGAAGTTTGACGAAAAATCTCAGGTTGCCTGGATACCCATTAAACCACAGGGGCTTCATAGCTTCGGCGAAGTACTTTTCCCTGCCAAGTCGCGCACCAAACTAAGGCTACTCGTACACATTCCTGAAGAATTGCGGAAGAATGAGTATGAGGTATTCGTTCGCCAGCTCTACCAAGACGAGGAAGTGGGTCGCGTTACTTGGCGCTTAGCACCGCGCCATTGCCAGAAGCAGCCTAACTAGCTAAATCAGATACCATAGCGATCGCAACAAAATCTCTCCCCCTTCGCTGTAAGGCAAGCGGGAGAGGTTTTGTTGAGTGCAAGACCCGATAATAGAGCTACTTTCCCCTACAACTGACCTTGATCGCCCGCCACACCGTGGATTGCCCCAGAATCCCTATTTTTAATTATGGCTTGGATTACTGTACCGTCCATCTGGGCATGAGAGTGAAAAGGAGCAGGCGTCAAACGCACAGGCACGTACTTATGAAAAGGTGTGGCACTAATCGGATCGCAGTGTTTCGCATCGGTAAGCAAGTTAATTAAAGGGCCATAACTGGTGCGCGAGCCAAATTCATTCGGATAATCAAGACCATAACCATGTGGCAAGCTCACCACACCCGGACGGAGGCTGTCGCAAAACTGAACCCGCACCGTCACGCCACCCCGCGATGAAGAGCAGAGAGCGTATCCACCATCATGCAGTCCAAATCGCTGGGCATCCAAGGGATGAATGTGCAATGCTCCTTCCGCATCATCCCTTCTCCAGCGCGGATCGCGATAGATAGTATTGGCATTATAGGCACGCCGTTCCCCAGCAATCAGAATCAGAGGATAATCTTTTGAGTCATCGCACAGTTGCTCGCCCAGTGCCAGTATTGCCTCAATCATCTGGGGAACGAACAGATGCACCCGACCATCCTGGTGACAGATAAACGACCAGGTATCCTCGTAGCGATGCACGCTCAGCAGCGTCCCGCTGGGTTGGTTAATTATCCGCTCGAACAGAGCCTCAGCCAGCGCCAATCCGCGTCCCTTCAAGCCCGTGCGCGCTACCGCAGCAGCGTGACGTTTGACATAAAGGTGACTTGCTCCCCAGAAAGGTGCAGTGCAAGCAGCCCCATCGGGGAGCGTTTTTCCCAGAGAATCTTGCAGGACAAAGGGTAGTATTAGCTTAAGCTGCGGTTGTAATGCGATCGCCACAAGCAGCGCCCCGTAATAAATCCCCAGCCTGGGCCATCGTCGATGCAGGCGTGCAGCTGCTTCCAGGAGGGGAAATCGTTCCGGAATCACCCCCACAGCAAGGGCAAGACGGCGGTAAATTTCCGGTTCGGGCAACGTGTCCGCAAGGGGAGGCAACAGCGGCTGTCGCAAATGGAAAGCATTCGTGGGAAAGTCTAAATTGAAGAAACTCGCTTCCCATTTCTCAAACTGGGAGGAAGCTGGAAGCACGTAGTGGGCAGCGCGAGCCGTCTCTGTCATGGCTACGTCGATCACCACCAGCAATTCCAATTTCTCGAACGCTTGGCGATAAGCTTGAGTGTCAGCCGCCGATACGAGGGGGTTGGCGCTGTCTACAATTAGAGCGCGGATTCTGTGGGGATGGTCGGTGTCAATCTCAGCCGGGAGAATGTTGGGTGGAAACAACTGGGCAATTTCGGGGAAACCCGTAACGGCAGTTTTGTGCAGCGAACCATCAGGGCTACTAGGCTCGGAGTGACCGATTAAGGGTATAAAGAAGCTGTGAAAGTTGTTGCCACCTTTCTTGCCAAAATTACCAGTTATCAAGAAGAGTAATTTCTCTAAATAGGAATTGAGCGTGCTGTTGCGGCTTTGCTGTAGACCCAGGTCAACCCGCACGGCAGCTCTTGGGGCTGTGGCAAAGCGCCGGACTGCTTCATATACCTGGTGACTATCGACACCCGCTCTCAAAATGTAGTCGTCGATGGGAATTTGCAACAGAACCTCACGCAGTTGTGAGAAACCGACTGTATGCTGCTGGAGGAACGATTGGTCTTCCCATCCCTGGCGGACAGCGATCGCTAGCATAGCCGAAAGCAGAAACGCATCGGTACCGGGACGCAATTGGAGATGAATATCAGCTAGCTGGGCCGTTTCGGTGCGGCGCGGGTCGATTACGATTAGGGTACGGTTGGGGTTTTGGGCGATTTGTTTTAAGGTGCGGCGAGCATTGCGAATTCCATGAGCTTGCCAGGGATTCGTACCAATGAACATGACGCAATCAGCATGTTCGATATCTTCAGTGATGTGACAGTTCTGTTTGCCAAATAGTTGACCGTTAATCCAGAAGTCCCCAGTTTTTTCTTGGGCTAGGGCGGAATAATAGTAACGAATTCCGATGGCGTCGCGAAATGCACTGCTGTACATGGCTCCCAAATGATTGCCTTGTCCGCCACCGCCGTAGTACGCAAGACAGTTACTGCTGTGGGTGTGGCGCAGTTTGAGCAGGCTCTCAGCAATCTCTGCAATTGCTCTATCCCAGGAGATTGGTTCAAAGCTGCCATCGGCTTTGCGGCGCAGTGGAGTACGCAGGCGGTCAGCGTGGTTTTGGTAGTAATCGAGTTGTGTTGCTTTTTGGCAGAGGTATCCGGCGCTGATTGGGTGGCTTTGGTCGCCACGGATTTTGACTAGATGACCATCTTTTACCTGAACGAGTAGACCGCAATTGCGCGAACATAAGATGCACGCTGTGGGTTGCCAGTTGCTCATTGCTTGAATCCCGGCTTGGGTTAGTTAATGTTAACCCAGATGAATTCGCTCAGATAGGTTTTTTCTTCTATTTCTGTTACTGCCTCTAATAGGCTGTTTAAGGAGAGGCGCGGATGTCTCATCGACTCAAAGCCTTTGTTGTTCGCAGGCGCTTACGCGCCTGTGTTGTTGTTTATAGCGGATTTCATTCGGATGAGGTACACCTTGGTTTGTGTAGCGGCACCCTTAAGGGTGCCGCTACACAAAAGGCGCGGTTTCGCTGTACCTCACGCGGCTGCAAGCCGCTGTAAGTTCAGTTTTATCGATTAAGCGAAGTCTATCAGGTAGGCAGCTATCCCGAAGAGGTGTTTTTGCAAAAATCCGCCTTCTCAGGCGGATTTTCAAGCTAAGTACAAAGCACGTACAAGTATCGTTTAAAGCGGATAAACTCAAGGTAGCCTGTGCTTGCTCCACTTTTCAACAAAACGAGAGACAAACAATGACGACGCTATTAATTCAAACCGAAAGCGTCCCACTGACGGTTAATTTTCCTGCGCTCAAATCGATGAGTGTTGAACAGTTTTATGAATTCTGTCTAGCCAATCGCGATTTGAGAATTGAGCGTACTGCCAGGGGGGAAGTTATTATTATGTCACCAGTCTTTTCAGATACAGGTAATCGCAACTTCAAGATTGCTGTACAATTGGGGAACTGGGCAGAACAAGATGGTACAGGTGAAACGTTTGACTCGAGTGCAGGCTTTACCCTGCCGAATGGAGCAATCCGCTCCCCCGATGCCTCATGGATTAAACTAGAACGCTGGAATGCCTTAACTGAAGAACAAAAAGCCTCATTTGCACCGATTTGTCCAGACTTCGCGATCGAATTACGGTCTTCTAGCGATACTCTCAGGGGATTGCAAGACAAGATGCAGGAATATATTGACAACGGTGCATTACTAGGCTTATTAATCGATTCTCGTTCCGAGACGCTACGCGAACGCAAAAACCGAAAAGTCTACATTTACCGTCCCAATCGAGAACCTGAAATCTTGGATAATCCCGAAACAGTGAGCGGCGATCCAGTGCTACCAGGATTCGTATTGCAGATGGCAAAAATTTGGTGAATCATGTGTACTCAGGTTATGAATGCGATCGCTACAACAGCGATCGATGCCGACGACGACTGCCACGTTGCGCTTGAAGTTGTTTTTGTTATCTCAGTCCAAATATCTCCCTAAATCAAATGCTAAGTTACACAAATTCTTCAGCGCAAAATAGCGAGCAATCAACCGGATTCGCCCTAACAAATTTGATCTAGTATCGTTTCCAAGTCGAGGTAGGAGTCTGCCACCTTAATCAAAGCATCGCTGGTTCTAGAACCAAAGCTGACGACCTCCACCCGCTTACCTCGGCTTTGCACGCTCTTAACCGGAAAGGTAAAGTCTCCATATTTGGTAGTTTTCAATTACTTAACGCTGGAGTTTTTGGTCAGCTTTTGAAGTTACGAGAGATTTTGACTAGCTCCTGATGAATCCCAAATAACAAAATCAAGGCTTCACAAAAAATTCGCCACAATAAATTAGCCAAAATGATGATTCCCAATCCCATCAGAAGATTTCCCAAAGCTTGCTGTAACCCATAAATAGTGATGACGAGCAATCCGAGAGCATAAAAGATGCGGATAATCAAAGAACTTACCATCATCCGAAAGCCCAAAAAATCAACTACAAAGTTATTCATCATCCCTAGTCCTCCATGCAGTTGTGTGTCTAACGGTTTTGCTTTATAGTAGATGCAGACTTAAATCGGCACGCGAATGTCTAGAACTTCGCTGATGCCAAGCCAAAACTTTTAAGTTGTTATCGATTCATCGGTAACTATCAAAAAAATTGTTCTATTTGTTAGAAAACTTTACATTCACAGGACTTACGCAAAGAAACCGGGTTTCTACGTGGATCTCCCGCTGCCAAACCGACCATTTTTCATAGAAACCCGGTTTCTAGGATCGTCGCGCGTAAGTCCTGATTCAGATTGGGACGGGCGATCGCTTCACAAAAATTGATAATTTTTTGGGGCAGTGCTGCGTAATTTTTAAACTAGCTGCTGATGAATGGATGTTGGGTGAGATTCACGTTTGAAAAAAATCGGGCGCTGAACGATCTAACTCCTGAGAAACAATGGGGAATTCATTAAAGGTAACCAATCTGGGGTCGTTGTTCTATGGATGAGCTAAGCGCGAAGCTCCGCAAGCTAATTGAAGATACCTGCAAGCATCCTCCCAAGAGTCTTGAGCGACAGAAAGGCTTGACGGCAATTATACGAGCCATAGAGCAATCTGGCAGGCTATGGCAAGAGAACATCCCCGATTATGAGGACGCCTTGCAACAAACCTGGTTATATTTGTGCCGCAATCTTTGCGAAGCGAATACGGCTCAACAACCCTATGACCCCAATCGCAG
This sequence comes from Cyanobacteria bacterium UBA11371, assembly GCA_003486305.1. Classification (GTDB taxonomy): domain Bacteria; phylum Cyanobacteriota; class Cyanobacteriia; order Cyanobacteriales; family Aerosakkonemataceae; genus Microseira. The sequence goes on from DNGJ01000450.1 coordinate 10,763, forward strand.
TAGCGTTATTACTTGGCTGGATAAGTACCTCAAGCGACGACTGCAAGATTTCCGCATCGAGGCGCACAATCAGAAAGCTAGAACTGTTCAACCCATACCAGGAAGTGAGGAAACAACCGATCCAGTGGATAATTTGCCAGCAGGTTCAGATCGTCCACTGGCGATGCTGGAAGAGACAATGGAGTGGGTTAAGACAGATCCGGATGGGGAGTTAAGGCGCGTTCATATTAACGGATATCCAGAGGTCAATTGCCAAGTTTTAATTCTGCGCTGCTTACCTCCAAGAACTCCGTGGAAAAAGTTATCAGAGGAATTTGGTCTGCCGACTTCAACGTTGAACTCTTTTTATCGACGCCAATGCTGGCCCCGTTTGCGTAAATTTGGCGAATCTCAGGGATATCTCAACGGAGATTAGCGATCGCATTTTCCAAACCAAACACCTTCTAGCAACCGTACCATTAGGAAAACATTATGATTGGCAGCTTCAAAAGCATCGAAGAAAAATTCTTACCCCTACCCATCACTACCCAAGCACGACGGATAGCACAACAGAATGCTGACCAAATTCCGGATGCACCTACAGCACAGCAGGTATATCTCAACACATTGGCGGTGTTGGCTATCAACGACTACTTGCAAATGATGGGAATTGATACCGACCTGAAAGCCAGCGACAGCTTTAATCCCGTTCTGCGTCTAGCTGCCGATGTTGCCGACCTTAAAGTCACCGGACTGGGACATTTAGAATGTCGCCCGGTGACGCCAGGAGAGTCAACCTGCCACATTCCGATCGACGTTTGGAATGACCGGATCGGTTATGCGATCGCACAGATAGACGAACCCGCACGCAGATCAACGCTGCTAGGATTTGTGCCATCGGTAACAACTGAAGAATTACCCATCAACCAATTGCAACCCTTAGAAGCACTGCTGCGTCACCTGCACCAACTGAGGCAACCCGCAACTGCCGAAACTCCAACGATTCTCAGCCAATGGTTTGAGAATCTGTTTGCGGCTGGTTGGCAGACTATAGAAACCCTGTTTGGTTCCGACAGCGGGAATTTAGCGCCCAATTTTAGGGCAAGCTCCTCCGTAAGAGACTTGACAGAGGGCAGCGTTAGGGCAGCCAAGCTGATCGATTTGGGCATCGAGTTGGGGAGTCAAACCGTAACACTACTCGTAGCTTTAATCCCGGAAGCGGACGGGCAAGTGGGGATTTGCGTGCAAGTGCATCCAGTACCGGGAGAAACCTACCTACCACCCAATCTCGTCATAGCCGTGCTTTCGGAAACAGGGGAAACATTGCACTCAGTGCGATCGCGCAGTCTGGATAACTACATTCAACTGCCCCGCTTCCAAGGTCATCCGAGCGAGTGTTTCCGAATTCAAATTGCTCTCGATCGGGTTAGCTTGACTGAATATTTTATGATTTAATCGACGCTCTTAGTTGTGCTTGATTAATTTTTCATCGCTATTTCCATTTTTCCCCTTTTTGGTCAACTGTCAACTGTCAACTGTCAACTGTTAACTGTATGAATTGGTTGGTGGTCTTGCGGCTGGGAAAAGGTTCTTGGCAACAGGGATTTCCAGATGTAACGGTACAAATTGGCGAGGATAGCAACCCTCGCCTGCAATTGACTGCCAGTTTACCGCCAGCCCCGGACTTGCCCCGACTCTACCGCAATTGGCAGTTGTTTTATGCAGCGCTTTACGAACGTTTGGGGTGGCGACTACGCATTACTTTTTACGAAAATGAAGCAACCGTAACCAATATTTCTGAAGCTGAGTTTCACAATATTTGCCAGCAGTTGAAAACCAGTTTCAATACCTGGCTGCGCTCGGAAGAGTTTCACCCAATATCCAAGAAATTATGGCAAGAATTAGCTAAAAAAGACCAAGAAATTCGGTTGCTAATTGAAACCGATGATGTGCAAGTGCGGCAATTTCCTTGGCATCTTTGGGATTTGTTTAAGGATTATCCAAAAGCAGAAATAGCTCTGAGTATTTCAAATTATGAGTTAGTGCCATATCCGGCTCAAAAAACACCAGGTAAAGTCAGGATTTTGTCTATTTTTGGCAATAGCCAAGGCATCGATCTCGATCGAGACAGGACTGAATTGGAGAAGTTACCGGGGGCAGAGATAAAATTTCCGACAGAGCGATCGCGCAGAACCATTAGCGACGAATTATATCGACGTAGCTGGGATATCTTCTTTTTTGCCGGACATAGTTCGACCCAGATAGAACAAGGTCGAATGGAATTGGATGATACTCAAAGCCTAACGATTGACGATTTGCACAATGCTTTGAGCCATGCGATCGCACAAGGATTGCAACTGGCTATTTTCAACTCTTGCGATGGGTTGGGATTAGCTAACCAGCTAGCCGCATTGCACCTGCCTCAGAGTATTGTGATGCGAGAACCGATACCAGACCGCGTGGCAGGGGCATTTCTGACCTATTTTCTGGAAGCGTTTGCACGGGGGAAATCCTTCTATCTAGCGGTACGGGAAGCGCGGGAACGCTTGCAGGCGTTGGAGGATGAATTTCCCTGCGCCAGTTGGCTGCCGGTTATTTGTCAAAATCCTGCTGCCGTACCTCCCACCTGGCAAAGCTTGCGCCGCATTGAGCGCCACCGATTGCGAGTCGCTTTGTGGGCGAGTGTGGCAGGTGCTGCTTTGATTGTAGGATTGCGATCGCTTTCCCTACTCCAGGGATTAGAACTCAAAGCCTTCGATGGATTAATGCGTCTGCGTCCCGCCGAACAGCCAGATCCGCGCCTGCTGGTGGTTGGGGCGACTGAAGAAGACCTCAACCAATATGGATTTCCCCTACCGGATAGTATTTTAGCGCGAGCGATCGCCAAGCTAGAGCCGCATCAACCGCGAATCATCGGCTTGGATATCCATCGCCCGCAGGTCAAAGATAGGAATTTAATTGTCCAGATGCGTCAAAATCGTCGCCTGATTGCTGTATGCAAAGTCAGCGAAGGAGACGATTTGGGAATCCCTGCCCTAGCAGGAATTCCTGACCAACGTTTGGGGTTTAGCGATATAGTGTATGACTTTGATGGCATTACCCGCCGCCATCTTTTAAGCCTTACTCCCACTCCTGATTCTGCTTGCAGCACCCAGTTTTCTTTCAGTCTCCGATTAGCATTGCAGTACCTGGCAGCAGAAGGAATTGAACCGCCTTCAGAAGCAGTTTTGCAGCTCAAAAACATCGTTTTCAGAAAATTGCCACCCACTACCGGAGGCTACGCCAAACTGGATGCGCGGGGTTATCAAATACTGCTCAATTACCGCTTTCCCAACGTTTCTCAACAAGTGAGCCTGACTCAGATTCTCAGCGGTCACTTTGAACCCAACTGGGTAAAAAATCGCATTGTTCTGATTGGTGTAACTGCCCCTAGTGCTAAGGATCTATTTTTCACTCCCTACAGCGAGAGTGCAGAAAGTTATCAGCAAATGTCGGGGGTAATTGTTCACGCACAGATGACAAGTCAGATTCTCAGTGCAGTTTTAGATCGCAGACCCATATTGTGGGTTTGGTCACCGATAATTGAAATGCTCTGGATTGGGATTTGGTCTTTAGTCGGCGGATTGCTATGTTGGCGCTGTTCGCCGATTCTATTTTTAGTGGCAGGCGGGACGGCGATTATTGCTTTATTTGGAATCTGCTTTGTATTTCTACTTTTAGGTGGTTGGATACCGCTGATTCCAGCAGCGTTGGCTTTGATCGCAACTAGAGGAATTTTGGCAGCTTATAACACTTATCAAAATCGACAACAGTAGTAAAGAATAGGCAGGTGTGTGATGGGACAATACGATTTAGATGGCAGATATTCAAATTTAATCGGGATGCTTCAGCAGTACCGCATCTACCTGGGCGTAAATCATCCCAGAAAGTTTCAAGTTGCAACTATGTTGGTTGAAGTTGCGCTTGTACTGACAGTGCTTGGCTGGAGCGGTAGCCCAACAAAATTGCAGGCGCATCCAGTTGCGCCGGAAATGTTAGCAAATACGCCTACTGAGCGATCGCTGCCTATCAATCTAAGCGTACAATTCAAACCCTCAAATGACGGCGCTCCTGGGTCTCGCGAAGGCGGAGGAACTCGACCCGGTTGTCCGGCTGTCAATCAGCCTTTAACTGCTTTGGTTCCTACAACAAATTTGGGATGGACAACGGCGGCGCATCCAACTTTCTGGGTGTATATTCCTTATCAGGTGATATCCTCGCGCCCTGTTGAGTTTATTCTGCGGGATGCGAACCAGAATCAGATTTACAAGAGTACTTTTCAGTTTACGGGTCAACCGGGAATTGCGAGTTTCCCTTTGCCGGAAACAGTGTCGCCGTTGGAAGTTGGCAAGAAATACCGTTGGTCTGTTTCTTTCCTTTGTACCAACAATCGGGATGAAGCTCCAGCGGTATCGGGATGGGTGAAGCGGGTGACGCCAAGTGCTGCTGTTGTGAGTCAGTTAGAAGCAGCGACAGCAAGAGAGCGAATTGTAGTTTATGCCGAAAATGGCTGGTGGTACGACACTCTGACGGCTTTAGCCGCAATGCGCCAAACAGCGCCAGATGCTTCGCTGGATGCTGCTTGGGCTGATTTGTTGCGACATCGAGGAGTGCGTTTGGATGAGCTAGTTTCGGCACCTTTGGTTCGGTGCTGTACTTCCGAGCAATGACCACAAAATGTATTTAATATTGTGCGATCGCTATGAAACTCAAAAGCTTTTATCTCACTGCATTGATCGCTCTTTTCGCCACTGTTTCGACTCCTTGGTTGGCGAATTTTCCAATTTTACCGACGCAACAGGTATTGGCTCAAACTACGGAGGTGCGGAAAGCAGAGGCAAATCGACTTTTACAGCAAGGAGTGCAACAGTACGAGACAGATAATTATGAGGCGGCGTTACAGCCTTTGCAACAGGCACTAACGATTTACCGGGAAATTGGCGATCGCGCTGGAGAAACTGAATCTTTGTTGAAACTGGGTAGTACTTACGCACTTTTGGGGAACTATACCAAAGCGATTGACTACTATCAACAAAGGTTAGCACTGGTGCGATCGCTCTCCAATCGAGAGGAAGAGTTACGAACTCTCTCATTATTAGGTTCAGCTTACTCTTTATTGAACGACAATAACAAAGCCTTAGACTATTATCAGCAAAGTTTGGCACTCGCACGCTCCCTTCAAAATCGAAAGCAAGAGTTGGCAGCACTGAGCGATCTAGGCGATGCTTTCCTTAAACAGGGAGACAAGGCTAAAGCTATTGAGTACTATCAGCAAAGTTTGGCACTGGCACGATCGCTCCAAAATGGAGAGGAAGAGTCGAAAGCACTGAGGAATCTAGGCGATGCTTTCCTTGAGCGGGGAGACAATGCTCAAGCTCTTGACTACTACCAGCAAAGTTTGGTGAAAGCGCGACAAGTTGGAAAAGAGGCAGAGTGTCTAGCTCTGCTAGATTTGGGTGACGCTTACTTTGCTTTGGGATACTATGCCCAAGCTATTGAGTACTATCAGCAAAGTTTAGCGCTCGCGCGTTTGCTCCCCAATCGGTTGACAGATCGGTTGATAGAGACAACAATTTTAATGGATTTGGGAACTGCTTACTATTTTTTAGGAGAATACAACAAAGCGATTGAGTTCCATCAACAAAGGTTGGAAATCGTTAAAAAAATTAAAAGTCCAATATTAAATATTTCAGTTAGACTTTCTTTAATCGATTCTTACATTACGCTGCAAAACTATGACAAAGCACTTGAGTATGCTCAGCAGAATTTAGCCTTGGCACGTGAATTACAAAATCGCTTTCATGAAAAAAGTGCCCTGTCAAGATTCGGCATAGTTTACTATCTACGGGGAGACTATAAAAAAGCAATTGAGTATTTACAGCAGAGTTTAGTAATTTCGCAACAAATCAAGGAAAAAGGTCTAGAAGCGGAAGATTTGACGAATTTGGCGATTGCATACCACGCTCTGGGTAATACCAACGAAGCCATTGAGTACAATTACCAGAGTTTAGCCCTTCTTCAGGAAACTAAAGATAATACAAGCACAACGGGGATTACTCTAAGAAATTTAGGGCGAGTTCTAGCTGACTCTGGCAATTTGCTGCAAGCTGAGAAAGCAGTACGCTCCAGCATGGAGTATTTTGAATCTCAACGGAGGAAGTTAGGTGAACATGATTCCTATAAGGTATCATTTTTTGACAAAGAACAATTTAGCACTTACCCCCTGTTGCAACAAATCCTCATTGCCCAGAATAGAAGAGATCGAGCTTTAGAAATCGCCGAGAGTGGTCGTGCTAGAGCATTTGTCGAGTTATTAGCTTCTCGCATATCCTCAACCAATCCTACTCAATCTCAGCCTCCCAGCATCGAGCAAATTAAACAAATTGCTAAAGCTACTAATGCTACCTTCGTTGAGTATTCGATTGTCTCTAGCGACTTTAAAAAGCTAACCAGAAACGAACATGTAAACTTAGAACTCTATATTTGGGTAGTCAAGCCAACAGGTGAGATCGCTTTTCGCCGCAGCGAACTAAAATCCTTAAAAACTCCGCTCAAAGACCTTGTTGCCAATACTCGCGAACTGATCGGTGGGAGAAGTCGCGGTAACACCAATCAACTAGCTTTTGCTCCAGGCGATCGCATCACCTTAAACGACGATGTCCCCAATTCGCCTCCTTGGGAAGTAGTATCAGTTAATACTCAAAATGCAACGCTCACTCTCCGGCAACCGGACTGGGAGCAAGGAACAACCATAGAACGAGCGATCGCCGATGTAGCAAGTAAGACTGAGAATCTCCGCACCACCGACCCCCGCTTGCAGCAACTTTATCAAGTGCTGATCCAACCGATTGCCGATTTGCTACCAACTGACCCCAATGACCGCGTTATTTTCATCCCCCAACAAGAATTGTTTTTAGTTCCATTTCCAGCTTTGCAAGACGCTGCTGGGAAATACTTAATTGAGAAACATACGATTCTCAGCGCTCCTGCGATTCAAGTTTTGGAATTAACTCACCAGCAAAAGTCTCGCGTTCCCGGTGCGGCTAAAGATATCTTAGTAGTTGGCAATCCCACCATGCCTAAAGTGTCGCTGGTATTGGGAGAACCCCCGCAGCAACTATCTCCCCTGCCGAATGCCGAACGAGAAGCGCAAGAAATTGCCCAACTGTTGCACGCACAACCTTTGATTGGGGCTAGAGCGACTAAAGCGGCGATTGTACCGCAGTTACCCAGAGCCAGGTTGATTCATCTGGCGACTCACGGGATACTGGACGATCGGCGGGGTTTGGGGAGCGCGATCGCTTTTGCTCCTTCTGGGAATGATAGCGGTTTGCTCACTGCTGAAGAAATCCTAGACTTGAAGCTGAACGCCGAATTAGTCGTTCTGAGTGCTTGCAATACAGGTCAAGGTCGAATTACGGGGGATGGGGTAATCGGACTGTCTCGTTCCTTAATTTCTGCGGGTGTTCCCAGCGTGCTGGTGTCCTTGTGGTCAGTACCGGATGCTCCTACGGCTTTCTTGATGGGTGAATTTTATCGCCATTGGCAGCAGCAGAAGTTGGATAAAGCCCAAGCACTGCGTCAGGCAATGTTGACGACGATACAGCAACATCCCCATCCTAAAAACTGGGCCGCCTTTACGCTGATTGGAGAACCTTGACAATCCCCCGAATTCTATTCGGGGGTTGACTGCCCCATGTTCCCCGACTTACAAAGCTGAAGCAGCTACGAGTATAGGTGCGTCATCGCAGCGTGCTAGTCAGCAACAAAAAAAGGGCAGCGATCGCGTGGTTGGTATTGTTACACTTTTTCCTTCGATGGCGATGTGATGCCGCGTCTGGTCAGGTTTTCTTCGAGTTTCCTGATTAATTACAAGTCTTCATATTTAAAAAGTTTTAATCAAGCTCATATTGCTGCTAAACGGAAAGGTCGATATCGCGACTGTTAAACCAATCCTTAAACGTGTAACCGTAAAAATACTGTTGATTGAGTAGCTTTTTGAGGAGCAATGTATAAATTATAAGTAATAAGTCCCTTAAGTCGGTTGATTACACCAAGAGCGTTACATGTCTGTAGCAATGCCATAATGGGTCAAAAACCCTGGAGATCTCTGCCCTCTTACGCTGTTTCCGATATATCTGGCTCTATGCGGGGTATACCCAGCTCAGTCGTTAAACAAAGGGATTGGTGTTTTTAAGCTATTGGGACAAAAAATGCAATGATGGCCTTGAGGCTGGAGGTGACAATAGTTACGTTAAATCTGGGACAATTAAGCCAAGAGTCTGGGAGCAGCGATCGCTCTTGAGCGCCAAAACTGGAGATGAGTGGTAAAGCCTTGATTTTTCAGACATACCACAAATCGAAATTAACAAGATGATAAACCTAACTTTTTACTAGACAATATGAATCTGCAACCGGGCGACATTTTAAGAGGTCACTACCAAATCACTGAGCAATTGGGTAGAGGGTTTTATGGTCAGACCTATTTAGCCCAAGATTTACATTTACCTGGCAAGCCTCGGTGTGTTGTTAAACAACTTCAACCTGCATTAAACAGTCAACTGGTTCGCCAACAAGCCGAAGATTATTTTGAGCAAGAAGCCAACGTCTTGCAGATTTTAGGTATTCACAATCAAATTCCGCAGCTTTTGGCGCACTTTGAAGAAAATCAAGAATTTTATTTAGTTCAAGAATTCATTAATGGTCAAGATCTTAGCAAAGAACTCAAAGATCGCAAACGTTTTAATGAAAATCAGGTCATTTGCTTGCTAGAAGATGTTCTAGCAGTGTTGATGCACGTTCATCAGCAGGGTGTTATTCACCGGGATATCAAGCCATCCAATTTAATCCGCCGACAAGATGGTAAAATTTGTCTAATCGACTTTGGGGCTGTTAAAGAAATCGTGGCCTTGTCGGTTAACGACCAAGGGCAAACAATCTTGACAAAACCAATTGGTACGCCAGGTTATGTTTCACCTGAACAAGAGAAAGGGAAACCAAATTTTAACAGCGATATATATTCCTTGGGCGTAACAGCAATTGAAGCTTTAATTGGCAAAATACCAGAAAAAGACTCCCGCACTGACGAATTTATCTGGCATACAGGACTACAAATTAACCCAAAATTAAAAGCTATTTTAACCAAGATGGTGCTGAAAAATACAACCAATCGTTACCAATCTGCTTTGGAAGTTTATAGCGAACTACAAACATTGAGAAATTATAGCACTACACGAGTAAACCATTTTCCTCGATTATTTCCATTATTGGGTGTGGGTGTTGTCGTCGTAGCTTTACTCGTTATATTGATACCGCGTATTTTTGTGGCGAAGGGTGACCAAGTTTTTAATGAAGCAAACGAGTTATTTAATTCAGGACAATACGAAAAAGCTGCTGAAGCATTCGACAAAGTACTTGAGTTGAATCCAAATGATTATGAAGCTTTGATTAGACAAGGAAATGCCTACATTAAATTAAAAGAATATACAAAAAGCTTAAATGCTTGTGAAAAAGCGATTCAAATTAAGCAAAATGAGGCATATGCTTGGAATTGTAAAGCTCTAGCGCTGCAAAATTCGCAACAATATGAAGCAGCGCTGGCAGCCCACAATACTGCAATTCAACTCAATGCTAAATCAGCCGTGTTTTGGAATAATAGAGGTGATACGCGATTAAAATCAAAGCAATATGACAAAGCTATTGCTGATTTTGATAATGCCATTCTTTTGGATGATAAATCTGATAAAGATAAATCTTCTGTATATTTGTACAATCGGGGCAAGGCGCTGTATGAATCTGGGAAATATTTAGAAGCGATCGCATCCTTCGACGATGCCATTAATCTTAACCAAAACTATCATTATGCCTGGACAGGTCGGGGAAATGCGCTAAGATTATCCGAACAGTATGAGAAATCAGTTGCCGCTTACGATCGCGCGATTCAAATTGCTCCTAAAGACTATGAATCTTGGTATAGCAAATGCTTGTCTTTAGAAAAATTAGACAAAATTGATGAAGCCATCGAATCTTGTAACCAAGCAATTCAAATCGAACCAAAAAATCCAGCAGCAATTGATGCTAAACAGCGCTTGGAGAAGAAGCAAGGACGCTAACCTGATTTTACGGTAGAAAAAAACGAAGGAGGCTTGGTCTTCTATTTGGGAAGCTGGGAAATATTGAACCCTCGCCACTTGTACCTGTTCGATCTATAGGTTTGATTGTAAAACTTTTAAAAAAAGCTGACAAAAATTCATTTGGATTGTTTTCAGTTCTAGGAGGAAACAAGAAATCGCGAGCGCGATCAATACGACAACTATCATTGGCATTTCTCACTAAACATAATACAAATTTCTCTCTAATTTGACCGCGATTGATATAAAATTGCCTGCCATTTTCGGTATAACGCTGCATTTGAGCAGTAGTTTGTTGGCACATTTGTCTGGATTCTGTGCCGAATTTTTTGTACCAATAAAGCTCCAAAACTTCTTGCTCACCGTTATTGAATAAAGTTGTAATCCTGGTAGTTGGTTGAGTATCGGCAGTAACGCACTCGATAATCCGATTTTGAGCGTGGCTGGGTTGAGCGATCGCTGCTGTTAGGATGGATGCGATCGCACTTGGGCCAATAACGGTTACCAAAAATTGTCTGTTCATGGTGGATGTACCGTAAAAAATTGTAAATTTTTAAATTATCCGTAATTACACGCAATCTCAACAAGTATTTTTTCAGACCAAATCCTGAGCGATTACCTCCTTTATTTTTACAGAACGCGCAGGGGTTATATGAATGGGCTTTAATAGACCGGGCAGGCAGTCTTTGTTTGTGCAGCACACTTCAGGGTTCCTGAGCGAGGGGGTAATCAGCCTAATCAGCTCAAACTGCCGCCACCTCCTTACCCTTTTCAGTAATAATATAATTTATACACAGACTATTGTCAGGTATGAAATATCAACGATACATCCCGATCTTGGTAATATCAGGGACGACGATAATGGCAACAATTGTAACGAACGAGTCGGCTGGTGCGGCGGCGATCGCATTCGTCTGCGGCAAAACTGCGGATGGTTCTCCAGCCACCATCGCCCAAACACCACGGGGAAACGTTCCCGTCATCCGGTGGGTGTCCAATTATTTCAGCCAGTCTGGATACAACCCCCAAACTCGTTGCCAAATGGTGTCGCGCAGATTTCAAACCTACTTTCGTCGAGGTGCGTTGAATTACTTAACCACCGGATGGATGAACCGACAACCTGTCGTCTGCGTTGCCAACTTTCCAGGGGGTGGCTGTGCAACTAACTTGCCCTATAGAGGACTATTGTTTACTCTCAAATCCACCAGCGATCCGGGTACAACGCTCAAAAATTTGCTGCAAGTGCGGCAAAATTCCGGCTCCCCTTTGGATGAAAGTTCATCTGTGCCTGTAGCAGTTGACTATGATGGCAATACTTATATCAATGTGAATGAATATTTAATCTCTGCTCCCGTTGAGCCAGCAACGAATCAACCTGAATTGCGACAAGAAAATCTTTTTTAACTTTAAATTAAGTTACTAAAAAAATCAGATTTATCAAAATAATTGGGGAAAAATGAAGCGTTATTATATTCCAGCGGTATTGATGGGCTTGGCAGCGATCGTGCAACCACAATTTGCTCAAGCCTTGAATCAAGCCCAAATCAGGGATGCTGAAAGCATGACTGTTTTAATTAATGAGAACAATAGAGCCAAAGGGTCTGGGGTAATTATAGCGCAAGAAGAAAGCACCTATTATGTTGTGACGGCGGGGCATGTTGTTAATAACCTTGCAAGTCAATATCAAATTCTCACTTTTGATAAAAAGCCTTATCAAATCGATGCTGACAAAATTATCAAATTGCCCGGAGTTGATTTAGCTATCTTGCAATTCACAAGTCAAGCAACTTACAAGATAGCTGAGTTAGGACTTTCCGAGCCAGTTACCAAGACTACAAACGTTTACGTTTCTGGTTATCCGGGTCAAGAATCGACTGGTATCGTAGGCCAGCACGTCTTAACTCCGGGACAGATAAATACAATTGAATCTGTCGATGGAGTGCCTATTTTTAATTACAGCAACGCAACGCAACCTGGAATGAGTGGGGGCGCGGTGTTAAATGAAAATGGAAAAGTAGTTGCGATTCACCTGGGAGCAGTGGCAGAAAGAACGAGAGATGGATTCACTATTCTAAAAGATGGTTTTAATCGAGGTATTCGCATTAATAAACTTGTTGAATTAATTCCTGGGGCTAGTGCCGAAAAGGGAAAAGAAAAAATGCAGCGGCAAGATTACCGGGGAGCGATCGCAGATTTTTCTCTAGGATTGGAGTTTAACAAATCGGCTGAAGCTTTGATCGGACGAGGATATGCCTATTTTGCTTTGGGAGATTACAACAAAGCGAAAGCGGATGCTGATGCAGCGATCGCACTCAATCAACAATCTGCATTAGCTTATTTACTTCAAGGCGCTAGCCTTGCTCAACTGGGCAAGCACGGAGAAGCCATCAGAATATTAACTAGAGCTATCCAACTTAATGGTAACTTAGCAGACGCTTACGGCTGGCGTGCGGTGAGTCGCGCTCAAAACGAAGACATTTCAGGGGCAAATAAAGACATTACTGACAATTTGCGTTTAGCACCAAACAGTCCTAATGTCTACTTCCGGCGCAGTTTGATCCGAAGTCTAGCCAATGATAGTGGTGCAGCAGAAGATGCTCAGAAAGCGAGAGAACTTGCGGTTAGTTATAGAGAAAGCGATCCCTATCTAATGGCAATAAATCTAAATTTAAACAGCAATACAGTAATTGTACGCAGACGAGAAGAGCAGCGTCGAGAACAGCCAAGCCGCCCCTCCACTGGTGTAAGTTCATTACCAAATAATAACAGTAATAATGAAAACAATCCGCCTCCACCTGACGATAGAATAACTGGTCTACCTCCATCTGATTGGGGAAATAGAATCTTAAATGCGGCAGCAAAAGTTGTGGCGATCGCACTGAGTCCAGATGGACGAATTCTGGCGAGTGCAATTGGTGGCGGCAGAATTCAATTGTGGGATTTTAATACAGGAAGAGCGCTTCGTCCTATCCCCGGACAGCCGGGAGTTATTCGAGGCATTGCTTTTAGTCCGGATGGTAGACAATTAGCAAGTGGTGGCTTAAATCGGATTAATATTTGGGATGTGAATCGGGCAACAAATCTAAGGGAAATTCCCTTACCTGTTGGCGTTTCAGTTGATGTTGTCGCTTTTAGCCGCAGCGGACAAACAGTAGCGACTGGGATGGGAGATGGGTCGATTAAAATTTGGCAGGTAGCGACGGCAAAAGAGTGGAAGGAAAACTTTCCCAAGCATTCAAAAGCGATCAGTGCTATGGTTTACAGTCCAGATGGAATGACGATTGCGAGTGGCAGTCAAGACGGGACGATTAAAGTTTGGAGTTTGCGGCGAGGAGAAGTTGGGAAAGTACTGCATAATTTTACCGAACATAAGGATTTAATTTCGGCGATCGCATTTAGTCGAGATGGGCAAACTCTCGTCAGTAGCAGTGTTGATAGAACGATCAAAATCTGGGATTTAAAAACAAATCAATTGCGCCGCACTATTGAAGTCGGTGCAGATGGAGTATCTGAAGTTGCTATCAGTCCAGATGGCAATAATATTGCCAGTGCTAATAGTCGAAACATCAGACTTTGGAATTTATCTGATGGACAACTTACCAACACGCTACTCGGACATACAGGTTTAATTAACTCCTTGCTTTACAGTCCAGATGGCAGGTTGGTCAGCGGCAGTGAAGATAGTACCATCAGAATTTGGCAGAAGAAATAAGTACAATTACCAATTACCCATTACCAATTTCCAATTCTTCTAGCAGATTTTGCATATTTTCTTCAGCATATCCAACTTCAAATTTGGATTTACCCTGCACGCTGGCGAGGAGTTTTTTAAGCTGTTCGACAATTTCACTCCCAGTTTTAAAATCCCTCCGCATATACAATTTCTCCTTAACTAAGCTGCAAATCGAGCTAGTTTTCCCTTCCTTGGTATCTCCTTGAGTGGGGGAATTATTGAGCAAGTGACTTTTGAGCAGGTTCAGTTCGTTTTGACTGCTGGCGGTTTTAATTTCCTGACAAACTTCGTCGATAAATTGATTCCGCACAAACTCTTTTACTGTTGGTTGAAGCGTGAAAGTTCCTGCTGGTTTTTCTAGAAGCGAGCGGTCATTTAAAGATTTCAGCGCGTTGAGTAAGTCTGACGGAGGAATCGACAAAATAAATTTGTTTTGCAATTGAGCAATAGACAAGGAAACTGGCTCCAGTGCTAGCCAATAAACAATTTGTTTTTCTAAAGGGTTTAAGCGATTGAACTGGTCTTCGAGCAAGACGCTGATATCTTTTAGCACGACAGTTAAGCTGAGGTCTAGAAAATCAGCCACCTTGCCGCCCAATAATTCTTGAATGATTTTAGCGATTAAATTTAAAGCAAATGGATTGCCTTGATAGAGTTTAATCAGACGTTCCCATTTGTTTTCGTCAGATAATCCTTTAGCTTGCAATATATTTTTCGCTGCTGCTCCTAATCCTTCTAAGGATAAAGAGCGAACGGGTGAAGTTTCTCCTTCTAATAAGACAATTTCTCTAGGTTTTTCCCGACTGGTTAAGAGCAAGCAGCTTTTGTGGGGTTCATCTCCGATGCGCTTGAGGAGTACGCCATAGTTTTTATATTTTTCTTCATAATGTCCGGCGAAATCACCGCTTTTAAGAATGGTTTCCATATTGTCTAATATCAGCAGGCAGCGGTGTGCTTTTAAACAGTCCATTAAGTCTGATAGGTTACTGTTAAAATCTGTAGCAGATTCTTGATTTTGCTGGTGAGGTAAGAATTCGAGTAAGTCTTTTAACAGGTCATCGGGAAGGGGAGCATTTCGCAGGGAACGCCAGATAACGTATTCAAACTCATCTTCAATTTCTCGTGCCAGTTTCACCGCCAAAGTAGTCTTGCCAATTCCTGCCATTCCCAGCACCGCCACCAGTCGGCACTGTTCTTTCAATATCCAATGTTTTAGCTTTTCCTGTTCTTCGGTACGTCCGTAAAAAGACTCTGGCTCGAAATCCGGTGCTTCCCCCCAATCTTGCTGCGGGGAAATGTTATCTAAAACTGATTTAGCGGTACTGACTGGGGTCAGTAAATTATTTGAATTTTGGAGTAAAAGCTGCAATTTTTGTAACTTTCCTGGCCCTTTGTCGGTAATGCCAAATTTTGTGAAGGTTTTCCCCAGTCTTTTGCGGATAGCAACCGAGGAAAGTCCTTCAAGTTCGGCAATCTCATCGGCTGATTTACCGTCCAATGCCATTAACAACGTCTTCAGTTCGTCGTCGGAAACGCCGCGAGCGGGTGCTTCTTGTTTGAGTAAGTCTTGGAGAGTCGGCGGCATCAGTATTAGTCTCCCTAGTTTATGCGAGCTATATAATTATATCTATAATATACATTGACTATACCTGAATAATATTATGGGTTGCTTATTGGCACTGAAATGTGGGACAGGCAGAATGCCTATCCCACAAGAGAAATTATTTGGTTTGGGGGATGGGGGATGCGATCGCGCTAATATCGTCAGATATTCTCACCTGCCAGCTATTTCACAGATGTAGATTTGAGTACTTTCTATTCTTCCTCAAACGGCTCATACCTGATGTAAATCGGTATTTCATTTTCTCCACTTATCCAGATCTTTGGTGGAGCTAGTACTAAGAACTCTTCGTCACATGTAAGCACTTGCGGGAAATCTGATACAATTTCGGTTGTTGCGATCCGAAGTATCTCTTCTTCTTCTTCGGTTGGTACACTTTCAAAGTAAACACGCAAAGCAAAACCTGTTAGGTTGCCCTCAACTTCAAAACCTTTTAAATAAACAGCTCGGATTTTGGGTGTAATAGCTCCGAGTAAGGCTCTCTGCGCTGAGAGTAACAACCTAATCCTGTTTTCGTTGCTAAGTTGATTCATAAAATCTCCAAGTAATTTATTCATTACGGGTTACCAGTTGGATGAGCAGGTACTATGTGTGAGCCATCTTTGCTATAGTGTATTGTGCCTCTTGTAGTTGGCAGCTTGATTGAAGGGTTGCTTTCATCAACCCAAAAACCTATATTTTCTCCAAAATCTACAACCTCCTTACTTGTCCATGAACCATCTTTCGCCATAATTTTTTGACCAGTTCCAGCCTTATCGTTAATGAGTCTTTGTGGCTCAGCATGGATGAGTTCACTAGGATGCTTACCTTTTGATCTAAGAACTTTGTAGTTGTTGCTGCCTGGAATATGCTTAGCTTGTTTTCCTAGATGTATTTCGAGGTTGGGTATATCCCCAGAAGGCAGTTTTCCAAGTGCTTTTAATCGTGCGGCTAAATTACTAACATCACTTAGCTTGTCACCAGCCTTGCCAACATCATCTAACTTATCGACAACTTTGCTAACATCATCCAGCTTATTGACAAGTTTACCAGCATCCGCTGCCTTGTCAGCACCTTTCAATACTTTAGCAATTGCACCTCCACCTACGAAGATCGAGGCGACTTCAAAAACACCTCTGCCAATTGCTTGTCCTGGATGACCTTTGTTCCAATCTTCTACAAAAGGTTGCTTAAAAGCATCCCACAACAAGCCAGGTTTCTGCACAATGGTTGTAATAGTGTTGCCAAGATTACTTAAGGTTTCCATTGCTTTTTCTTGGTTGGTTAATAAATCCCAACCGAAACCTAAAACTCCTGTCCCAAGCGACCACAAACCTTTGGCTGTATCTACAATCCCTTTACCAAAACCAATAACAACATCTACTCCATCACCAAAAAGGCCCAATTTCGGTTTGGTTTCGTCCCACCACTTACTAACATTGTTTGCTTGGTCACCGACCCATTTCGTTGTGTCGTTCCAGCGATCGCCAACCCATTGCGTTGTTGCATTCCAGCTATCGGAAAACCACTTATTCAAATGGTTTGAGGGATTGCCGTTATTTGGAAGCTGCGGGCTGTTTGAACTGGCGAAATTAAAATCATCAGCATTAAATGTTACTTCTCCTTTTAAAGTTTTCACTGAAGTCGATGCCGACTCCTCCCTTGCTAGCAGTGGATTCCCATTAATTGGCGGCGTTCCCACAGCAGGCGGTTTCTTAAAAGCCTCTGCCTTTTTATCAATCCCTTCCAGCAACCCCAAAAATATCCAATCTTTCTCTTTGGCTGGAATCCAAGGAATTGGCCCAATTACATAAGGCGTACAACCAAAATCTACAAACTTAGTTTTGGCGCAGAAACGAAAATATAAACCAAACTCTGCTTTCGCTTCGGCTTCCTTAGCTGCTGTCAGTACCACTTTAAACGCATTGCCAAAAGGATGCCGCCCTGTGGGTTCTTTGCCTCCATTGACCATGCCTAAAATTCCGTGTCCGCCTTTGACTTTTTGCGCTTTGCCTGAAATCCACTGCCGTCCTTTTAACAATGGCAATCCAGCCATTTCAATATGCGGACAAGATTCTTGCAAACAAGGAACTTGAAAGCCTTCTTTATAACTGCCGCTGATCGTGTAGGCTCGATTTTTTTCTGCTGAACCTAACACGACATCGACTTTGCCAACGCCACCGCTGAGGGTGACTGGATTGAGAAATTGCGACCAAGGAATATCTTTGAGTCCCGGTACGCCTTTGAGTAGGGTGTTTTGCCATTCTCGGAAGGTTTCTAACGGAGCAAATTTTAATCCGGGAATCGAGTTGAGGTCGTAAATTGTCAGGTCAATTCCGCCTAAACTTAATTGCGCTAATTCGGCTTTCTGTGCTACAAATCCCAAAGTTTGAGTTGGGTCAAAGGCATTCCCAACGGATTGACTCAATAAGTCGGCAATGGGGGAAACTTCGGAAATTTGGCGATTGGCAAGTTCTGGAACCGCTGTTACTAAATCGCCGATTGTTTGTCTGTTCAGCAATTCAAAATCTGACAGTTTGGCAGTTTCTGCTGATGTGCCGCCCATTGCTGCTAGGGTTTCCAAGTTATACTTTTGCAACTGGAAAGATTCTTGAAAATCCCCTAATTTCAGATATTCTTCGGCGGTTTGACCGGCACTCCAACTGCGGGAGGGGTCGTAACCCAGTGCTTCCGCTACTTCTGGTGGAACTGAGAAGGAACCAGATTCGGCGATCGCAGGCAGGGTACTAAAGGTAATTTGTCCCAAATCTGGCAGTTCGACACCCTCGACTTGGGTGGTCGCCGGTGCAACCTCTGCGGGAGATGCTGGGCGATGGAAGTCCACAGCGGGACTCAAAACGAGTATCAGTCCTGCTAGGAAAAACAATAGCAGACGTCGAAGTCTCTTCATATTCAACCTCTTTGACAAAGACTGTCTGAGCGATCGCTACTGGCGCGATCCACCCTTTTACTCAAACGATACTTTTTTGCTAACGCTACTTGTCAATTAACTATATAACAGATACTATACTTAAGCAAGTGAGAAAGAGGATCGATTTGATGTCTACTGCAAAAGGCCGGGATAAGCACTCTCGTGGTTACAAAGCGATCGCGACGATCAAAAGCCTTAACAAAATGCAACAACCGTTTCTGATTGCCTGTGCGGGGTTCGCGATTTTGACGAGTTTGCAAAGTCCGGTAGTGGCGATCGCTGTGCTGATGGGGAGTTTAGCCACCGTCGCGGGAGAGTTGATGGCAGAGAAGTGGCGATCGCGCCGCTGGATCTTGTCGTTGCAACTGCTGATTTGTATAGTTTCTATAATTTTGTTGTGGCTCTACTCGGCAACTCCTGCTGAGGCCGCATTTTTCCAAAAAGCTGAGGAATTCTTCAAAACCAATTTCGCGCAAGGAGTCCAAGGGGCAGATACGGCGGTCAGTTTAGTGTTTAACGTGCTGCGGGCAATATTTTTACTGTACGTTGCGGTAGCACTAATCGGCGTGCTGAACGCATTTCAGCAAGATCAGGATTGGCAAAGTGCTGCTAGAACTCCCTTGTTAGTAATTGTTGTCGCTGTCATCGCCGATGTTTTGACGGGTGTGATTATTGGCGGCGGTAGCGGATCGTAAGGATCAAATCCCAAAAAACCTGGTTTCTGTGAACAATTGCGATGAAAGCTCAATATTTAGAAACCGGGTTTTTCATCTCGTAAAAATCCCAAATCTAAAATCGAATGACTCAAGATCCGAATCAAGAATTTAGACCTATTAATCGAATATTAGGCGCTCAACCTTCCCTCGGGCCAATTCCCTCCCACTTAGTTTTACCTTGGACTGGAATTGCACTGTTTTCATATTTTATTTGTCAGGGGGTTTTAAGTCTGGGCTGGTTAATTACTGGGTTCGTGGCTGCTTGGGGAATGTCAACTTGGTGGATTCTTACAGGAGATAAAAGTTGGCATTTTTTAAGCAAGTTTGTCCCTACTCCCAAATGGACAAGGGGAATGGCAAAGTACGAAAGTTTTTTGGAAAGAGGATACTATGAAGAAAAAAATCGGCTCAAAAAACATCGGCGGCGGTCAAAATAATCGCTTCAACCCAATTGAAGATGCACTGCATTTATCAACGATGCTTCGCATTGCTATTCACGGTCTAAATGTGGGCAGTTGCATTTTAATCAAGGGGGATAAACCGGATCGCTTGTGTTTTGTGTTTGGCTTTGATTGCGCGGGTATTCATTCAACCTTGCGGTTAGAGCAGTTGAATACAATATTCAACAATTTAGAAGCGGGTTTGAAAGATTTGATTCAGAACGAAGAGATTACTTTTCATCTAGCTTCTTTTGCTGATGACGAGTCGCGACAACAGGAATTGAAAGCCGCGATCGCCACAGCACCATCAATAGATTTTAAATATCTGTTAATGGCAGAACAAGCTAGAATTCAAGAACTCACCCGTAAAGGAGTTCGCAAACCTAAATCTTTGCGGATTTATGTCACCTATACAGTTGAACCCGGTACGGCGCAAGCCCAGGATTGGATGGAAAAAATATTAGCCAAAGGCTTCTCTATTTGGCATGAGTTTACGGGGGAGGCAGAAGAACGCGATCGCTTGCAAATTCACACTCTACTTACCCATGCTTATAAAGATGGCTTTGGACGGTGGCAACAGATTTTATCGAATAAAATGGGTCTGGATATTAAGCCCTTAACTCCCGAACAATTGTGGGCAGTCATTTGGAAACGTTTTAATGTTACCCAACCAAAACCCATCCCCCAAATGCTGGTTTTAGATGACGAAGGAGTGCGCGAGGAAATTAATACCAATCTCCACAGTACTACACTGTTGTTAGAGTCAGCCGTGCCGGTATGCGATCGCCAATGGATCAAAGTTAAAAATAAGTACGTTGGGGTGATGACGTTTCTAGACAAACCCGGCGGCTGGCCTAATAAACTCGCCCAACTACGCTACCTTTGGGAAGTTATTGCCCGAGAATCTGTTACCGATACCGAGATTTTTTGTCAACTCACACCTGCAAATCCCGCTATGGTAAAAACCACCATGCAACGGGTACTCAAGCAATCAAATCTTGCCGCTTCTCAAGCGCAAGAAAAGAATAAAACTATCGATGTAGGCGCACAACTGAAGGTGAAAAAAACTGTTGCAGCCCAAGAGCAACTTTTAGAAGGCGCGAAGCCGATTTATACCGGAGTGGTTATCCTCGTTCACCGTCCCAATTTGGAACAATTAGATGCAGCTTGTCGCTATATCGAAACCTGTTTCCAACGACCTGCTTGGGTAAAAAGAGAAACAGAATATGCTTGGAAAATATGGCTGCAAACGCTGCCAATTGTTTGGGAACGATTGTTAGCAACTCCATTTAACCGCCGTCAGTGTTACCTTACCAGCGAAGTTACGGGATTGATTTCTTTAGTAACAACAAAACAGGCTGATGCTGAAGGATTTGAATTAATTACTGATGAAGGCGGCACACCCGTTCATCTTAATTTGTTTGATGGAGAAGCTAAGAATTTAGGATTGTTTGCTACTACGCGGGGCGGTAAATCTGTCCTGGTTTCTGGCATTCTGACTCAGGCACTGGCACGGGGTATCCCGGTTGTGGCTTTGGATTATCCAAAACCCGATGGTACTTCTACCTTTACAGATTACACTCACTTCATGGAAGGCAATGGCGCTTATTTTGATATTTCCAAAGAATCAAACAATCTGTTTGAAAAACCAGACTTACGAGGACTTTCTGAGGAAACCCAGCAAGACCGTTTGCGTGATTACGAGGCATTTTTAGAGTCGGCTTTAACCACAATGGTATTAGGCTCTTATAATGAAAATCCTCTGCTGTCTCAAACCGTGCGTTCGATTATTAATTTAGCCTTGAACGCTTTCTTTGCGGATGCAGAAATTCAGCAGCGTTATCAAGCAGCGATCTCAGGCGGTTTTGGCTCATCTGCTTGGCAAGAAACCCCGACTTTGAAAGATTTTTTGAAGTTCTGCAATCCGGAACATCTTAACTTCAGCTCTGTGGGTGGAAAAATTGACGAAGCTTTCCAACAAATCGATTTGCGTTTGCGCTTTTGGGTACAAAGTCGAGTTGGTAAAGCGATTTCAGAACCTTCTAGCTTTCCGACAGATGCTAAACTCTTGGTCTTTGCTTTAAGGAATTTATCCGATGATGAAGATGCAGCGATTTTATCCTTAAGTGCCTATTCAGCAGCACTACGCCGCGCACTCAGCAATCCTGCTTCTATCTTCTTTATTGATGAAGCGCCGATTTTGTTTGAATTCGACCAAGTTGCCGATGTGGTAAGCCGACTTTGTGCCAATGGTAATAAAGCTGGAGTGCGGGTGATTCTTTCCGCCCAAGATCCAGATACCATTGCTAAATCAAAAGTAGCATCGAAGATTTTCCAGAATCTAAAAATTCGCTTGATTGGTCGCATTCAAGCTGTCGCAATCAACAGCTTTGAAGACATCTTGAAATATCCCAAGGAAATTATCGAAAAGAATGCTGGGGAAAGCTTTTTTCCCAAAAAAGAAGACATCTACAGCCAATGGTTGCTGGATTACGAGGGGCGGTATACTTTCTGTCGCTACTATCCAGCTTACGAGCAACTGGCAGTCGTGGCGAACAATCCGGACGAACAAAAAAAAAGGACTGAGGTGATGCAACAGTACGCCAATAAATACGAGGGTCTTTCGGCTTTTGCGCGATTCCTGGTGGCTAAATTGCGAGGAAGTTAGCAGCATTCCTCACTTCCCTCATTCCCTCTCCCTCGTTCCCAGGCTCTGGCCTGGGAACGCAGCTTTTTGTAGGCTCTGCCTCCAGACTACCGCCACCAACGGAGGCAGAGCCTCTGGTATGGCGTTCCCAGGTAGAACCTGGGAACGAGCTAGTCAAAGGGTATTGTATAGATAGAGTATATAAACTATAATTAACAGCAAGAGCGCATTAGGAGGTATAGACAGATGGACGCAGGCAAGAAGAGGAGAGGCGCGATCGCTTTCTCCCTAGCCATCCTTGCGATTTTGGTCACCAGACCAGCAACGGCGGAAGAGTTAGGAAAAGTTTGGACGCAATTTCAGCTGTATATGGAAGGTTTGCAAGCTTATATAGACGAACAGCTTCCAGAAAGCTCAAAACCTCTGGATAATTCCGCAGAATTAGTGACAGAGGCGCAAGGGGAACTGGGAATTCCCAATCCGAATCAGGTGCGGGAGAATGCGCGCGATCGCATTACGCCAGATTCCCCAGCTGATGCCTTTGAAAATAACTCGATTGTGCGGCGCGAGGGTGTCAGCAACGAACTCGATCGCCAAATTACTCGCAGTGCGATTGATAGCGAACTCGGTAAAGATGGACAAGCGCGAACCAAAGAATTACTCGAACAAACCGAAGAAACTGTCGATAACATTCAATCTATTTCTGCCCGAGCCAGTAACCAGACATTACCAGGTAATTTACAAGAAATTGGCGGTATTTTGCAGCGGATTGAAGGAATTGCTGGCGCTGCCGAATCTGCCGATAATACCCAAGATGTAGTCAAACTATTAGTCAGGGCGCAGTTTGAGCAATCGCGGGTTTTGCGCCAAGCATGGTTCGGACAAGCATCTTTACAAGCAGACGCAATTCAGGCGCAAAGCGAACAGTCAAAAATTTTAGGCCAAATGCTGTCAAGTTCGATCGGTATTCACAAAGATCTGCAATTTTCAAACTTGAATTTAACCAATATTTCTCAACAAATGGACGCAGCCAATCGGGCTAATCGGGTAGAAGCTGCTGCTTCTGCGGCGCGATTTTTTAAAATCGCTTCTCAAACCGATTTATTACTTAGTTATCCACAACAACCAGCTAATTAATCTTTGAAATTACCATGTACCCATCTTTTTTAGTTCAACTGCTTGGTAGCGATGAGATGCTCGAACAAGGTAAAACGACTGCTCAAGCGATCGCCCAAGCTTGGAATCAACAATGGCAGGATGTCCTCACGGGCGATCTCTATAGAATTCTGACTCAACTGGGAGTCTTTTTTGCAGTCAGTACATTACTGTTTTATATGATGCAATGGGCAAAAAGCTTGACAGATGGTGAATTTTATCGCCCTATATCTTCCTTTATTTGGCCTCTTTTGATCGCAACCATCCTGGCAAATAACGGTGCTATTTTGTCTGGTTTTACCTTAGCAGCGCGAAATTATCTTGATGGCATAAATCAGGAAATCATGAAAATATCTGACTTAAGATTGGGAGAAAATTATCAACAAGCAATCCAGAAAAAACCGATTGAAGAACTGGCGGGTTCTTTATTACGTAACTGCGAGGCACTAACAGGAGAGCCACAGCTTGAATGCCTTGCAGAAGCCAAGGACAAAATAGCTCAAATTTTAGCTGACTATAAAGCGAGTTACAATTCACCAGATTGGGTAAATAAACTAGAAACCCAAGTCAATCAAATGGTCGCGGCGGCAGAAGAAGGAAAACCTGTGGAACTCTCTTTTAATGCCAGTCTGAGTTCTACGTCGCAGACTAACCTACAAAGCTTTTTACTTTCAACTCAATACGCCTTTCAAACATTAATAGAAATTGCCATGTTGCTAACAGCCGCTTTGGGGCCAGTTGCGGTAGGTTTGTCTTTGTTACCTGTTGCTGGTAAGCCAATTTACGTTTGGTTGACTGGATTTTTTTCCTTGGGTATTGCCAAGCTTTCATACAACATTATTGCTGGGTTAACTGCCAGAGTCCTAATAACTGCTGGAGATTCTGACTCAACTTGGTTTTTGATTTTTCTAGCTTTCCTAGCACCCCTGCTAGCGATCGCACTGGCAATTGGCGGTGGAAAAGCCGTGTTTCAAGCAATTAATCATACGTCTAACTGGGTAACAACACAAACTTGATTGCATTAGGAGAAACCTTATATGGTACAGATACTTGGCAAAAGAAAATTAGGTTCCAGTACTTTGTCTCTCTGCGCCTTAATTGCTTCTGGGTTAAATTTGCTCTCATTCCTGTTCATCGCCTTCCAAGGTTTGACTTTGAATCAAATGAGTTTAAGAAAACCTCCCGCATTGGTTCAAGTTAGCGATAGTCAATCTATCCAAGCAACCGATGAATTAGACAGAAATCCTGAAACGATTAAAAACTTTGTGCAGTCAATTATGACCGCGTTATTTACTTGGTCGGGAACCTTGCCTCCCCAAACAATTGAAGAAGCAAAAAATCCCAATTCCGATCCTGGAGTAGCGATTAAAATAGCCAACGCAACAACTAAAAAGGTAGCAACTACAACTTGGGTGGCTAGTTTTGCTATATCAGATCAAGGGTTTCGCCAAAGTTTCTTACAAACAGTTGCTCAATTGACACCACCAGAGATTTTTTCGAGAAACTCTAAAGCTGCGATCGCATCGCAATTATATATCCGAAATCTCTCGAATCCTGAAAAAATTGAATCCGGAAAGTGGAAAATAGTTATGGTCGCCGACATCATATTTTATCACCCCGCTACCAATAGAAAAAAGCTCGTTCCCTTGAATAAAGAAATTCTAGTAAGAGCAGTAGATACACCAGAACATCCGCTACCTAGTGTCGTTTCACCGCTGCAACAGGCGATTTATAGTACGCGCAAAATGGAACTGGAGATTTATGAAATTCGCGACCTTTGCCTAACTGATAAAACAGATAAATCGATTGATTGCCCTCTAAACAGAAATCCCTAACATTTGAAAATTGAAAGGAAACAAATCGTGCAATTACTGGAAAAAACAAAATTTCAATATCAGCTATTTCCATTGTTTGTGCTAACGACTTTGGGAATTAATGCGATCGCTTTACTCATGTTAATGTTCCACGGTAAGTTACTCGATCAAGTAAAAAACAAGAATAACCCAACACTGGTGCAACTAGAGGATGGTCGCGCGATCGCAGTTACCGCCACCGACCATCAAGAACGTACCCCAAAAACCATTCGTCGTTTTGTCGGTGAAAGCTTGACTTTCACCTTAACTTGGTCAGAATCAATTCCCCTAGAAAACATTTGGAATGCTAGTCAGACTTTCATCAACCCAGATTTTCATCCAAGTTTTCGTCAAACAACCGAAAAAACTATTTTAGGCAAGTCTTTTCAGGGTAATTTAAAAGGAATTAATACCGCGTTGGTTGTACAAAGTATTTCTCAGCCTGAACAAATTGCCCCCGGCAAGTGGAAAGTTAAAGTTTTAGCCAATCTACTTGCATTCAAAAATTCAGATACTCAGGGCCAAGTTATTCCTTGGAATCAAATCGTTGTAGTTCAAGCTTTAGATAATACACCAGAAATAGATGAAAAGTCGTCTCTGAAGTCAGCTCTTGACCGTCTGATCGACACCAAACTACAGATTGCTAAAATCTGCGAAATCGAAGCTCAAACCTGTAATTAATTTTGAGGTTTAAATCAATCATGCAAGAAGAAAACTTAGAATATTTTCAAACATTGGTTGGTTATGAAGAAAGTCAGACAAATCAAACATCGCTAGAAAATTCAGATCAAACAGTTGACGATATTCTTACCAAACAACCTCTGTGGTCAAATCCTTGGTCTAAATTAATTTTAGTCTCTGTTGGTACTGGCTCAGCTGCTTTGTTAACTCTATTGTTTTTGGGATCGATTATGAGTGGTGGACGCAAGATTAATCCAGATAAAAAGCCGCCATTACCGACTGTCACTCCTCCTTCTACCCAATCCAACTCGACAAATAATACAGATGAGCTAAGAACAAAACTAGCGCTGCAAGAACAGAAACAATTCAAAGCCGCATCAGAGGAGTTGAAAAAACCCGAACCTCAAGTGGAGAAATCTGACACGAAACCCGTACCTGTTGCGCCAAAAATACCAGCACCAACACCAGCATTAGCAACACCTCCACCTCGGTTAGCATCATCCAATTCAGTTGCCACACCACCTCCAAAAATTAATGTGCGAGAAGTAGTTCGACCAGCCCCAATTCTTCGTCCTGCTACGCCTGTAACTCGATCTTTTGCCTCAATTCCTCGTCCTGCTACGTCTGTAACTCGATCTTTTGCCCCAATTTCTCGTCCTGCTACGCCTGTAACTCGACCTTTTACCCCAATTGCTCGTCCTGTTCCACAGACAGTAACTTTGCCACGCGCTCAACCTTCCGCACTACCCACTCAACCCTCTGCAACAACAAAACCAACACCACCCAAGACAGATCCAATGGAAGAGTGGATAGCTTTATCGCAATCGGGAAGTTACGGTCAATCTGAGTTTAATTCTGACTCCGACAACCAAAAAACAACAGAAGCAAATCTCCCAGCCAACGATAAACCCTCTGTGAATCCAACAGAAATGGTAGTCGCAGGAGTACCTAAAGCCGCGATAGTTGATAGAAATAAAACAGCTCCTTCAGAACCAGAAAAAAGCGCTATCGAGCCTGGAATATATTTACCTGAAGAAGCGCATATTTTGCGGGAAACTGCCCTTAATCAAGAGGAGCGAAATTTTCAAGTAGGTCAGCTTACCGAAGCCAGTTTGCTAACGCCAATTGTGGCTTCAGAGCAATCTAATTCACCGACAGCAAATCAAGAACGCTTTGTTATCAAACTCAATAAACCATTGAAAGATAGCAATGGACAAACTTTGCTTCCTTCTGGGGCGCTCGTAATATTTGTAGTTGCGGGGGTCAATCCAAACGGACTGGTGATGTGTAATGCGATCGCAGTTGTTGTCGATGGTAAAGAATATCAGCTTCCGCCCAATGTTATCAGCCTGCGCGGCAGCGATGGCACACCGCTGATCGCCTCTAAATGGGGAGATCCTGGGGGAGCGATCGCACGCATGGATGCAACAACAGCAGTTATGGGCGCTGTTGGTAAAGTAGGTCAAATTATGAATCAACCTCGCCGCGAACAACAGGAAGATTCCGACAATATTTATGGCACTAGACGTAGCACCACAATTGAACGCGGAGAGCCAAATTTATTAGGAGCTGTTTTGGATGGTGGATTGAATCCCTTACAACAACAAATTCAGCAGCGCAACCAACAAGCCGTACAAGAAATGCAAAATCGTCCAACTCTTTGGTACGTACCGGAAGGCAAAAAAGTCCAAGTGTTCGTCAATCGTTCTTTTGATATGTAACGTCAGTTAGCAGCTAATGGCTAATAGCTCAAAACATTATATTAGCAATTAACCATTAGCTATGAGCAAATACAAGCAAATCATCTGAGGTAAAAAATGAAAAAACTGCAATATTCAACTCTGATGTTTTTAAGCTTTTTAACTCTAGCTATAGGAGTTATTGGTAACGGAGGGAGAGCCATAAGTTTAGAGACACCAACTCCGTCTCTACGTCGCATTACAGTTGCTGAAGCCACAGGAAAAACTGGCAGCACCCCAACTTTATATCTGGTTCCTGGCTACGGTCTAAATATCAGTTTTATTCCCACTGGAGAAATCATCGAAAAAGTTTGGCTGGACAACCCGCAATTTATCACTTTAGATGTAGACGGTTGTTTAGCAGGACTAAGCAGACAAGCATGTCCTCAACCTGGAGCTACTGTAGTGCATTTGCGGCGAATTGAGGAATTAGATATTCCTGGTTTACCTCGAACAAATAGTACCTTGCTAACTGTAATTACTGCGTCTAGAACGGGGCGGCGAGTTTATACCTTTCGTTTGAGCAAAGGTTCAGGAATGCCACAATACCACACTGTAGAAATTATAGCATCGGCAGAGGTAGCTCTTGCTCGCCAAACTTCATTTGTTTCTTTAACCTCATCTGGGGGAGATTGGCAAACAATTGAAAATGGCGTGCGCGTAGCGGTTGAGCGTCGGCTTTTGCGTCACGGTTCGCCTTTGTGGTACCGAATTGAGAATTTTTTACAGCAGCTTAAGAGCGGTATCTCTACAATAGAAGCTGCTAATTTATCGGGAATTTCTGTTGAGTTAGTCGGAAAATTACAAGAGTTAGGAGCTAGGCAGCAACCTATTAATAATTCATCTCCTTCCCTGCCACAGTCATAGCCTTCTGCGGTTTTTATAGCGAGATGAATTTATTAGCGATCGCTACCCTTGCGAAATAGTCCAACACATGCTTATAGGACAGACGCTGTTTTTACACTTTTCAGCTTGTGCAAGCCCATTACCTTCGTCGAGCCATCCTGCTACCTCTGTTGCCCAGGAAAAGAGAGGATTTTCGCAACCCAACTTTATTGTTCCCGAAAAAGCGATCGCGCCTCTACAAAGTATCCAAAGTGGTCGAGCCTCTGTCAACTCATAATATCAAGCAGGCGAGCCATCGCCAGAGGCACCAGCGAAGCAGAGCGCATCAAATCGATTAGAGAGTGGAAAATCTGCCTTTGAAGGCGGATTTTTTTGAACCATCGACTCAACTCTCACCCCGCACCGAAGAAGTCAAATTAAGGGAACATGGGGATTAACTTGACAAATGCACCCCTAGAATAAACAACCTGCCCCAAATATCGATTAATCTGCTAACAGTAATAAACTCTTAACACCTGCCATGACCCAACCTCGACCCCCCCTACCCCAACCACAACTCGAACCTGCTGGCATTACCTTCGAGCAATATGAGGAATTTACTCCCCAAAAACTGGAACTGGTGGATGGACATTTAGGCTACGGTGGACAAAACCCAACCGGATTTCACCTCGCTGTTTTAACCAATATGGGACTACTTACAGCGATTCGCCGTGTCGGTATATCTTTGTGGATCGAAGCCTTAGATCGTTATATGCGATCGCACTTATCAACAGTCAACGCAGAACCAGAAGTTGCTGAAGCTATGCTTAATAGATTCAATCGGGCAATGGAAGACTTAGAAGCAGTCGCCGAGTTTCTTCAAGAATAGGAAGTTGTTCGGGTAGTAACTGGCGATGGAAATTTCCA
The DNA here is from genome assembly GCA_003486305.1 of Cyanobacteria bacterium UBA11371. Lineage (GTDB taxonomy): Bacteria > Cyanobacteriota > Cyanobacteriia > Cyanobacteriales > Aerosakkonemataceae > Microseira. Next base: position 40,159 of record DNGJ01000450.1, read on the forward strand.
TTACAGATTATGCTGTTTTGAAAGCATACAAGTGGAAAAGCCAGACATGATAGGGGATGAAACAACCAGATTAGCCTTGAAAACTGAACTGTTGCAACGAGTGGAAGCATTAGGCATAAATCAAGCTTTATTTCCATCACCAGTACAGACAATCGATCAAATTGTCCAACAGTTAGAGAGTCTTAATCCGATTCCACGCCCGCTAAGTCCTAACCATCTCCCTTCTCTACTTGGTGATTGGCAATTAGTGTACGCCTCTAGGGGAACGGTCGTCACGCGAGCGATCGCATCAACACCAAATATGTTGGGAGGAATCCAAATCAAACAGGTGTGGCAAAGCTTAGTTACAGGCGATCCAGGTAAAATTAAGGCATCTAACGGTGCTTTGATTGACTTGCCATTACTAGGTGAGTGGCAGTTACAGGCTGATGGACATTGGAAATGGAGAGATTCGGAGCAGATTGCAAAGGTAACTTTTGGCACTTTTTCTATCCGAGCCACCAAGCCTTTTGGTTTGGAAAGCTGGAATTTACCCGAATTAAAAATTCCAGTATTGGAATTCCTCCGAAAAGAAGCTTTGTGGACGACTTCCTACTTAGACGCAGAAATTAGAATCGGACGAGGAGCAACGGGTAATCTGTTTGTATTTCGTCGCGATCGCCAGCTGGTGAACGAATCGCGGCAGTCCCCTCGTCCCTTAAAAGGTGGGGAAGGATAGCGGAATTTTAGAGGGGTTAGATACCCCTCTAAAATTCAATCACTCTTCCGGGAAAGCCTGACATTTGATGTTAGGATAAGTGCATTAAAGGAGGCGAGTTTTGTGGTTGTTAGACGAGTGACTTTTCGGTTATATCCCAAGCTAGCGGCAGCTAAGAAGCTGTTGTGGGCAAGAAGGATGCACGCATTACTTTATAATGCGGCGATTGCTAACCGTAAAACTCAATACGAGAAGTTTGGTCACTGTGTCGATTACTACGAACAGCAAAACTCGCTTCCTGCCTTTAAACAAGTTTGGCCTGAGTACAAAGAACTTGGTTCTCATACTTTGCAGGCAACTTTAAAGCGCGTAGATTTGGCCTATCAATCCTTTTTTAAAGGACTCAGAGGCAAGCCCAAGTTTAAGTCAATCAGGCACTATAGCGGATGGACGTATCCTGATAAAGCTGGTTGGAAGGCTCACGCAACTGGCAATAATGGTTATTTGGAGTTGACCGATCTTAAGTTGTCAATTCAAATGCGTGGCAAGGCTAGAACTTGGGGAACGCCAACTACTTGCACAATTGTCTATCGCAATGGACTCTGGTACGCATCAATTACGGTTGAGTGCAACCCGGTTAGAAAAACTGATGCGGGTGCAGTTGGCCTAGATTTTGGTATCTATCATGCCGTTGCCATGAGCGATGGAACGTTAATAGAAAATCCCAAGTTTCTCTCTAAAAGTCAGGAGAAAGTCAAGAAAGCTTCTAAACAAAAGCGGCGAAAAAGAGCGCCTAATTTTAGGAAGAAGGTCAAGGCGTCAAAGCGGTGGAAAAAGGCAACCAAGCGGGTATCAAAATTGCAGCGCAAGATTGCCAACTCCAGACAGGATTGGACTCATAAAGTGGCGACACAAATAGTTAGCAGTAATAGCATGGTCGCTACAGAGGAACTCAATCTTAAGGGGATGACCCGCAAAGCGAAAAAGGGCAGCAAGAGGAAGGCGCAAAAGACAGGACTTAATCGTTCTATGCTTGATGTTGGAATTGGTAATCTTACCAAGGTTATCGAGTACAAATTACAAGAAGCTGGTGGATTTTTAGTCAAAGTTCCAACCAAAAAAGTCAAGCCTTCTCAAACTTGTCCTAATTGCGGTCATCAACGGAAGAAAGACTTGTCCGAACGGTTGCACGATTGCTCGGAATGCGGCTACACCGATGACAGGGATGTTGCCGCAGCAAAGGTAATGCTGTCATGGGCGCTCGGAACGAACGCCCTCAATCGTGGATCTTGCACCTCTACTTCTATTCCCCAGGCGACTGGAGGATGGCAGCAAGTGTGGGAGTTGAAGCGACAGAAACCCACCCCTCAACGTTAGTAGGGGTGGGTAGTTCATTTAAAAACGACACACTGCATTGGCTCTTGTGGCAGCGAAGTAGGAAAAGTTTGTGGAAAATCCGCCTTGTGAGGCGGATTTTTAACCATCGACTGACACGGGCAGATTGAATTTTTTAACGTTGTAGCAGGGGAACGCAAGCTTTCAGCGAACAGATGACCTCATGAGTCAACCCTTTCCGATTATCGTAGTTCCAAAAGATGCAGCCGTTGCCACCGAGGCGATGGGAACCAAATTCAAATTCTGGTTCCACCACCCGGAATTGGGCTATTGCCTATATAAACAAGCCCGACCCAATACTGGAGAAGATTGGGCAGAAAAGATAGCATCCCAGTTGAGCGAGTTACTCGGATTACCCCATGCCCGAATTGAACTAGCCACCACCGAATCACAATCGCGGCACGGTTT
>DNGJ01000133.1:0-2686 GCA_003486305.1 Cyanobacteria bacterium UBA11371
AGTGTAACGCAGTTGCGGTTCGTCAACGATCTCCGCCATTAAAATGCAGCTGTTCATACCGTGTAATTGGTAATTGGTAATTGGTAATTGGTAATTGGTAATTGGTAATTGGTAATTGGTAATTGGTAAAGAGTCAGTGGCTTCAATTCTACAAATGACTGCTGACTTTCTTCCATTACCCATTACCGATTACCCATTACCGATTACCCCTTACCTATTTTATTTCTTCTAACCCCTGTTCGGCATCAATAAACCCTTGAACTCGCGTGCGATATTCGCGCAAAGTTTCATCCACCCATTGCCGCTCATTACTGTTAGCGAAAATATGCACCAACGGTTCCCCTGCATCGGGTAAAACTAACACCCAGTTGTCATGGTGAGGATAGTTACAAATTTTAACGCCATCCACGAGTTCCAAATTTTCCGTTGGGTGGGTTTCTACCAGGTGACGCATTAAAGCGCCTTTAACCGTCCAAGGACAGCGAACCGTGCCAGTTTTGTGGTATACGCGGGGAAGTTCGGTGCGAATTTGACTGAAGCGCCGCTCTTGAATGGTCAGCATTTCAATCAATTTAGCAATGCAGAACATGGCATCGAAGCCTGGGTGGAGTTGGGGGAAAATAAACCCCATTTCTCCGGAACCGCCAAGTACCACATTAGGATAGGTTTGGGAAGCTTCCATCAAAGCCGTCGGGTTAGCTTTGGTGCGAATCACCTTACCATCGTGGCGGCGGGCAATTTGTTCCACCGCCGAAGAAGCGTGGATGGGGACGACAACGGTGCCGCGCGGGTGAGTGGTTAAAATCGTCTCGACCATCAACGCGGTGAGCATTTCTCCCCGAATCGGGATTCCCGTATCATCGACTAAAATCATCTGTTCCCCGTTGGCGGATACTTGCACCCCAAAAGATGCCTTCAGCGCTTCCACCACGTGACCGAGTTGCACGAGCAAGGTTTCCCGATCTGGTCCTGTTAAGGCGGTTTGATTCAAACTGGCATTGAGAACCACAGCATCGCAGCCAAATTTTGCCAGCAGTTGGGGCAGGATAGCGCCTGAAACCGCGTAAACGTAGTCGATCACCACTTTAGAATTGCTGTGGCGAATTGCCTCCACGTTGAGGTGCTGCTCAAACTTGGTGCTGTAAGTATCCATGACTTGGGAAGGATAAGCCATGTTACCGATTTCGTGAATTTGCGCCCGTCGCAAATCTTCTTTGAAATAAGCGCTTTCAATCTTTTTCTCTTGGCTTTTGGAAATATTGATGCCCTTCGAGTCCACAAATTCAATCAAAATATGGTCGGCGCGGTCTGGATGCAAGCGCACGTGAATCCCACCGGCGACGTTGAGCGTAGGAATAACCGCGCGGGTACTCGGGATTGCAGTTGCTTCTAGGTTTTGGATGTGGACGCCGACGGACATTAACCCGGCGATTAAAGAGCGGCTGACCATGCGGGAAATGCCGCGCTGATCTCGCGAAATTGCCACGGTGGCACCGGGTTTGAGGGTCGATCCGTAAGCCGCGCCCAGTTTAACGGCGAATTCCGGCGTAATATCGATATTGGCTAACCCCGATACGCCCCGCTGACCGAACAAGTTGCGTTGAGCCGTTTGACCCCAAATCAGGTTGATATTTAACGTTGCCCCGGATTCAATTTGCTTGCTGGGCCAGACGCGCACGCTGGGGGCGACGTTGGCTTCTTCTCCGACGCTGGAAAGCGACCCGACAACTGCCCCTTCTAGAACGTTGGCGCGCCTGTCTACCCGCGCCCCGCGACCGATGGTGCAAGCGCGCAGGTGGGCTTCTTCGCCAACGATCGCGCCGTTCCAGATAATCGGGCGCTTGAGGTTGGCATCGGCGCCGATGGTGACGTTATCGCCGATTACCGTACCCGCTTCCACGATCGCTCTCGGCCCGATGCGGCAGTTATCGCCGATAATTACAGGTGCTTCGATGTGGGCGTTGGGGTCGATAAAGGTGTTTTGACCGATCCAAATACCAGGCGATCGCTCCAAGTAGGCAAAATCAAGTTTAACTTTGCGGTGCAGCGCATCGTATTGCGCTTCCCGATATGCTTCCAGGTGTCCGACATCGCACCAGTAACCGCTGGCGATATACCCGTACATCGGTTCCCCTTTGTCAAGCAGCAAGGGGAACAGATCTTTGGAAAAGTCGCTTTCGGTCATCGCCGGGAGATAGTCCAGCACTTCCGGTTCTAGGATGTAAGTCCCCGTATTGACCGTATCTGAGAAAATTTCGCTACTCGAAGGCTTTTCTAAAAAACGGCGAATCCGCCCTTCGCTATCGGTAATTACGACGCCAAATTCAATCGGATTCGGCACGCGGGTGAGAATGAGCGTGGCTTTTGATTGCTTTTTCCTATGAAATTCAATCGCTGCGTTTAAGTCAAAGTCGGTAATGCTGTCGCCGCTGATCACCAGGAAGGTAGAATCTAGCAGGTCGGCAATATTTTTGACGCAACCTGCGGTTCCTAACGGTTGGTCTTCTTCCACCGCATAGGTCATTTGCACGCCAAAGTCGCTACCGTCAGAAAAGTAGTCGCGCATGACGTCTGGCAGGTAGTGTAAAGTGGCAATTACTTCGGTGATGCGATGCCGTTTGAGCAGATTTATAATATGTTCTGCAATCGGTCGATTTAGGATCGGTACCATTGGTTTGGGAAGATC
>DNGJ01000133.1:2857-14316 GCA_003486305.1 Cyanobacteria bacterium UBA11371
GTACCATTGGTTTGGGAAGATCGCAAGTCAGCGGTCTCAGCCTCGTTCCCGAACCGCCAGCCATCAGCACTGCTCGCATAAGTCCTCCTTCGGGGTTTATACTCAACGCTCAAAGCGAATATTTTGCGTTCGGTCTATTTTTAGTTTCCTACGTTCCTGAAATTTAATAAACGGCGCGCCAATTGTTCATCCCCTATAGGAATGGGATGCTTCCCGCGCCCACTATAGGAAACCCGGTCATTGTTTAGAAAAAATTCTCTGTTTGAACCATAATACAATCTAGGTAGCCGCGATCGCGAGTGCGTGCGCACCAACTCGCTGTTGCGATCGCATCGCCAGTTGCTGTTGCGCTTTGTTCGCTAAGCTAGATCCAGGCTGCCATAAATTGGGCGACCGTAACTGGAAACCCCTCTGGCAGTGATGTAGCAATCAATAGATACTTGAATCTATATTGGGTCAATTCCTCGGAGTTGTTCAATGGGTAAGCTAATTATCTTGGTTTTATTGATCGTTTACGCGGGTGGCGTCTGGAAGTTTTGGAAGGGGTTCCAACGGACTAATTTTACCCGCAGTTTACCGAATCGGGTGGTTTTGTCGCTGTTGTGGCCCGTTTTACTCGTCGCCAATAAATCCTATCGTCAGAACTTTACCAAAGCGCTCAAGGGTTAGGTTTCTGCATCGGGACTGACGCCAGGGTGTTGCCAAAAACCGGGTTTCGATTTAGATCTCTAGCTGACAAATCAACGATTTTTCACAGAAACCCGGTTTCTTATGAATATCTGGCTCATCGGTGGTACGACAGAAAGCGTTCAACTCGCTGTTGCGATCGCCAAAGCCCATCTCCCCTGCACGATTACCGTCACCACAGAAGCCGCGCGGGCGCTCTATCCAAACTCGCCCCTGCTGCGAGTCTGGGTAGGGCGTCTTTCACTTTCCGATTTCAAAATGTTCTTGCAAGAACATTTTATCGTCGCAGTTTTGGATGCCTCCCACCCCTACGCGGTCGAAGTGTCGCGGTATGCGATCGCTGCCTGCACCCAGTTTAATATCCCCTATTTGCGCTACGAACGCCCATGTTTGGAGGGAGAGGAGGAGAAAACATCCTCAATTACCAATTACCAATTACCAATTACCATTCAATTAGATAGCTGCGAAACGCTTGTTACCGGCAATTATTTAGAAAAACAGCGCGTGTTATTGACTGTCGGTTATAAATACTTACCCTTGTTTCGTCCTTGGCAAGAAAAAGCGACTTTATTTGCGCGTATTTTACCATCTTTAGTATCAATAGATGCAGCATTAGCAGCCGGATTTACACCGGATCGGATTATTGCCTTGCGTCCGCCGATTTCTGCCGATTTAGAAACAGCTTTATGGCGTCAGTGGGAAATTTCGATGGTGGTTACTAAAGCTTCGGGTGCGCCTGGAGGGGAAGATGTAAAGCGAAAGGTGGCGGCTGAATTAGGCGTAACGTTGATCGTAATTGACCGTCCGTTTGTGAATTATCCACAACAAACGAGCGACTTAGCGGCAGCGATCGCATTTTGCCAAAAATATTTATCGAATCGGTGAACTACGGCTCCATAAAAATAATCAAATTGGTGCAAACAAAATTCTTAAGGATGAGTTGGACGATCAGCCTAAAATTAACTCATATCATGCCCGGTGAATTGCCCGTAATAAAAAAACTTTACCCCTTTGTTGCGTAGGGACACGGCATCATAAATATCTCGGATAAACAATGGACGTTGATCTTGCCGTGTCCCGGCGTCTTTTTATGGGTAATCTTAAGGACATGATATTATTTATCCTTGGCTGGTAGGGGCTACTTTAACTTGCATATCTCGTGGTGCCACTTAATTGGCAGGTATTACCCGCCCCTACAGTATCAATAACACTTGCACTACCTTTGCTTAAGGACAAGATATCACCATTCCCGGTACAGCTTTTCGGCATGAAACATGATTTCCTCGTTCGGTAATCGAATCTTGGCTGGCTGACGCGGGTAAGAAGTTTCTATCGCTCGCGTATCCTGTTCCACTACGGTGGCAACGGCGTTTAAGAGCGATCGCTTTAGCAGGGGTTTAAACATAGGGCGATTGAATTTAGCATAGACCAGCACAAATGTTTTCGTTCGCGTTGCGGTTTCTGGGTAAAGCACATGCACTTGCAAGATTTCTCCCAGTGGAAAGCGAGTCTTAAAGGTAGTCAAAGTCGGAAAGGCATATTCTAGAGTTCCAGTATAAGTCTTGGGTGCGAGTAGAACAGCAGGATTGCGGCGAATGTCCTCGAAGGTGGCATCATCGCGTTCGAGTTCCTGCACCACCTTTGCCCAGTAACCTTCTTGCTCAAATAAGGGAATGCGATTGGCTTTGATGCCAAATAGCTCTCGATGAGTGCCGTTCTGATGGTTGTAGTCGTAGTTAATCAGCAAATTATCCAGAAACGTTCCTTGGATGCTCTTTTCTCCCGCAACGCCCAAAAAACTCATGCCATGACTCACCTTCTCAATCAGGTCAGGCACTGGAATTTTAGCGGTCATGCCCCCATACGTCCAAATACAGTCGTCTTTGACAATCAACTCCAGGGGAATTGTCAGCGGCTGCACCCCAACCTTGCCAGATTGATACAACCGTCCTTGTCCATCAAACTCTAGGGCATGAAACGGGCAAGCAATCGTGTTCCGTTCCTGGCAAATCCAGCCCTCTGACAGAGGAGCCTGCATGTGCGGGCAAACGTTATTGAGGGCAAACACCTCTCCTTGCCGATTTTGCCAGAGCGCATAATCCTGTCCATTGAGCGAAACTTTACAAGGCTTGTTGATACCTAGCATGGAACGGTGGGCAATCAACCAAGGTGCGCCGGGAAGGATGGTTTCCATACACTCTCCAAAGAATTACGTTTCAGGGGGATTGAGAATCAATGCAGCACGAAGCGGTTTCCGGCGTTCGTAGAAACCGGGTTTCTGCGTAGATCGCTGATTCACGCATCGACGATTTTTCACAGAAACAAAGGTGATTGGCTTAGGAATCGCACAAAGCCGAGCGATCGCCAATGCCCAAGCCGTCGCGTAAAATTGTGACATAACTTTCACATTTAATCGCAAAATACGAAAGATTATTCATATTTGTCAAGCATGTCTGATAGTCGATCGATGGCAGAAATACAGCCTGGTGCTACTCCGATGCGGCGGCAACCGAAGCAGAAGCGCAGCCAACAAAGGGTGGAGAAGATTTTGCATTCTGCGGCAGAGGTATTTGCAGAAGTGGGATACGAAGCCGCAACTACGCACGCGATCGCAGCCAGAGCAGGAACGGCGATTGGTTCGCTGTATCAGTTCTTTCCCGATAAGCTGGCACTGTTTCACGCCCTGGAAGCCCGCCACATGGAACGGGTAACGGCGATCAACGCTGAACTATTGCAGTCCGCCGATCGACAACGACCGTTTGCAGAGTTTATCGACCGCATGGTAGAAACTTATGCGGTTTATTTTCAAGACCCGATTCCCTCTGTGGTTTACATACAGTACTTTGCTGCCCCAGAGCTATTTGAACTGTTTGATGAAAGCTTCAATGACCAGTTAATACAACAACTTGCCGCTTTTTTGCGGCAATGGAACCCAGAGTTAGAGGTAGAGAAAAGCTTGAGCCTCGCCGAAACTGCCCATCAGTGTTACAACGCTCTACTGCTCAAAGCCTTGAAGGGAGAAGAGAGCAAACGGCGATCGCGCTACGAAGAGATCAAAGCCTTGCTAGTTGCCTACTTGCTGCCCCATTTAGAGCCAAAGCAACCGCACCCACAAGTAATGAAAGTAATGATATGTCCTCACTGTCATTTTTCTCACCTATCAAAGAATGGGCATCGTTACGGCAAGCAACGCTATCTGTGCAAGGACTGCGGCAAGCAATTTCTAGAACATCGAGCTTCATATCATACCCATTAAATTGCCCATCATAAAAAAACTTCACTCTGTCGTTGCGTAGGGACACGGCATGATAGATATCTCGGACAAATAGATAACTGCGATCGTGCCGTGTCCCGGCTGATGATTATGGGTAATAGACTCGAGATGATATCACAGGGCAAGCATCGAAATTGCAGCCTTTGGGGCTAAGGCTAACGGAACTTGGCGCTGGCGACAAAGCTTACTTTAGCCTTAGCCCCTACTCAAGCGATCGCTACCATGCCAAAGCCATCCCATCGCCACGGGGTTCTGATCCAGCAACAAAAACTTCCCCTTGTTTAAAGATAATTTGACCTTTCCCAAACAGCCAAGGATTTGTACTGATGCTAATTTCATGTCCTCTATCTGCAAGTTTCTGTGCAATTTCTTCAGATACTTCCGGTTCTAAAATCGCCAAATTTCCAGCGATAAATTGCCATCTAGGAGCGTCTAGAGCAGCTTGGGGATTCATTCCATAATCTTTGATATTCACCACAACTTGCAAGTGTCCTTGGGGCTGCATAGGCCCTCCCATAACACCAAATGGCCCTAATGGTCGATTGTCTTGAGAAAGAAAACCGGGGATAATTGTATGGAAAGGACGCTTTGCTGCACCGACTTGATTCGGATGTCCCGATTCTAAAGTAAAACATGCGCCGCGATCGTGGAGTGCGATGCCAGTTTCGGGGACAAGAATTCCGCTACCAAATCCTTCGTAATTCGATTGAATAAAAGAAACCATTAATTCCCCATCTGCGGCGGCTAGATAGACTGTTCCGCCTTTGGGAATTCCGGGATCTGCTATGGGAATTGCGCGATCGCCAATCAAACTTCGGCGCTTCTTTGCATAAGTTTTATCTAACAAAGAAGCAACCGAAACATCCATAAAACGAGTATCGGCGACGTAACGATGAATATCTGCAAAAGCCAGCTTCATCGCTTCGATTTGCACGTGATAACTTTCAACCGATTCGCGGGGATATTTGCCAATATCAAACCCTTCTAAAATATTTAAAGCGATTAAAGTAGCGATTCCTTGGGTGTTAGGGGGAAGTTCCCAAACCGTCAAACCGCGATAATTGGTAGAAATGGGATCTACCCAATCTGCTTGATGAGATTCTAAGTCTGAAACTGTGAGGAAACCGCCGGTTTCTGCGGCAAAATTAGCGATTTTTTCGGCAAGTTCGCCTTTGTAGAAACTATCGCCGCCAGAGGATGCGATCGCTCTCAATGTCTTCCCATGCAACTTGCTTCCCCAAACTTCCCCCGCAGCGGGCGCTTTATTCCCAGGAAAAAACACTTGCTTAAACGGCTCAAATTCGTTTCCAGTCAAGGGTAAGAAAACTCTTTCGGCGCGCTTCCAAGCTTGTGCGGTGACTGGAGAAACGGGAAACCCTGACTGGGCATATCGAATCGCGGGTGCAAATAACTGCTCAAAAGGTAACTTTCCCCAACGTTGCCATAAAGTGCGCCAAGCAGATACCGCACCCGGTACGGTGACGGGTAACCAACCTGTTTCGGGTACTTTATCCATTCCAGAAAATGCTTCTAGATTGAGAGATTGGGGACTTTTTCCGGAAGCATTTAAACCGTGAAGTTTACCATCCCAAACTAATGCGAAGGCATCCGCACCGATACCATTAGAGGTGGGTTCAACTACGGTGAGAGCGATCGCCATTGCTACAGCTGCATCGACTGCATTTCCCCCAGCTAACAGCATTTCCATCCCTGCTAGCGTCGCCAGGGGTTGACTTGTCGCTACTGCACCCCGCTTTCCCATCATCACTCGTCGCATTGAAGGATAGGGGTAGTCGGTTAAATTTGCTAGTTGCATCGAATTGCTTTCCTACATATAAAAAAATATAGATTGGGTTTTTGGTAACGAAACCCAACACTTACACCGTGTAAAACCGCCTTATTGCTGTTACCTAATACACCTCGTCGTGGCTACCAATATCTACAAACACGGCATTACCATCCTCTGTGAAATAAAATAATACTCTCTCGTCGTAATCCACACTGAAACTCCATAAATCCTTGAGTCTGCCCGACAATTTGTGAGTTTTCAAGCTTTGCTCAAATGGGTCTGTTGTAAACTGCTCCACCTTTTGCCAAAACCTTGTTTCTAAATCTACATTTCCCTTGATTCGCTTTTTGAAAGCACGTCGGAATGACGAACTGAAGCTAACCTGTACCATCACTCCTCCATCATTTGTCTCAGTTCATTGATATTGGAGGAAAACTTCAATTCACCGTTTTGTTCTTCTAATTGCGCTCTTTTGAAGTTCTCATATATCTGTTCGCGACGTTCTTCCCGTAGGTACTGCTTCAACAGCAATTGAATTTCTTGCTTTTCTTCGGTAGAAAGACTCTTGATTGCCTCGACTACATCACTAAAGCTCATAACCACCAAACACCTTCTAGTACTTATCCGACAAATGTAACACGAATGATGCGTTAGCTGTCATGCGCCCAAATTTGTGCAAAACGTTCAGCAGACCATCCAACCAAATCCGACACTTGCCCGTCACCAATTTCGACAATTCTCTTGACTCCATCTGCACGCGCGATCGCATCTACAGAAAAAAACTTGCTTTTAATTCTCAGGGCGCATTCCTCAACAATATTAGGAATTTCTTCGCCTAAAGAAGCTGCAAACGCTTTGCCACGTAAAACGAAGTAACGCTTCTCGGATTCGGGTACAAAATCTTCAACTCGTCGTACACAAATACCACCTTCAATCGTTCCTCGAAACTTTTGCATTTGGGCAATAACTGTTTTGATCTGGGAGGGCCGATCGATAATTGAGCCGACTGAGGTTTTAAGGGACTTAACGTAATCTTTGATAAAGAACCGTTCCCAGCCTAATGCTTCCAACTCAGTTTCTAAGTCATCATCAACCGAATAAAACTTTGTTTCTGGCGTTAAATCGGCAACTAAGGGATACCAGGAAGGAATGTAATGTGTGGTTAAGTATTCAGCTAGCGAAGTAAAAGCACAAGCCCCCATGCTCTCTATGGCACTAACCAACAACTCATAATTTGAAGGTGAGAGCATCCAACCCCTGTAAATTACTTGTGCGCTTTGGGAAAGAATTGGGCTAATCTTTGGTGAACTATTCCCCAAGGATTCCAAAGCGATCGCAGCGGTGTCAAATCCCGCATCGGAAAGCGATGCAACCTGGTCGAGGTACATCTCATCAACCTTCTTAGGATTGAAGTAATCGCTGGGGAAAAGGAAGATCGCGTTACTTGCCATAAATCCTTGAGTCTGCCCGCTCCAACACGATGTTATATATCAGGCAACAACGGCAGACGACGAATACGAATTCGGCTTGGCTCAATCGTCACAGCCGCACCCTGTTCTAGCTCTTCCTCACATTCACTAATCGCGTTCAGTAACAACTCAGTCAATTCTTGAGCGCGTAACCTTTGAATGCGAATACGAATAACCGAGGGAGAAGTTGCCTGATTCAGGGCTAACAGTGTATGAAAGTCTGCGTCGAGTGTGACAACAACACGCTCTTCCTCTCTCGCCCTTTGAAGAATATCTGCATCTTCGGCTGCGGATAACCCAATCTCTCCGACGTGAATTGTGTCGATCCCTACATCACTTAACAATGCTGCCGCAGAGCGTGGTAATCCTTGGTCAAGCAACAGTTTCATAGCTGCTGGATAGCTCGACAATACGATCGTCCAAATAAGAAGATGCAAAAATTAAGGCTTGCCGAATGTCTTCATCTTCCAATTCGGGGAACTCTTGGCGCAGTTCTTGTCGATCGGGATAGGTAGCTAGTAACTCTATAACCCGACGAACGGTAAGACGAAGATTTCGGATGCATGGCTGTCCATTCATGCGATTGGGACTGCTAGTGATGCGATTTAATTTCATCTTTTTCGCTATTTGTGCTTGCCACTCAAAGAGCGTAGGTTGGGTTTCGTTACCTCAACCCAACACATACTCAGTTCTAATCTAACTGTTCTTCACCGATGTCAGACAATGCAGGCGGTTCGTGTTCTGGTGTCCGCAATTCTTCTACCAGTGCTTGCACTTCTGGGGGAGGTGGCGGCGTGAAGCGAGAAACAACTAAGGTAACGATAAAGTTCAGCACCATACCAACCGTACCAAACCCTTCGGCGGAAATTCCAAACCAGGGTTGCATTCCGCCAAACTTAACAGAAAAGATGTAAAAGCTGGTGATAACTAAACCGACGATCATGCCAGCGATCGCACCTTCTTTATTTGTCCGCTTGTCAAACACCCCCAGCACAATCGCCGGGAAAAAGCTAGCCGCCGCTAAACCAAAGGCAAGAGAAACCACCTCGGCGACAAATCCGGGGGGATTGATGCCAAAATAACCGGCAATAGCGATCGCAATCCCTACCATTACTCGCCCGATAAACAGTCTTTTCGCTTCGGAAGCATGAGGATCGATCATCCGATAATAAACATCGTGGGCGATAGAACTAGAAATCACCAACAACAGCCCCGATGCAGTCGATAAAGCAGCTGCCAATCCTCCCGCTGCAACTAACGCAATTACCCAAGGAGCGAGTTTAGCAACTTCCGGGGTGGAAAGCACCACAATATCTCGGTCAATCTTAATTTCGCTCGTTTCTTTGCTAGGTGTGAGTTGAAAGCGTCCATCGCCATTTTTGTCTTCAAATCCCAACAATCCAGTTTTTTCCCACTTAGTCGCCCAGTCGAGTTGTCGCACTTCCTCAATCGTTTTGTTGTGCAAACTATCGATTAAATTGTAACGAGCAAAAGCAGCGAGGGCGGGAGCGGTAGTATAAAGAATGGCAATAAATAACAACGCCCAACCAGCCGACCATCGCGCCGCTTTCACATCTGGAACTGTATAGAATCGGACGATAATATGAGGTAACCCAGCAGTACCCACCATCAGTGCAATCGTGATAAACAGCACGTCAATCATCGGTTTATTAGCAAAGGGTTGAGTGTAGGCGGGAAAACCTAGATCGACGTGGATATTATTCAGCTTTTCCACAATATCGCTGAAGGTAAAACTGAGTTGGGGAATTGGGTTACCAGTTAGGTGCGTGGAGATTGCGATCGCAGGAATTAAATACGCCACAATTAAGACAATATATTGTGCCACCTGCGTCCAAGTAATCCCTTTCATCCCCCCCAAAATCGCGAAAAAGGCCACAATTACCATGCCAATAATTACCCCAGTATTGATGTCTACCTGGAGAAACCGGCTAAATACAATTCCCACGCCTCGCATCTGTCCGGCGACATAAGTCATCGAAACGAAAATCGCCGCAATTACTGCCACCGATCTGGCTACGTTTGAGTAGTAGCGATCGCCGACAAAATCCGGCACGGTATACTTACCAAACTTGCGGAGATAGGGGGCAAGCAAAAGTGCCAGCAACACATAACCCCCCGTCCAACCTAACAGAAAAATCGAACCATCATAACCCAAAAACGAAATAATCCCCGCCATTGAAATAAACGAAGCCGCAGACATCCAATCCGCCGCCGTAGCAGCACCATTTGCAAGCGAGGGAACCCCTTGATCGGCGACAAAGAAACCTTTAGTATCTTGTACGCGCGATCGCCATCCGATATAAATGTAAACAATGAATGAAAGAATGACTAATACAGTCGTCCAAACTTCTGCTGACATTGTTAAACCTCAAAACTTGAAATTGCTAATTGCTAATTGCTAATTGCTAATTGCTAATAGAAAGAAGAATGCTATCAAGGCTTACCCATTTAGAGTTCAGAAACCGATTTTTTTAGTAAGTAAATTTTTCCGATACACCCAGTTTCTTTCCCTCATTCCCAGCTATATTACTCCCCTTGCCAATGACCAATTAGCAATTAGCAATTAGCAATTAGCAATTAGCAATTAGCGTTAATTATCCTTATTCTTCAGATATTTACGGTCAATTTTGTCCATCTGGTAAGCATAGACAAAAATCAGCGCAACGAATAAGTAAATTGCGCCTTCCTGTGCAATCCAAAAACCGAGAGGAACGCTGCCCAGCTTGATATTATTCAGAGGTTGCACCAGCAAGATGCTGCATCCAAGCGAAACAAAAACCCAGATCAGCAATAAATTGCGAATCAACGCTATATTGGCTCGCCAATAAGCTTTTTTGTTGTTTTGATTCATGGTTGTTGACAGTTGACAGTTGACAGTTGACAGTTGACAGTTGACAGTTGACAGTTACGGAAATAAACCGGGTTTCTATGAAAAATCCTTTATGAAACTAATGATCGTAGAAGAAACCCGGTTTCTCCGGTTTCTCAGATAGGATTGTGAAGGAAGCAAATTAATTTTTCCTTTCCCCTTAAAACAAGGAGGCTAACAAACCATTTTTTCTGGTAAATTAGTTTACCTTGGAGATGTGATGCGAGCCTTAACCCTTTAACTTTATTTAACTTCCGAATTAATATTATGTCCGGCGGTATTGTTATTCCCGTTGAGGCCGGTTTTGTTAAGTTATATGTTGATGGTAAAGATTATTTAAAAAAAAATATATGACGGCAGAAGTAAACCTGCCGCCTAGTTTTCAAGTGAAAATTGTCTATTTGTTGGTGTTACTTACCGCCATAAAAGAAGGCAATTTCTTTGTCTTTCAGCGGCGCAAAGCCAGCATCGATTAGTTTTTGGTTGAGTTCATCTTGGGGAATGTGCTTGGCACCGATGCGAACAATGCGCGATCGCATGGTATTACTCACCCCGCTACGCTGACGCCCTGCTTCTAGCGCCATCACCTGATTGTACAGATCGAGTTTTTCTGCTGGAATCGGAGAGCCGTCGAAGTCGATGCCTTTGGCGATCGCAACATCAATCGCATCTGCACCTGTAGTCGTTTGAAGATCTGGAGTAGTTTCAGAAGGCATGACAGAACCAGAAACAATTACCAGGGATATTTTACTAGGGATTGGTAATGGGTAATTGGTAATTGGTAATTGGGATGGTCAATACCCCGTTGCTCAAATCTGTATTTCGACTGATGTTTCCGCCCGTTTTGCTTTACACAATGTAACAAGTGGGAAAATGGTTACAGAAGGCGAGGTAAACCGTGGCAGAACAATTCAAAACCGGCGACAAAGTAGAGTGGAATACCGCACAAGGCACTACAACTGGCACGGTGAAGCAAAAGCTAACATCCCCAACAGATATAAAAGGACACCATGTCGCCGCTAGCGAAGATAACCCAGAATACCTCGTAGTGAGCGACAAAACGGGGAAAAAAGCCGCCCATAAACCAGAATCGCTCAAAAAAGTCGAAAACGATTAATGGTGTTGTAGGGGCGGGTTTTACCAGATCAGAAACCGGGTTTCTTTGTAGATCTCTTTGCTTGCTCAAGAATTTTTCAGAGAAACAAAGGTGATTTCCACGAATGGTATTGCTAAACCCGCCCCCGCGCCATGCCGATGCAAATGGTGTTGTAGGGGCGGGTTTTACCAGTTCGGTTTAATACTAAGCCAATTGTGTTGATAAACCCGCCCCCCGCGCCATGCCGATGCAAA
>DNGJ01000133.1:14451-26492 GCA_003486305.1 Cyanobacteria bacterium UBA11371
ATGCCGATGCAAATGGTGTTGTAGGGGCGGGTTTTACCAGTTCGGTTTAATACTAAGCCAATTGTGTTGATAAACCCGCCCCCCGCGCAATGCCGATGCAAATGGTGTTGTAGGGGCGGGTTTTACCAGTCCGGTTTAATACTAAGCCAATTGTGTTGATAAACCCGCCCCCCGCGCAATGCCGATGCAAGTAAACATGATATAAAAGCAGTTTGTTATCCCAACACGCCCAGCAATGAACACAATCGCGATCGCTTCTTCCCCAGCAATTACAGTACCAAAATTAGGCTTAGTCTGCATTACTGCATCGGAGCAAGTTCGTTATAAAGCACTCACCCGCAAGCGACTGTTGAGCTTGCAACCATCAGAACAACAGCGGGTACTGCGAGAATTGTATGCAGAAAACCTCAAACGATTCAACAATGCGATCGCATTTTGCCACACCCACAACATTCGCTTATATCGCATCACCTCTGCCTTATTCCCCTTTGCCGACGATGCTTTAGGCGAGGATATTTTAAGTGAATTTACGGAACAAGTGCGACAAACGGGCGATCGCGCCAAAGATCTAAGTATACGGATCGTGGTTCACCCGGATCAATTTGTGGTGCTAAGTTCGGATAAACCCGATGTAATCGAGAACAGCATCAAGATTTTAGCGTTACATGCCCGTATATTTGACATGTTGGGGTTAGAGCGATCGCCCTGGGCAGTGATGGAAATACACGGAGGCAAGTCAGATCGGGCAGAAAGATTAATCGGCGTTATCCGCAATCTCCCGGAGAACATCCGCACTCGTCTAGCCCTAGAAAACGACGAATACGCCTACAGCGCCGCAGAAATCTTAGATATTTGCCGCGCCGCAGGCGTACCGATGGTATTTGACGCCCACCACCACGTTATTCACGAACATCTAGATAGTTACGAACATCCCAGCGTTGCGGAAATGCTAGCAGCAGCAAGCACAACTTGGCCCGATCCGCAATGGCAATTAGTACACATTTCTAACGGCATGGAATCTTTCAACGATCAGCGTCACAGCGACTTAATAACAGTAATGCCCAGCGCTTACCGCAACGCCCCCTGGATCGAAGTAGAAGCCAAACTTAAAGAACAAGCAATAGACAAATTGCGGAAAGAATGGCTAATGGCTAATTGCTAATGGCTAATTGCTAATGGCTAATTGCTAATGGCTAATTGGCATTCTCATACCAAATGCGGGTTAACGACCCCCCTTATTATTATAGACCGCGCAGGCGGTCTTTGTTTGTGTAGCCGCGAATGCGAGTCGTTCGGCATAGAGGGGGTAATGAAAGCGGATTTGGTATCAGTTCTTGCACCATTCTCAACCAGCCTGAACAAACCAGGTTTCTTGACGAAAAATCTAGAGTTTCAAGTTTAGCTATTTGCAAGAAACTAAGATGTTAGCCCTGAGTAAACCCAATTAGCAATTAGCCATTAGCAATTAGCCATTACCCATTACCCATTACTAAATCGCCTGAATCCACTCGCGGATTTCGTATTCTGTCCAAATGCCATTTTTCCAATAAGGATCGTTTTCAACCAATTGGCGCACCGTGTCTTCGCTATCGGCGTCGTAGATGGCAAAGACTTTAGTTAAATCTTTGGTAGGGCCAATAGTAATTAAAACACCAGATTCTTTTTGGGCGGCAAGTCCATCTAAATGATCTTGTCGGTAAGGCGCCCTTTTTTCCAGGACATCCTCGCAATAACTTCCCCACATCACGTATTTAGTCATAGGTAATAGGTAATGGGTAATGGGTAATGGATAATGGCTAATGGCTAATAGGTAATCGGTAAAAATTTAACCAATTAGCAATTAGCAAGCTTGCAATTAGCAAGCTTGCAATTAGCTTCTAAGATTGACACTGAACTTATCAACCAACGCTTCCCGTACTTTTTGATGAACTGGTTCGATATCGGCGTCGGTGAGAGTGCGATCGCTCGCCCGATATACTATCCTAAATGCCAAACTCCGCTGTCCACTTGGCACGTTTTCGCCGCGATATTCATCAAACACTTCTACTGACTCTAATAAAGTGCCAGCAGCTTTAGATATCGCCCGTTCAAATTCTGCCACCGACACCTGCGTCGGCGCAAAGAAGGCAATATCTCGATCCGATGCTGGGA
The DNA here is from genome assembly GCA_003486305.1 of Cyanobacteria bacterium UBA11371. Lineage (GTDB taxonomy): Bacteria > Cyanobacteriota > Cyanobacteriia > Cyanobacteriales > Aerosakkonemataceae > Microseira. The sequence continues at coordinate 16,603 of DNGJ01000133.1, forward strand.
AAGTAGAATAAGGACGAAATGCAGGCGTTAGATTTTGCTCTCCATCAAGGGAGTCTAACAATACATCGAGATCGAGTTCAAACGCATAAACCGCATCTGGTAAACCTCGTTCTTGACGTAACTGGGGATGGAGTTGTCCAAACGTTCCCAATCGGTTACCTTGCACCCACAGGGACGCGGTGCGTCCGGGATGCAAGCGCGGATCGCGGCGATCCGGTTGATATTCTACCGTTAAATTTAGTCGCCGGAAGGCGCTTTCCACGACGCCTTTCGCTTCATACCAAGACATCGGTTGTTCCTTTCCGCCCCGCGTCCAGCGACCGATTGTGCGATCGCCTCCCAAAATCCCGGCGATCGCATCCGCTTCCATTAAACCATCTTCATCGCGCCAGAAAATCCGACCAATTTCAAACCCGTTCAACCCCCCATTGCCCTGTTCCAAATTATACTGAAACGCATCGATCAATCCGGAGAGCAAATCGGTTCGCAACGCCGAGTACTCGGCAAACAAAGGATTTGCCAGGGTAATTTGTTTATCCCCACCCGGTTTAACCAGAGAGTATTGCACTAATTCGGTTAGTCCGGCGGCGCGGAAAACTTCTCGCAATTTCCGCGTCAGTTCCTGGTCAAGGGAAAGATAACCTGCTTCTGTTTCTTGCGGCAAATCATCGCAGAAATTATCGTAACCGTAAAGGCGGGCGATTTCTTCAATTAAATCGATTTCTCGTTCCAAATCGCGATAGCGATAAGGGGGAACCGTTACCTGCCAAACTTTTTCGCCTTTGCTGTTTTCAATTTTACATCCCAAAGCCGTAAGAATGCGGTTGACATCTGGCGGTTGCAATTCGCCGACATCATCGCCTACGACAATTGGCCCTAAAATCTGGTTAACCCGGTCGAGGCGCAATTCGATCGAGCGACTCCAGGCAGATTGATTGGGACGGGCGTCGGCAATTTTTTGCTCGACCAGCACCCCGCCCGCCAACTCGACGAGCATCCCCAGGGCGCGACGACAAGCGACTTCCAATTCTGCGAAGTTGACGCCGCGTTCGTAGCGAGAAGATGCTTCAGTCCGCAATCCGACGCTGCGTGCAGAACGACGGATAGCTACGGGTTCAAATAAAGCGGCTTCTAGGAGCAAGTTTTGGGTATCGGCGTGGACTTCTGTTTCCTCGCCGCCCATGACGCCTGCAAGGGCTACAGGCTGGTTGTTGGCTGTAATTAGCAGAGTTTGTGATTGCAGGGTGCGAGATTGACCGTCAAGGGTTTTGAGGGTTTCTCCAGAGCTAGCAAAGCGGACGCCAACAGTCAGGGGTTTAGATGATTGTTCCGTAGCGGCTACGCTTAACAAGCGATCGCGGTCAAAAGCGTGCAGCGGCTGTCCCCACTCCAACAGCACATAGTTAGTCACATCGACGACGTTATTAATTGGTCGGACCCCAGCAGCTTGCAAACGCTGTTGCAACCAACCCGGAGAAGGAGCAATTTTAACTTGTTCGATAACCGTCCCAATATAAGCTGGACTTGCCTGAGACTCCTCAATTTTCAGCCTCAAACCAGAAGTCTTCTCACCTGCTCCATAGCTCACCTGCTCAAGAGCCGTAATTTCCGGGGCTTCTGGTAGCTTGAGGGTAGCACCAGTCAAAGCTGCTACCTCCCGCGCGATTCCTACCATACTCAAGGCATCGGCGCGGTTAGCAGTCGCAGTAATGTCTAAAATTACATCATCCAGACCCAAGAGCGGGCGAACGTCGCTACCCAGTTTTAGATCCGACTCAAAAATATGAATCCCAGAGGATTCTTTTTCCAGCCCCAACTCGGCGAGGGAACAGATCATCCCCTCAGAGGGAACGCCCCGCAGCTTCGCAGGCCGAATCGTAAGATTGACATTGGGTAAGTGAGTCCCTACCGTAGCGATGGGTACGTAAATATCTGCGCGGGCATTGGGGGCACCGCAGACAATATTCAAAGGCGTTTTTTGCCCGATATCTACTTGACAAACCCGCAGTTTATCTGCATTAGGGTGGGGCTGACATTCCAACACCTTGCCGACAACTACCCCTTGTGCCCAAGTGCGACGATCTTCAATATCTTCCACTTCAAACCCAGCCATAGTCAGCGTTGTAGCCAACTCTTGAGGCGTTGCAGTGAAATCGACCAGTTCCTTTAGCCAGTTGAGAGAGATACGCATTAACTTGCTTGCATTTTCCGATACAAACCTGATTATATTAGTTGCGCGAGCAGGGAGAGAGGTGAGCAAGCGAGCAGGTGAGCAAGCGAGCAGGTGAGCAAGCGAGCAGGTGAGCATAGGGGCATAGGGGCATAGGGGCATAGGGGCATAGGGGCAGAAGGGAATTTGAATGTATATTCTCACCTGCCCACCTGCACAAGAAGCCCACCTGCCCACCTGCACAAGAAGCCCCTCTGGCATTTAGTTGACCATTACTGTTAGATTGGCGGTAGAACTGTTAAATTACTCCCAAGGCGTGGTATTACAAGTTAATTGCTCTGCCATGCGCTTGCTGTTAATTATTCCATCCTTTTGGGCATTCTATATGTGTAGAGTCAACCTATTCAGTAATTTCACTGAGGAGAATTACTGTTAAAAAACACTTAAATCCCTGTTGGTGCTACTTCATCAAATCTTTAATGAATTGAATGTAGGAATAGCACTGTATTTATTGATGCTTGCCCAGATAATGGAAACAGGGCACTTCATTGACTGCTGAACCGATACTTGAAGCGAGTGATGCTGAATGAGCTATTGCTTAAATCCAGCCTGTTCCCATCCTGAAAACCCAAACCACGTAGATCGGTGTCTGGCATGTGGGGCAAACCTGCTGCTGCGCGATCGCTATCGGGTGAGAAAGCCCTTGGGACAAGGTGGCTTCGGAGCCACGTTTTTAGCTATAGACGAGAGTCTACCGGGTGAACCGTCCCGCGTCATCAAACAACTGCGCCCCTCGGCAACGACGCCACAGGTGTTTAAAATGGCGAAAGAGTTGTTCAAGCGCGAGGCGGAGACGCTGGGTAGGATAGGCAGTCATCCCCAAATCCCGCAATTGCTAGATTACTTTGAAGACGATGCCCATCAGCAATTTTATCTAGTCCAGGAGTACATACTAGGGGAAACACTCCAGCGGGAAGTTAAACTCAACGGCCCGTTTAGCGAGGAAGGCGTCAAACAATTCCTCAGCGAGATGCTGCCCGTGCTGGAATACATCCACAGCCAGCAGGTAATCCACCGGGACATCAAACCAGCTAACTTGATTCGTCGCCATCAAGACCGCAAGCTGGTTCTGATTGACTTTGGGGCGGTGAAAAACCAGGTCAACACCGCAGCCTCGCTATCAGAGCAAACGGCTCTAACCGCTTACGCCATCGGCACTCCGGGATTTGCGCCCCCAGAACAGATGGCAATGCGTCCGGTATACGCCAGCGATATCTACGCCTTGGGAGTGACTTGCGTTTACCTGCTTTGCGCCAAATCTCCCAAAGACCTAGAATACAATCCGGCAACGGGAGAAATGCTTTGGCAAAAATACGTCCACGTTAGCAGGCATATGGAGGACGTATTAAGCAAAATGCTGGAAGTATCGGTTCGCCATCGCTACCAGTCAGCGAATGATGTCCTCAGAGCGCTCGATCTGGAGCCTTATTTAGATAGCCTCGCTCAGGGTATGGCAACTCAACCTTCTAGTATTTACCAGCCTTATGCGAATAAATCCAACATGCTCTCTGGAGGATTGGGTCGCATCTCCGGGGGTTCATCGACACCTTCTGTGGTCAAGGCGGCTATGGCGATTCGCGCAAGGCGCACCCGCTTAGAAGGAACGGATTTTCAATCTGGAATTACCGGACATCGAGTTAACCGCCCCAAAGCCGCAACTGGAAGCGCAATAGCCAGCGGCGGTTCCCCAGGAAAACAAACCAAAACACCGCGCAAATTAGATGCCCAAGAAGTACAAACAGGCTATTCCAAAGGTAGAAGAGACTTTGCCGAGCAAAATCTCAGTTTATTAAACCTGCAAAAAGCCACTTTATCAGGAGCAATTTTCCACCAAGCTAAATTAAGCAGAACCAATCTGACTGGAGCGAATTTATACGAAGCCGATTTTGGGCGGGCAAGTTTAAATTATGCGATTCTGCGAGAAGCCAACTTGGCTAGGGCTTACTTGAGCTATGCCGATTTGGAAGGGGCAGACTTGAGAGGAGCAGACCTCAGTTATGCTTATCTCAGCAATGCCAATCTCCGGGGTGCAAACCTGTGTGGGGCGAACCTCACCGGCGCCAAACTCACAGAAGAGCAGTTGGCTTTAGCGAAAACAAATTGGATGACGGTACGACCCAGCGGGAAAAGAGGCTTGTGGTAATCCCCGCTGGCTCGCAAGCGAGGCGTATCGCGCAGCGTGCCCAAGGCATATCGCCAGCCTGCCGCAGCCTCGCCCTATTAAGGGTTTTCCCTGAAATCAGCAAGATTAACCGTAGCAAATGTGACAGTCATCCATAGGGAAAACTTTGAGAATGGCTATAAGTTATCTGTATGGCTGAGCCTATAAGTGGCTACGGCCTTTGATTTTTAACCGCGAATTTGACTTGTTATGAGTTGTTAGCGTCCGGTATTAGTTACGATTAAATTAAGACATTCCATAAAAAATTAACCACAACCAAAAAGTCCCTCAACTAAAGTAAAGTAAGTTTTAGGGAACCTGTGGGAAAAAAGCAGATCAAAGGAGTTGGAACGGGTGCGATCAAATCGGTAACATACCTGTTGAGCTTGCATGAACCAAATCGCTGAATCCGTATTTAAATACCAGAAACTATGGCCTCAATGGCCTCAAACGGTTGATGCCCGAATCAACCACGTATTCGTATTCCTGGAAATTTTTGCTTGCGAGGGCGGCATTCAGTCTTACGTCAAAGACATTTTTCGCGCCTACCTAGCATTGTCAGATTTGCCTAGTGCGGAAACGTTCTTGCTGCGAGACGCTCCCGGATGCGACAATCCGTTTGACAATCAAGGCAACGAACCAGGTGACCCCGCGCTCAAATTTCACTATTTAAAGACCCGCTCCGCCATGTTAGGGCGAGCGAGACTCTCTGCGGAACTACTCCGCTGTTTGTGGTGGCGGCGACCAAGCCGCGTTTTTTGCGGTCACATTAACCTGGCACCGTTAGTACAAGTAATCTGCCAAGCTCTGGGGATTCCCTACACCGTCTTGACCTACGGCAAAGAGGTGTGGCAAGCGCTACCATTACCCCACCAAAAAGCGTTACAGCAGGCATCCGAGATTTGGACGATCAGTCGCTACAGTCGCGATAAAGCCTGCATAGCAAATCACCTAGACCCCCACAAGGTAAAAATTTTACCCTGTGCCATCGATGGTGCTGCTTTTACCCCAAGTAACAAAAACCCAGCGTTAATTGAAAAGTACAACCTCGCCGGTGCTAAGGTCTTAATGACCGTCGCGCGCCTGTGGTCGGGGGATATTTATAAGGGTGTAGATGTAACGATTCGGGCGTTGCCACAAATCGCGGCAGCGTTTGGAGAAATTAAATACCTAGTTATCGGTCGCGGCGACGACCAACCCCGCCTCGCCCAACTGGCAAAAGATTTGGGCGTAGCTGACCGAGTTGTATTTGCCGGGTTCGTCCCGACAAAAGATTTGGTGGAACACTATCGCCTCGCAGATGCCTATGTCATGCCTTCTCAAGAAGGATTTGGCATTGTCTACTTAGAAGCGATGGCTTGCGGCATACCCGTGCTATCCGGCGATGCGGACGGCAGTGCCGACCCGTTGCAAGACGGGCGTTTGGGGTGGCGAGTCCCCCACCGCGATCCGGAAGCTGTGGCGGCGGCGTGCATCGAAATCCTGACTGGCAATGACGGGCGTTGTGACGGTCAATGGTTACGACAGCAGACGCTGGCCCAGTTTGGTCGAGATGCGTTCGTTCAGCGATTAAAAGAACTGCTCGATTGATAAATCGCGGGCATCGGGCACCCTTGAAGGTGTTGAATCCCCGATGTCCGATGTCCTTAGCCTCTCGCTATGCTAGAGGCAGAACCAACGAGATGCGGAACATGCGCCTCAACACCTCTCAATTCGATCTTTCAGGCATTGGCTGCCCGCTCGCAGTCCTGGTATTTTTGTGGATGCTTTTATCTGTTGGACTGGGCTGGGTAGTTAAGTCGTTTGTGATTTTGGTTGTATTATTGCTTGCAGTCCCAGCGATCGCATTTTTTGGGTTGCGCTGGTGGTTGCAACGCAACTTGATTGAAGACCAGTGTCCGGTTTGTACCTATCAATTCACCGGATTGAATCAAACTCAGCTAAACTGTCCCAACTGCGGCGAACCCCTCCAAGTCGAAGGCGGTCGCTTTAAACGCCAGACGCCTCCAGGGACGATTGATGTCCTTGCGGTTGAGGTTTTACCCAAACAATTAGAAGATTAGCTTGGGCTTTTGGGATCGCGCTGGTATTTTCCCCCTCTGGAAATATCCCGGATGTGATAGATTCACCCCTAAATGCCACTGTGTGAAAAGTGTTCTTGAATGGTTATCCCTATCCAGAGGAACGGCACCGATCCATCTATTACCGCCAAGCAGGCGCGCCCGCACTCTTTATCGCTCTCGCTTCGCCGGTGCAGCGCCTCCCTGGTGGAAGTCTCGCTGATTGTCACCAGTTCAGTAGTTCCCTTTAGCATCGGTTTATCCGCCCAAACCTACGGCTCTGGGCGCGAACCGCTCAATCCGGTGCTGGCGAAAACCACGGGCGCGATCGCTCAAACTCTAGCTCTACCCGATCCGAAAAACCAACTGGTAACCCCTGCTACCAATGTCTTATGGACGGCGGCACTCTTTGCACCCCTGGCATTGGGAACCTGGCAACTATATCTACTGGGAAAAACAGGCCAAACCCTTCCCAAGCGTTGGTTTGGCGTTAAGGTCGTCACAACCTCGGGCACGCCTCCCGGTTTGGCGCGGGTTTTGGTACGCGAAGCAATTGGTCGCTGGGGAATACCTGTCGGCACTGCTTTTTTGATTTGGCGCTACGTCGGTGGCTATCCCAACTTAAGCGTCATCGCGGGACTGAGCGGGTTTATGCTGCTGGGAGCGGGAGCGATCGCCCTATTATGTTCCCGACGGCGCACCCTCTACGATAGATTGGCAAGAACGCGGGCGATCGATGCCGACAAAACCCTTACCATCGCTACCATCGGCTTTCCCCCAGCACCCCCCCGCTGGCTCAATCAAACCGATGGGAACGGTATTCATCAAACACAACCCCATCCCACCTCAAACTCAACCCTAGAAAGCGATCGCCCAGACCGCCATCCGAACTTTTACCGCCCATTTGACTCATTAAAGGTAAAAAATAGTACTCAGTGGCGGGGAGGGATATCCTCAGTACCAGCTTGGCTAACGGTGTCATTGGCTACTGTGGTTGGTTTGTGGGGCAGTTATGTGGGGCTACAGATTTATACTCAAAATCAGGCGAATCGGCGGGCGATAGAGGAGCAGAAAGATCGGGTATTTATCGCCCTGGTAAAGCAACTGAGCGCCACCACAACGGCTGCACCCGCAGAGCGACAAGCGGCGATCTTGGCATTGGGAGCAGTGGAAGATGACGCGAGGGTAGTGCGGTTATTGGCGGATTTGTTGAACCAAGAACAAAATCCAGCAGCGATCGCGGCAATCGAGCAAGTGTTTGTCAGAATTGGCACAGTAGGTTTGCCAGAGTTGCAGCGATTGAATCAATATTTGAGCCAACAGTTGGAGAAAGAGCGCTACGATGTTGACCCGCAAGAATATAAGTTAGTGCAACAGCGACTCGCGGTGACAAAAGTTGCGATCGCCAATATTCTCACCCTAGACAGGAACAATCTCAATGCCATCGACCTCAGTCGCACCAATCTCAGTCAAAGCACAGACATCCAGGCTTTGTTCGCCCTGGTGTTAGACAATATGGACTTATCCTGGGTAAATTTCCAGGGAGCTAACCTCACGGGTGCTAGTTTTGAAGGCACTCGCTTTTGGGGCGCAGGTAAGGATGGGCATTTGGGCACCTTTGACGACTCGAAAGCGGATTTAAGCAATGCCGATCTCAAAGAAGCTTCCTTGGAAGGCGCGGTCTTAAACAACGTCTCAATGGAAAATACTAACCTGAGCCACGCAATTCTGAATCGGGCGAATTTATCCCAAGCACGTCTGACTGGTGCTAAGCTTAGCAGCGCCAAGCTGATCGGGGCGAACTTACAACAAGCAACCCTAGAAAATGCCAGCTTAACGGGTGCAGATTTAACCGAAGCCAATCTAAGCAAAACGAATTTACACGGGGCGCGTTTGGGGCGGGTGAGTGCTGTAGGAACTCAACTTGAGTCTGCCGACTTGAAGGTATCCGACTGGCGAGGTGCCGATCTATCTGGAGCTAATTTGAGTCGCGCCAAACTGCAAAATGCCAATCTCAGCGATACCCGACTTGCGGGTACTCATTTTTACAAGGCTCAATTGCAAGGTGCTACCTTGCGCCATGCCGATTTGAGCATGGCAGATTTGCAGGGAGCCAACGTAGCGGGGGCAGATTTTCAGGGCGCTATTTTTGCAGTCACCCGCGCCGTTCCACCGGATCAATTTATTCAAACTCAGCCCGATATTTCCATTTCTGCTCGCGTTAAAGGCGTCGATTTTACCGCTGCTAGAAATTTAGATCAACGGCAATTGGCGTATATCTGCGCTCAAGGCGGGCGTCATCCTCGCTGTTCATAACCGGGCGTTGTTGCCGGACCAGTCTCGCCAACCGCCACCCCGTTATCTACATCACGTTACGTTAAAATCGATTGTCTTTGAATTTACAAAATTTTAAAACTTTACATAAACTTTAATCTAGGTTCAATAATTTTTTATCTGTTCAAATCTGTAGATGTCCCTTGAGATCGGTAATTCAGCAGCTGTTTTATCCGTATTTACCGCAACTTAATATATCTAAATATATTTTTTTAGTAAAAACACTGAAAAACGGGTTGCATACTCGGAAAACTTGTGCCAAGATATCTGGTCAATACAGACCAAGATTTGTCTACTTACCTAAAAGGGTAACAAGACCTTGTAAGTATAAATTTGTAAAGTTTAGCTCAATTTGACAGCACAAAGAATCTAGTGCCCTTCAGACCGGGATCGACAGGGTTGCCGGTAAATATAACTGGGTTAATGGGAGCGAATGCTCTAATCCTGTTTTTTATCACGTTTTGGCAAATCTTTGCCTGAAAGTTTAATCCAACCAAGTTGCTCAATCAGTTTTCATATAGTCGAGTGTATCTGCTTACCCAAAAAGCCGGAACTTGGAGCCGCTAAAAAGCACTAACTTGCGCCTGCATAAGCAAAGATCTCCTGCATCGAGAGGAGGAAAAAGAGATGCTAAATTCCCTAGCTGCAAGCGTACCTGCAAGCGAAACAGCATTCCTTGAGGTTTCCATCGTCATGCCTTGCTTAAACGAAGCGGAAACTCTGGGAATTTGTATCGAGAAAGCCCAATCGTATTTAACCCAAAACAATATTTCTGGCGAAATAGTTGTAGCCGATAACGGCAGTACAGATGGCTCAATAGAGATTGCCAAACAAATGAATGCCCGCGTCATTCGGGTAAAAAAGAAAGGATATGGCAGCGCCCTCATGACTGGAATTGCCGCCGCACGCGGTAAGTACGTAATTATGCGCGACTCTGACGATAGCTACGATTTCATTAACCTCACCCCATTTATTGAAAAGCTGCGACAGGGTTATGACCTGGTAATGGGAAATCGGTTCCAAGGCGGCATCAAACCAGGGGCGATGCCACCTCTGCACAGATATTTAGGAAATCCAGTCCTTCATTCATTGTCATCAATGCCAG
>DNGJ01000132.1 GCA_003486305.1 Cyanobacteria bacterium UBA11371
CATGTCCATCGACAATTCAAAACCTCTGACTGCTTTTGGTTCTGGTAATGTTTCAACAGGAATAAGTTTTTGGGGCAAAGGTAACCTAGAAACAGAACCTTGATAAGTCACTGTTACCAAAACTTGAGGGTTTCTCTGGGAACTATTCCCCATCATGCCCATTCCACCACCCATCATCCCCATTCCATCGCCCATCATGCCCATTCCACCTCGGTCGTAAGGTAAATTCCATAAGCGATACTGCGAGGGTTCTCTTTCTCCACGCACTAGCACTTCTGCACGTTCTCCCGGTGAAAGCAGCAATTCTTTTAGTTCTACGGGTGTATCTAAACCTCCGCCATCGGTTGCAATTAAATAAAAAGGATGATTTTCTAAAGCAAGGCGGTAAAATCTAGAAGGAGAAGCATTGACGATTCTTAAACGCAACAATCCGCCTTTAGCAATCGATAAGTTAGGGTTAATTTGACCGTTGACAGTCAATATTTGACCTTCCCGTCCCATCATCATTGTCATGTGGTTTGGAGGCTGAATATTTCCGTTGCCATCTAAGCCAAAATCTTGTAAGACTAGAAATTCCTCTTTGGCTGCTTTAATTTCCGGAATCTCATCTAATTCACCGCGAATTATCAATAAGCCTGCTAAACCGCCAAATACCTGTTCTGCCACCATACCGTGATGGTGAGGATGATACCAAAATGTACCGGATGGATGATTTTTGGGAATAGTAAATTCGTAAATTAAACGCTCTTTTGGAGGGATGTTGAGCAAAGGATTATCTGCATTGCCAGCGGGAGAAACGTGCAGTCCGTGATAGTGCAGATTAGTAGGTTGGGAGAGGTTGTTAGTAAAGCGGATGCGGACTGTATCGCCTGGTTTGGCTTCCAAACGAGGGGCTGGTACTTGTCCGTTATAACTTAAAAGATAGGCTTGTTTTCCTCCTAAGTTCAGAGAATTTAAGCTTGCTTCAAGGTCAAGTTCTAGTAAACCATTAGCACTTTTGTGAAGTTTGGACGAGGTTTGGGAATTGAAGGGTGTCTTTTTGTTTTGCGCGATCGCCCAGCCAACGGCTGATGTGGTAACGGCACTAGCAGCCGTAAGTATGATAAATTTTCTGCGGTTTATTTTTAACACAATCGCACCTCTTACTCTGTACTGCCTGGGAAAGGTTTCAGATGGGTTAACAGTCTGAGATACTATCTAATGTGCCAAAATCAAATGAAATCAGGATGAAATCTCTGTTTAATTAAGATTTTTTTAATTTTTTACTCGCTCTTACTTCCTGATTATCTATCTCTTCTTTTCTCTTACCTCTGTGGTTTGTTAATTAGCTATTTTTGTGGCACGAAAAGAGTAAGTTTCATTCCCCTACATATGCATAAAAAACTGCTCTTCCTTCTGTTCAACTTCCGTCGGTCGCTGTGGAAACAAATACTTACCAAACTTGGCATACAACGCGGGTAAAACCACTAAAGTTATCGCCGTCGAAGTAAACAACCCACCAAATACAACAATTGATAAAGGTTGCAAAAGTTCTTGTCCTGGTCCCCCTTGTATTACCATCGGTGCTAAACCCAGCGCGGAAGTTAAAGCCGTCATCAAAATTGCATTCAGTCGTTCCATCGACCCTTTAATAATAACTTCTTTCAATGGCATTCCTTCAGCATGTTTGGTATTGTAATTATCTACTAATAACAAACCGTTGCGTGTGGCTACCCCAAACAAGGAAACAAACCCAACCAAGGACGCCACAGAAATGACTCCACCGCTTAAAGCGACTGCAATGACACCTCCGACCAAACCAATAGGCAAATTAATCATAATCATGGCAGTAGAAGGGATAGATTTAACCGAAAGATACATCAGTACCGTAATTGCAATAAAGGCGATAATACTAAATACGAGAATGTTTCGGCTAGCGCGTTCTTCTGCCTCGAATTGACCTGCATATTGAATAAAATATCCAGCCGGAGTTTGGACATTGCGTTTAACTTTGGCTTCAATTTCATTGACAATCGAGCGTAAATCTCGACCTTTGGCATTTGCCGAAACCACAATCATACGGGAAACATTTTCACGGTTGATAGTATTAGGTCCCGTTCCATCTCCAATACTAGCAACAGTACCTAAAGGAATTTTCTGTCCATCGGGTGTATCGATTAATAAATTGCGAATCGTTTCCATATTTTGACGCGCATCGGGTTTTAACCACACCAATAAATCAAACGATTGTTGATTTTCCAAAACTTGAGAAACTACCTTACCATTAAGTGCAGTTTCAATAATATTTGCCAAATTTCCTACCGAATGACCGTAACGACTTGCAGCATCCCGGTCAAATTTAATTTGAATTTGCGGAACAGGAATTTGAGGTTCTAGTAATAAATCAACAACCCCATCAACGGTTTTCATTTGAGCTTCAACTTCTTGACCAATTTTCCGCAGTTCTTCCAAGTTAGAGCCAAAAATTTTGACTGCGATCGCACTCCGGACTCCTGACAAAACTTCATCCATCCGGTGCGAGATAAATCCGCCCACATTCGGTGCTGCTCCTGGTATTTTATCAAACTCTTCTCGCATCTTTTCTAAAGTTTTTTCTCGATTTTTCATCCCCTCGTTACTTATTTCAATATCGACGTGTGCAATGTTTACACCCGCTGCATCTGCATCTCCTGCTGCACGTCCAGAAAGTGTTTGACTACACTTAAATCTGCCATCATTTTTGAGTGCTTCTTCAA
>DNGJ01000558.1:0-21403 GCA_003486305.1 Cyanobacteria bacterium UBA11371
CGGGTCAGTGTGGGTAGTTTACTAACTCAACTTGCTAGCTATAGCGGATTTCAGATGGGTGAGGTCAAGCCTTTCGGCTTTGTTTGTGTAGGGGCACCCTTAAGGGTGCCGCTACACAAACAAAGCCGTACCTCATACGGCTGCAAACCGCTGTATAAAACCGATCCCCGCAAACCCCCCTGCCAAAGGGGGGCTTTGGGGGGATCTAAAACCAATATTTCAAAACTAGCAACGGGCGTTAGTACAGATATTTAGGTTGGGTTTCCTACAACTGATGGGCTAGGATTGTGTAGATTCATTTAAGCTAGCACCGGAGATTACTCAACATGGCTAAACAGCCGCCTCGCATCGCCATGTTCCTTCGCGACTTAGGTGGGGGAGGAGCTGAACGGGCGATGGTAAAGTTGGTTCAGGGCTTTGCCAAGCAGGGACTTAAAGTAGATTTATTGATGACTAGGGCAGAAGGGCCTTACTTATCCCAAGTTCCCCCTGAAGTTAACATCATAGATCTAAAAGCTCGACAGTTTGACAAAAGTAAAACCTTAAAATTTCCCACTAGCCTTCAATCTACTGCAAGTTTGCCCAAGTTAGTGAGCTACCTGCGCTCCCAACAGCCGCAAGCCTTACTTTCGGCGCTGCATTATCCAAATGAAATCGCTATATTGGCTAAGCGTTTTTCTGGGGTATCAACGCGGATAGTTGTATGCGAACAAAGTAATATTTCCGCAGAAGCAAAGCGTGTAGAGCAAGTTTCTGCAAGATTAGCACCCTTGACGGTAAGGTTATTTTACCCTTGGGCCGATGCAATTGTGGCTGTGTCTCAAGGGGTGGCTAAAGATTTAAACAATCTAACCAAACTACCTCCAGAGCGAATTAGGGTGATTCATAACCCGGTGATTAACCCCGAACTCGATGAAAAATTAAAACAGCCAGTAGAACATCCTTGGTTTAATTCGGGAGAACCGCCGGTAATTTTGGGAGTAGGAAGATTAGTCGAACAAAAAGACTTTTCTAGCTTGATTCGTGCTTTGGCGATTGTAAAGCGAAAGCAACCGGCTAGGTTAATGATTTTAGGCAGCGGTAGACAGCGCCAGCAACTAGAAAATTTGGCGAGGGAATTGGGATTAGAAAATGATGTTGCCCTACTCGGTTATTCCAACAATCCCTATGGTTACATGAAAAAAGCATCAGTCTTCGCATTATCTTCGGCGTGGGAAGGATTGCCAACCGTACTAATAGAAGCAATGGCAATAGGAACCCCCGTAGTTTCTACCAACTGCGAAAGCGGACCCGAAGAAATTTTAGACAAAGGCAAGTACGGCGATCTAGTGCCAGTCGGAGATAGCGAAGCACTCGCAAAAGCAATTCTGAAAGTATTATCTGGTAATTTTCCGCTTGTCGATCCAGCTTGGCTGAATCAATACAAATGGGAAACCGTCATCGAACAATATTTAGATATCCTGGGTGTTTCTCCAATTGTTCAATCTGAAATCTAAAATCTAAAATCTAAAATTGTATGACTGATATCCGCGTTGCCTTTTATCTCCGCCTGCTTTATGGTGGAGGAGCCGAACGAGCGATGGTAAACCTGGCGAATCACCTGGCAGAACAAGGTTTAAAAGTAGATTTTGTCCTCAATAAAAAAGATGGCCCTTACCTCAAATTTGTATCGCCAGAAGTCAGAATTGTAGATCTGCAAGCGCCACAAATGCTAGGCGTTATACCCAAGCTGGCGCGTTACTTGCGCGATGAGCGTCCTGTAGCCTTGCTTTCTGCTTTGCACTTTACCAGCGAAGTCGCAATCGGGGCGAAATATCTGTCTGGAACTTCTACGCGCGTAGTAGTTTGCGAGCAGAATAATTTATCTTTGCACGCGCAACACCCAACTGGAAAACGCGATCGCTTCGCACCTATTGCTGCCAAACTTTGTTACCCTTGGGCAGATGGCGTCGTCGCCGTTTCTCAGGGCGTAGCCAAAGATCTAGCAACGACAACAAATTTACCCCAGCAGCGCATCCGCGTCATCCACAATCCAATTATCAGACCAGAATTATTTGAAAAAGCCAAAGAACCCGCCGATCATCCTTGGTTTGATCCCGGAGAACCGCCGGTAATATTAGGCGTAGGTCGCTTGGTGGAACAAAAAGACTTTCCCACCCTGATCCGAGCTTTTGCTATTGTACGACAAACCCAACCGGCAAGATTGGTAATTTTGGGCAGCGGTAAGGAACGGGAAAAACTCAACGCCATAGTAAGTGAATTAGGCATCAAAAACGATGTGGCTTTCCTCGGTTTTGCCCAAAATCCTTATGCCTATATGTCAAAAGCATCGGTGTTTGTTTTGTCTTCGATTGAAGAAGGGTTACCTACGGTATTAATAGAAGCAATGGCAGTGGGAACTCCGGTAGTTTCTACTAACTGCGAAAGTGGCCCCGATGAGATATTAGATAATGGCAAGTATGGGGAATTAGTGCCAGTACGAGATCCGGATGCGATCGCACAAGCCATCTTAAAAATCTTATCCGGTAACGCCAAATCAGTCGATCCCGCTTGGCTGGAACAATACACCCTCGAAACCGTTACCCAACAATATCTCAATATTTTCGGAATTCAGCTACCTAATCACCACCCACAAAAGTCTTAATCATGGCTGAAAATAAACCCGACATCGCTGTTTACCTGTACCGCCTTCAAGGCGGCGGAGCCGAACGAATTATGGTAAACCTAATGCAAGGCTTTGTTCAACGGGGATTGAAAATAGATTTGGTAGTGAATAAAAAAGAAGGGCCATTATTAACCCAAGTACCATCATCAGTCAGAATCATCGATCTATCAGCACCAAAACCCTGGCGCAACGGTTTACCCAAACTGATGGGTTACCTGCAAAAAGAGCGGCCCAAAACTTTACTTACAGGATTGCACTATAACAACGAAATAGCCATATTGGCGAAGCGCCTCGCATTTGCATCCACGCGAGTAGTCGTGTCCGAACACAATACGCTTTCTCTGCGAGTAAAACGCGAGAAAAACGAGCAGAAATCGGCACTTACTGCAAGGCTATTCTATCCTTTTGCAGATGCCGTATTAGCAGTTTCCCAGGGCGTTGCTAAAGACCTATCTCTAGTCACAGGAATGCCACTAAACCGCATCAAAACGCTCTACAACCCAGTCATTTTACCGGATTTGATTGAAAAGGCAAAACAGCCTGTAGACCACCCTTGGTTCGCCCCTGGGGAGCCTCCAGTAATTTTAGGCGTGGGAAGATTGGAACAACAAAAAGACTTTCCTACCCTGATCAAATCTTTTGCTATTGTCAGACAAGTACAACCCGCAAGGCTGGTGATTTTAGGTCAAGGTAAAGAGCAGCAAAAACTTAACGCTTTAGTAAAGGAATTAGGTATAGAAAACGATGTCGCTTTCCTGGGTTTTACCCAAAACCCCTATGCTTATATGGCAAAAGCATCGGTGTTTGTTTTATCTTCAATTGAAGAAGGGTTACCCACGGTATTAATCGAAGCAATGGCGGTGGGAACTCCGGTAGTTTCTACTAACTGCAAAAGCGGCCCCGATGAGATATTAGATAATAGCAAGTATGGGGAATTAGTGCCAGTGGGGGATAGGGAAGCGATCGCACAAGCCATTTTCCGCCTCTTCTCAGGTAACGCCAAATCCGTCCCTCCCGCTTGGCTTGAACAGTACAGATTAGAAACCGTTACCCAACAATATCTCGACTTACTGGGAATTTCCCCCCCTCCCTAGCAACTATCTCCTGAATTTCATGGAGCGTTTATTACAATTTTGCGGTGGTTTTTATCAGGCGCAACCAACAATTAAAATGACTAGGGCAATTTCTATGTGTTTGATTATTTTATGCAAACAATTTTACAGCAGATTGCCAGCGAATGAGCGAAAGCCTTTAGGCGCCGTTTGTGTAGCGGCACCCTTAAGGGTGCCGCTACACAAACGGCGGTCTACCATCACCGGCTGCAAACAATTTTAAAGAGGTGTAAATCGTGTCTCAAAATACTATCACATGCCGCTTATGTAATGGTGAGGCAACCTATGTATTCTCTAAAAAATTTATTCACAAATATGATGTATCCCTGTTTCGGTGTAACCACTGCAAATCATTGCAGACTGAAGAGCCATATTGGATCGACGAAGCCTATGCAGATCCACGACCAGTTCGTGATGTATGGATGGTAGAACGCAACCAAAGATTGCAAGCGATTGTTTACTTAACCACCAAAATATTTGGTTTTTCTTCAAATGACAAAATCCTCGATTGGGGAGGGGGAAATGGTCTACTTGTACGCATCTTGAGAGATGTTGGATTAGATGCTTATTTATTAGATAAGTATGCAACCAACTATTATGCAGTTGGTTTTGAAGATAACCCCTCTCAAGATTATTCAATTATCACCGCATTTGAGGTATGGGAGCATCTTCCTCATCCCATAATTACATTTGAAGAAATATTCCAGCGTCAACCAAAGATCCATTTAATCTCAACGAGCCTGTATTCAGGCCAAGATGATGATTGATTTTATATAATTCCCAACTCTGGACAACATATTTTTTTCTATTCAAGCAAAGCAATTCAATGGGTAGCAAATCATTTTGGCTACAAAGTAATCGTCAGAGATGGTTTTTGCGTGTTTTACCAAAAGCAATTAAAATTCAATCAGCAATTGATGAGATTTATATTAGGTCAAAAAAGACAACAAATAAATCAAATAATTTTTTCAATTTTAGCCAGACATAACTTTACAGATGGAGATTTTCAAAAGTTGCAAAACCGAGAATTGATTTAATAAATAACGCAAATTGCTATTGATATTTTTAGGTCGGCTAACAGCTAATTGCTAATAGCTAATGGCGAATGGTATAGCTGAAAAATATGCTCGCGAGCAATTAGCAATTAGCAATTAGCAATTAGCAATGCCGAATTTTATCACTAGCAACTTGAGTTAAATAAGGAACGTCTAATGACACACAACTCAATTCGCACGCTGTTTGTTACAAGATACCAAGCTTACCCCCCGGTAGGCGGATCTCCCTTACGCAACTGGCAGAATATCAACATCATGATGAAATTTGGCCTTGTTGCTATTTTGTCGATTTGCTTTGAAAAGCCAAGCAGTAACCTCGATCTTCCACCAGGCGTTACCATCTGTAAGAATTACTATATTGACGAGCTAAGAAAACAACGCTCTGTTTGGAAAAAAATTAAACATCGGCTCTGGAAGTTACGAACCTACGGACATCCGTGGCACGATAAATTTGATTCAGATATTGTAGCCCAGGAACTTTCCCATATCCTGGCAGAATTTCAGCCTAATATAGTAGTTTTTGAAGAACTTTGGCTTTACCATTACTTCAATATAGCCAAGCGTCATGGCTGTGCGATTATCTACGATGCTCACAATGCAGAAACATCTGTAGCCCGCGAAATATCAAATTTAGAGCCAAACAAGATTTCCCCCCTGATGCTAAATAAAGTTGAATCTATCGAGCGAGATTTTGTCCCTAAAGCTGACCAAATATGGGTATGCAGTCAAGAAGATAATAGTTTGCTACAAGAATTATGCCAAAAGCCACTACCAATTCATGTAGTGCCTAATGGCATCGATGTCGCCTCATACGATAGCGATCGCATAGAAAATCTTCCCTCTCCAACTAAATTAGAACCAACACCTTGGAGCATCCTTTTTACTGCTAGCTTTCAATACGAACCTAACGCAGCAGCTGCTCAAATACTGATAGACCAAATCTACCCTCGGCTGCGGGAAAATTTTCCCAACTGTCGTCTAATGTTAGTAGGCATCAAACCAACTCGATACATGCGTCAAGCCGCTGAGCAAGATCCTGGAATTTTAGTCACAGGTAAAGTGCCAGATGTCCGCCCCTATTTAGCAGCTGCGAGTGTTGTCGTGATTCCTTTGCTGCAAGGTGGGGGTACTCGCCTGAAGATATTGGAAGCTTTTGCTAGCAAACGTCCAGTCGTCAGCACAACTAAGGGCGCCCAAGGGCTGAAAGTTAGAGATGGGGAACACTTATTGGTCAAAGATAAAGTTGAGGAAATTGTAGCAGCAGTGAAACAGCTTTGGTCAGAACCTTCTCTAGCTAAGAAACTAACTGATTCTGCTTATCAACTCGTACAAACAGAATACTCTTGGACAGCATCTAGTCAAAGCGTAGAACAGGCAGTTCAAAAATTGCTCGTGACTTATCAACGACGCGACTAGAAACCCGGTTTCTGCCTAGAAACCGGGTTTCTTTCTCTACAGCCACATCGATAGCTGTCTGCGAATGGCAAAACTAACCAGTCTTCCAGGTACGCTGGAATTTTTAACAACAGGAATCCGCAGAAATCGTCCCATAGCCAAACGGGCAATTCCCTTCAAACGCGCCTGAAGCCTTGCCGATACCAATGCCATATTTCCACCTTTTTCACCTGAAGCATAGAGAGGCAAAAACGCAAGTTTCCCATACAATACATCGGCGCGATGGGTTTTACTCAAACCATTTTTGTAATGTTCTAAATTGGGCAATCCTCCATGTTCGCCATAGTTGCGGAAGGGAATGTAGTTTTTTAGCTTTCTGGCACGCAGGAAAGTATCTACATTAGAATCCCAAGATGAATAAGCAGTGGGTCCCTTTTTTTCTCGGATTTCTTCTGCCAACTCCATCAGGTACTGAGCGCCCTTCGCGGTGACAATATAGGCAACGGTTGAAACTGAAAATCCTTCGGCGTAACCTGCTTCGGAGACGCTGTAAACTT
The DNA here is from genome assembly GCA_003486305.1 of Cyanobacteria bacterium UBA11371. Classification (GTDB taxonomy): domain Bacteria; phylum Cyanobacteriota; class Cyanobacteriia; order Cyanobacteriales; family Aerosakkonemataceae; genus Microseira. Next base: position 6,785 of record DNGJ01000558.1, read on the forward strand.
GCGGCGCGCAGGTGTATAACCACGAAACTCCTACATCGCTCGCATCGGGATTAAAGGGTAAAGGCAGCTTGCCAAAGCCAAAGACGGGGACAAAATCTGCTTCAATAATCAGGGTAGGCTTGCTTTCCGGCGCGGCTTTTTCCCAAGCTCGTCGATGGTTCATCAGGCACAAATAACTGCGCGAATAGTTTTGATATTCTGGCTTTTGTTCCTGTCTGAGAACTTCAACTTGGAAGCCTTCTTTTGTTAAGACTTCCTCAAGCACTTGGGTTTGCTCTTTGTATGCAATAATGAAAACTTTGCTAACCCAGTCAACCATCTGGTAGGTGCTGGAATTCTGATTAGGGGCAGGAGCTATCGGGTTCATGTTAGGTATATGAGCGAGATAAACTGAGCCAAATATCTATACATCAGCATTGAGAAATTCTAGATAAGCGTTGCTTAATTCCTTGACCGCCAAGTCGTAAAATTGCTTCCCATGTTCCGGCGTTGCTAAGGCTGGATTTGAACCCATACGCCCATCGGGATAGCGGCGGCGGAAGTCAGCTGCTCCATATATTTTATGCTCGGATGAGACTGGCTCGGCAAGCGGTGCTTGTTTGATTGCTTCTGGATAGAGGTATTGGGTGAGAGCAACTTCGCTGGGAGTCGCGTGGGAGCCTTCTTGATTGCCGTATAACTCTTTAGCCAATTTGTATACAGATCCGCACATAAACCAGTTTCCCACTTGGCATTGCACTTGCGAGGCATGGGGAATATTTAAATCTGCCAAATGAGCGTATGTTTCTGCAAAAGCGGCTTTGAGCGTGGCTATGTTGCCGCCGTGACCGTTTATAAAGAAAAATTTAATAAATCCCGCTTTAGCTAAACAGGTGATATAATCTCGAATCAATTGAATGAGAGTGCTGGGGCGCAGGCTAATAGTACCGGGAAAAGCTGTGTGGTGCAGCGCCATGCCGACATTGATGGTGGGGCAGACCATCGCGTTAATTGTTTCGCCGACACCGCGCGCGATCGCTTCGGCACAAATCGCATCGGTGCCAATTAATCCAGTCGGCCCGTGTTGCTCGGTCGAACCAATCGGCAAAATTATACCCCTGGATCGATCGAGATAAGCTTCGACTTCAGGCCAGGTAGACAAATGTAACAGCATATAGATTTCCCATAACTTTCATGGAATTTTAACGCCACTCCTCTCCAGCACGGTTATTTTTTGGCAGTCATCGCGTTATCTTGTTTGTGGCGATAGATACATAGCGACCCATCATGTTTTCCCTTGAATCACCCCAAAAACCTCCCAAAGCAGAAATTGGGATTGCTAGCCGCATTCTCGTGGTAGAAGATGAAGAACTCATCCGGGAAATGCTGGTGATGGCACTGGAAGAGGAAGGTTACGAAGTCGTCGCCGTCAACGACGGACAAGCGGCTTTATCGTTTTTACACGAACCCGAATCCGGGGCGGGACAATATCCCTTCGATCTGCTGATTTTGGATTTGATGCTACCTCAAATCAACGGCTTAGACATTTGTCGCTTGCTGCGCCATCAAGGCAATCCGATCCCAATTTTGATTTTAAGCGCCAAAGGCAGCGAAACAGACCGGGTGTTGGGCTTAGAAGTCGGTGCTGATGACTATCTCACCAAACCCTTCAGCATGAGGGAATTAATTGCCCGCACCCGCGCCTTACTGCGCCGCCAACGCTTGCTAGAAAGCAACAAACCCCCCTCCCCAGCCCAGCCACAAGTATTGCAGTATAAAGAAATTACCCTCTATCCCCTAGAATGTCGCGCCCTCGTGCGGGGCGAGGAAGTCAGTTTAGCGCCTAAAGAATTCCGCCTGTTGGAATTATTTATGAGTTATCCCCGTCGAGTGTGGACGCGGGATCAATTACTCGATCAAATTTGGGGATCGGATTTTGTCGGCGATAGCAAAACTGTAGATGTCCACATTCGCTGGATGCGAGAGAAAATCGAGCGCGACCCCTCTCATCCAGAGTATATCGTGACGATTCGCGGATTTGGTTACAGATTTGGCTGATGGCTGATGGCTAATGGCGATTGGCATTTCTACAATTAGCTATTAGCAAAATCGCAATTAGCATGACCATCTTCGCATTTTTTTTGGGGCTAGCCATAGGGATTGGGATTTGGCTCTATTGGCGAGCGTGGTTTTACAAGCAGGTAGGGCAACTGCTGCGATCGCTCCCTGCGGGTGCATCTAACATTTCTTTGCCGCCCATTCCTCGCCTGCGTTACGGCATTTCCCTTGTAAATCGCCAACAGCAAGACTTAGAAACCGAAATACTCTCCTGGCAGCAAATTCTCCAAGTAGCACCTATCGGTTATCTCGTCGTTGATGAAGAAAATCAGCTGCTTTGGTGCAACGAGCAAGCGCAGCAACTTTTGCACCTTCACCGCTGGGAACCCGGACAAGTTCGCCTGCTTTTGGAATTAGTCAGATCTTACGAACTCGACCAGCTAATCGAGCAAACCCGTCAGCAGCAGCAACCCCAGACGCAAGAGTGGGCATTTCACCCATCATACCGGGATGCCGAAGCGATTGGTAGAAGCGCATCGATCGCTTTGCTGGCATCGAGTTGGCCTTTAGCGGATGGGCAAGTCGGCGTTTTTTTGGAAAACCGACAAGCGTTGGCGGAATTTTCAGCAGCACGCGATCGCTCTTTTTCCGATCTCGCCCACGAACTCAGAACCCCCTTAACTTCGATTCGTTTAGTAGCAGAAACTTTAGAAACCCGTTTAAATCCACCTTTACTCCGCTTAGTCCAGCGGATGCTACCGGAAATTAACCGCTTGATTAACCTCGTACAAGATTGGCTAGAACTCAGCCAACTCGAAATCGATCCCAGCAGCAAACTCAACCGCAAAAGCTTAGAACTCAAGTCTTTAATTCATTCCGTCTGGCAAACTCTAGAACCCCTTGCCCGTTCCAAACAACTGAGTTTAGATTATTCTGGCCCCGATGCTGTCTGGATCGAAGCCGATGAGTCGCGCCTGTATCGGGTTTTTCTTAATATCCTCGATAACAGCATTAAGTACAGTCCCAACCAAGGAATAATTCGTACTCAAATAAATCTCCTCCCTAAGATAGATGATCTTTTTGGGCGAGTGGAAATTAACATAATAGACTCTGGTGCTGGATTTCCAGAATCAGATTTACCCCATGTTTTTGAGCGACTTTTCCGAGGCGACCCTTCGCGGACAAGACAGTCATCAGAGGGGATGAAAGACAAAGACGACGCTAATATTGCTAGTAAGACTGGTAGCGGCTTAGGGCTTGCGATCGTGAGGCAAATCGTTCTGGCTCATGGTGGTTGTGTGACAGCTAGTAACCATCCCAACACAGGTGGCGCTTTGCTGAAAATAGAATTACCTTATTGCTAATAGTCAGCGATCGCTAAGGGCGGGTTTGAAGAACCATTTATAGCAATAATTAACAATTGTTATAAACCCGCCCCTACACAACTAACGCGGAGCGGGTTTACATAAACTGTCGATCGTGCCCACAGATGGTTGGTAAAACCCACACCGTAACAACCAACGCGGGGCGGGTTTACATAAACTGTCGATTATGACCACAGATGGTTGGTAAAACCCACACCGTAACAACCAACAATTAACCCGTACCGCAGTCTCATGGTTTTCCCACAAAGTCAGGTGAACACTTCCCAACCATACCCCGAACGCATCCAATTTGAGCGACGACTGAGGCGCTTAGAACGGGATGTGTTGCGGATGGGAGCCTTGGTCGAACAGTCATTTCGCCTCTGCCACCAGTCTTTGTTTGACCGCAACCTCACTGCGGCACAAACAATTCCCGTACTCGACAAACACATCGACCAGTTATATCGCCAAATCGAATTAGACTGCGCCACGCTGATGACGCTACAAGCACCAGTGGCTAAAGATATGCGGCTATTGAGCGCTTACATGCAACTGGTGCGAGATTTAGAGCGCATTGGCGATTATGCCAAAGATTTGGCAGAAATTGCCATTAAACTCTTTCCTTACCCCCCATCGCCTTACCTGCCCCAAATAGCCGTCATGTCCCATCAAGCCCAAGCCATGTTAGCAATGAGCTTGGTCGCCTTAGCCGATTTAGATGAGGCAGCCGGACGGCAACTGAAGCACGAGGATGACACCGTAGATACCGCCTACGAAACACTTTACCAGCACCTAGCCGGACAGCGGGATATCAAAGGCGTAGTCGAACCAATTCTGTTGTTAGGATTGGCGATCCGTTACTTGGAACGCATGGCTGACCATGCGACGAATATCGGTCAGCGAGTTGCTTACATCGTTACCGGAAATCGCGCCTAAGTGCGATTCGCGCCTAAGTGCGATAGCGCAAGCTTCACGCGCCGCTAGCCCAAGGCATATCCCACATTAGCAATTAGCAATTAGCAATTAGCAATTAGCAATTAGCAATCCCCTTAACCTTCAGATTACCAAAACCTTAACTTGCTCCTAAACTTGCAGCAGTAATATCGAATAGGCGATAGTAGCTCTTCACTTAGGCTAAACTAGCCTAGTTTTGGAATGGTCATACCGACATGAAGCTAAAACGTCGAGAATTACTGCTATTTTTGGGCGCCAGTGCCGCAACAGCAGCGCTTGGAAGTTTTCTGGCAACTCGGAAAAATTTCCCTGGCAAAGATTTAAGTTTCCAGCCAGTTAAAGGCGCAATGCCTTTAGATATTTATGAAATTGCCCCCGCGCAACAAGTAAAAGATTACAGTACCTACGAGGTAATCGATGACTTGGTGCTGCCAGAAGGCTACACATACGATATCGTTGCCGCTTGGGGCGATAAAATTGGCAATTCTCGCTTTGGCTACAATAACGATTATTTATCTTTTATCGAAACGGGTAAAGATGAAGGTTATCTGACGATTAATTTTGAATACATCAGCGCCATTCCCTGGATGCAAACTTATCAGCAGGTGACGGGTAAATCTTTGCCATTTGCGGAAGTCCAGGCGGCGGTTAAAAAAGCTCCAAAGGCAGGAATTAATGCATTTGCCTTGCCCAAAGAAGAAGAGGCACTCAAAGCAAAAATTCGTCAAATTTGCACTGAAGCGCTTTTAGATCAGGGAATGGGAGTCATTTCCATTCGTCGCGACGCTGATGGCAAGTGGGTACGAACCAATTCTAAAGCAGATCGGCGGATTAGCGGCATTTCCGGTTTAGAAGATAATCGGTATCTGAAAGCAACTGGACCTGGGGCGGCGGTGTTTCGCAAAACCCAGGGACAGGGGTATATCGATAAGTTAGGCGATCGCATTATCGGCACTTTTGCCAACTGTGCTGGCGGCACTACTCCTTGGGGAACTGTACTGAGTGGCGAAGAAAACTTCCAAAACCAGGTTGCCGAACCAGTATACGCCGACGGTACGTCATTTGACCCCAAAGAACGCCCCTTCAGCATCGACGACGAAGAAATATCCGGACAAGGAAACGTACTGGGATTAGCCGGTAACAAATATGGCTTCATTGTGGAAATAGACCCAGCAAATCCCAACGATTACGGCACAAAACATACTTGGTTGGGAAGGTATAGGCACGAAGCAGTGGGGGTTAGAGTCGTCGCGGGCAAACCGCTGGCATTTTATTCGGGATGCGATCGCCGGGGCGGACACTTGTATAAATTCGTCAGCAAAGCCAACGTCACCAACCCCCAAGACAAAGCTAACTCCCGCCTATTGCGCGACGGGATGCTCTACGCCGCTCAATTTAACCCTGATGGAACCGGGCGCTGGATACCCCTCAAACCCGACACCCCCGTTAATCCGACCGCTCCGGGTAACCTCGAAGGAAATTTACTCCCCCTGCCCAAGCGTCCCGAAGGGGGGATATTTAATTCAGAAAAAGCCGCAGAAGTCAATAGTTTTAAACAAAAATTCAAAACCTTGGGCGACCTGTACGCCGGGAACCCCCAAGAAAAACAAGGCGCGATTCTGATCGATGCCCATTATGCCGCGAATGCAGCAGGAGCAACCTGCACCGCCCGTCCGGAAGACACGGAAATTGCCTCGGATGGTAGCCTTTACGTTACCTTTACATCAGGCTCAGCGGGAGGCGAGGGTGGCCCCGACAAGCGTATTTTTAAGGGGCCAAAAGGCGAAAGCCCTTGGGAATACGGCTGGATAATGCACTTAATTGAAGATAACAACGAACCTGCTGCCTTAACCTTCAAATGGAAAATGCTGGCAATGGGAGGAAATCCCGCCGAGGGAGGCGCTGGTTTTTCCAATCCAGATAACCTCGTATTCGACCAAAAAGGCAACCTGTGGATGGTCAACGACATGTCCACAACAAAACAAAACAATCCCAAAGATAAACAAGGAGTAGGCTGTTTTGGCAACAATTCTATTTGGTTTATTCCTACTTCTGGTTCTAATGCCGGGAATGCTTACTTATTCGGCATTGGTCCAATGGAGTGCGAAACCACAGGGCCATTTTTTACCCAAGACCAACAAACCTTATTTTTAGCGATTCAACACCCTGGTGAAGTGCATGGAATTCGTCAAAATTCTGCGGTAGAAAACCGCGAATTTGAAATGAAAACGACCGACGGTCAAAGCTTCAAACAAACTCGCAGCGTCCCCCTTGGTTCCAACTGGCCCAGCAAAAACCCCAACGACCCACCAAAGCCCGCCGTTGTTGCCATTCGCCGTACAAACGCTCAACCAATTATTTAAGTGGTAATTGGTAATGGGTAATGGGTAATAAATAATGAAAAGCAAGTAATACTTACCAATTACCAATTACCAATTACCTATTACCAATTACCAATTACCAATTACCTCAAAATTATATGCTGATGCCTGCTCCTCCTACACCTAGCTTTGCTCTTAACCAGACACGGCGAACATTTAGCTGTAGTCAATTGCTGCCACTAGAGGCAGATATTTTGTGGAAAATAGAACGGGGAGTCGTTCGCACCTTTACCTGGAACGAAGAGGGTAGATCGATAACTTTAGGATACTGGGGAGCAGGAGATATTGTCGGTCAACCTTTATCGCGAATTCAACCGTATCAAATTGAATGTTTGACCAGTGCGGAAGTGAGTAGTTTAGCCGCTAACCTTTGGTATCAAGCAGCCGATGCGATGATTTCCCATATTCAACGCAGTGAAGAACTGCTGGCTATAATTCATAGCAGACCTGTGAACCAACGGTTGCTCGAACTGTTAGGCTGGTTAGCGCAAAGATTTGGTCGGGAAGTCGATAAAGGAAAATTAATTGAAGTGCCATTAACCCATCAAGCACTCTCAGAAGTTATTTGTACGACGCGAGTAACGGTAACGCGGCTGCTTAACCAATTTGAACAGAAAGATTTGATTAATAGGCACGGTCGCTATTTAATTCTTTGCAGAAAATCGCAAACATTAGATTTTTAAGGAAAAACAGAGCTGCTTTGACGCTTTGATTTAAAAACCCGGTTGTTTTGAAAAATCGGGTTCTTTATCTCATAAATCAACTGAAAAGCAAGTAAGCAAGGATGTGACAGTTAGATAAGTTACACATGAGCGAAACACTCCGATAGTATAGGTATCATAAGGTTTGTAGGGGCTAGTCTAGTCATCGGCAGTCCAAAATTGGCACGAGTCTAGTTTTCGCTAGAAACAGGATTTATGATAGATAAATAACCGGATTTGATATCTCTGGAATAGTCCAGAAATAATTTGAGACGGTTTTGAGCCTTTCCTGTACAGTGGAGTTTGGTGTGAGGAAACAACAATGTCAAGAACGTTTTGGAACGCTATACGGCTAAGCCCTGCTGTAGTTGGTGCAGCAATATTGGTGGCTGGAACGGCTGCGATCGCAGCAGAAACCCCCGAAACTAAAATCGCCTCGGAAGCAACAACCGCTGCTAGTTTAGACAGCAGCACCCTGGCTCTAAGCGCTGATGCCACAACTGGGTCATCTGTCAATGTTAATAACCTGGGAGCCAACAATACCCAGCTAGCACAAGCAGCGCCAGCAAACCAAGCTCAACCCGCTCGCTCCCTGGATCAAATTAACCAGTACGTCCAAGAAGGTCAAGACATGGGACAGGTCACCTCGGTGTCCCAGCTGACCGACGTTGACCCGACTCACTGGGCTTTCCAAGCATTGCAATCTCTAGTCGAGCGCTACGGTTGTATTGAAGGTTACCCAGATCGTACTTACAGAGGCAACCGCGCCTTAACTCGCTACGAATTCGCCGCTGGTTTAAATGCGTGTTTAGACCGGATTCAAGAATTAATTGCCGCAGCAGTTGCCGACTTACCGAGTAGAGAAGACATCGCCACCATCCGGCGATTGCAAGAAGAATTTGCCGCCGAATTGGCTACTCTGCGCGGACGGGTAGATGCTCTGGAAGCGCGCACGGCAAGGTTAGAAGCGCAACAGTTCTCGACAACTACCAAACTCAGAGGGGAAGTTATTTTTGCCCTAGCGGGTGCATTTGGCGATTCCAGAGCCGTTCCCTCTCCTGGGAACCCTCCAGATCGCGATGACGATATCGAAAATAACATCATCCTTGCTAACCGGGTGCGTCTGAACTTCGATACCAGCTTTTCCGGTCGGGACTTGTTGAGAACGCGCTTGCAAGCAAGAAACATCACCCAGTTTGATACTGCTGGCGGAGATAATATCAACGTCACAGGTACCAACATGAGCCGCCTCAGCTTTGATGGCAGCGAAGGCAACGACGTGATACTTGATGACCTGTGGTATCGTTTCCCGATTGGTAGAAATGCCAGAGCATGGATCATTGCCAATAGCGGTGAGTTGAACGATCTTGTCGGTACTTTTCGCGGTCCTTTTGCCAGCAGTAGTGACGGCTCAATCTCCCGCTTTGGGCGATTCGGTCCGCTCTATTATATAAACAACACCACCACAAGCTCTGGGGCAGCGCTGAACTTAGACTTTGGCGGCATAGGCATCGATGCAGCGTACCTCACGCAGAACGGCTTTGACCCCAGAGATAAAAACGGGCTGTTCAACGGTGATTATGCCGCTCTGGGTCAGATAGTGTTGTTCCCAAAGAGCAATTTTAATTTGGGTTTAACCTATGTTCGTTACTACTCTCCTGGCACGAGGGTTAACCTAACGGGAAGTACGGGCAGTGGCTTTGCCCAGCGGCCTTTTGGCAACGTTGCTACTTCATCGGATAACTTCGGCGCGACGCTAAACTGGCGACTGAGCCAAAACTTTGTGTTCGGAGGTTGGTTTGGATACAGCATCGCTGAAGCCAAGTCTGGCCCCAACGAAGGCGATAATGCAAATATCATGAACTACGCCGTGAGTTTAGGGTTTACAGACTTTGGTCGCAAAGGCAACTTCCTCGGTCTGATAGCAGGCGTACCGCCTAAAGTGATCGATAGCGATAACAATGCGCGGGAAGATGACGACACGACCTATCACTTGGAAGCGTTCTATCGCATCCAAGCGACGAACAATATCTCGATTACTCCAGGCGTGTTCGTGTTGCTCAATCCAGAACATAATGACAACAACAGCACTATCTACGTAGGCACGATTCGGACTACGTTCTCGTTCTAACCTCTCCCCCTACCCCTCTCCTACGAGGAGAGGGGAGTGTAGAAAGGCTATTGGTAGAAGGGTGGGCATGGCTCACCCTTTGCTGTTTCAGGAATCGGTAATGGCGTATTTAGACCCGAACGCGGTCATTGCAGCAGAAAAACTGAAAAACTATCTACTGGTGTTGCTACCGAAGGATGACAAGTCTCAATTTTTATCTCAAGCTGGTTATACCCAGGAAAACTGGCAGCAGCTAGAACAGGATCTACGAGAGCAAATTTTGCCATTGGATGCAGTTCCTACAACCAACACCCAGTACGGTCAGAAATATGCGATCGCTGGCACTTTAACCGGGCCAAATGGCAAAACTTTAGCGGTCAGAACTATCTGGATCGTCGCATCTGGGATAACCAAGTTCGTTACGCTGTTTCCCAATTAGGAGGAAAAGCCAATGAAATATCCCCTATTTACGCAAGTCGCTTTGCGCGAGGATATCCCCGAATACGGTTTAAAAAAAGGTAGCATAGCGACGATAGTCGAATATTACCCCATGCCAGAAGGCGAGCAAGACGGGTACAGCCTGGAAGGTTTGCTTTTTCAAGACACCGTTGAGGTAGCCGAATCCCAAATTGAAGCGCTTCCAATTCCCGTTGCGGCGGGGAAAGGCTGGTTGAATTGGCTGTCTAAACTTACCTCTGTTCTATCTAGACCCAGAGCTATGTTTTAAGGTAATATAAAAAATTGTGAGTTTTTTTAACGCAGATGAAAGCTCAAGAGATAATCCGCTCGATTGAAGCGGAACAAATGAAAAAAGATCTACCGCAAATCTACGTGGGCGACACGGTGAAAGTCGGCGTGTTGATCCAAGAAGGGAATAAAGAGCGGGTACAGCCGTATGAAGGCGTGGTAATCTCGAAGCAAAATAGCGGCATCAACCAAGCGATTACGGTGCGGCGAGTGTTTCAAGGCGTTGGTGTAGAGCGGGTGTTTTTACTGCACTCGCCTCGGGTAGCAAACGTTAAAGTATTGCGTCGCGCGAAAGTCCGCCGTGCTAAACTGTACTATCTGCGCGATCGCATCGGCAAGGCAACTCGTCTCAAACAACGTTTCGACAGAGCATTATAATTTTTTCGCGCTTGGGCGTCGCGTTGCGTTATAATAAAAAAACACACCAATCCCGTGCGCTCTTAGTTCAGTGGTAGAACGTCGGTCTCCAAAACCGGATGTCGGGGGTTCAAGTCCTCCAGGGCGCGCTGAAAATTATTGCAACAGTTCTGCCCGAAACGATTAGCGTCGCTGGTTTGCCAGTAGTAACCTAGATCGGTTTCGGGTAGACTGGTTTTGTGGGGGTGTGCAAGTAAGCCGATACGGTCGGAAAACTTGATACCAACTAAGAACAAAAGTAGGGAAACGGGGGAGGCAAGCAACGGTGGCGAAAAAGACCGAAGAAATACAAGCTCAAGAAACAAAACCAGGATTTGACGTCGCAAGCTTTCTCCAGGGAACTAAAGAAGAACTGGATAAAGTAGTGTGGCCGAGCCGCCAGCAGTTGATCAGCGAATCGGCTGCGGTGATATTAATGGTGACGATGTCGGCACTGTTGATCTATCTGGTCGATAACTTCTTTAATTGGGCATCAGGAAAGGTATTTGGATGAGTTTTACCAGCGAAGAGCTACGCGATCGCAGTACGCTAGAAGACTCGGAAGAAACGGCAGGAACTTCGCGAGAAACCGCCCGCTGGTACGCCGTTCAGGTTGCTTCTGGCTGCGAGAAGCGCGTTAAAACAAACCTAGAACAGCGCATTCAAACCTTGGATGTAGCTGACCGGATTTTTCAAGTAGAAATTCCGCAAACGCCAGCGGTCAAAATTCGCAAAGACGGCAGCAGACAAACAAGCGAAGAAAAAGTATTCCCTGGCTACGTACTCGTCAAAATGGCGATGGACGACGAAAGCTGGCAGGTTGTGAAAAACACCCCAAATGTGATTAACTTTGTGGGTGCAGAACAAAAACGCCGCTACGGACGGGGACGCGGACACGTCAAACCGATGCCGCTGTCGCATACAGAAGTAGAACGAATCTTCAAGCAAGCTCGCGAACAAGAGCCAATTGTCAAAGTTGACATGGCTGTGGGAGACAAAATCATCGTGCTTTCAGGTCCGTTTAAAGATTTTGAAGGCGAAGTGATTGAAGTCAGTCCGGAGCGGAGCAAGCTCAAAGCGTTACTCTCTATTTTTGGGCGCGATACACCAGTGGAATTGGAGTTCAATCAAGTCGAAAAACAGGGCTAAAGATTAAATGGCCAAGAAAGTTGTTGCAATCATCAAGTTGGCACTTCCAGCAGGAAAGGCCAACCCAGCACCTCCAGTAGGCCCAGCACTGGGTCAGCACGGGGTCAACATCATGGCGTTTTGCAAAGAGTATAACGCCAGAACTTCCGATCAAGCAGGAATGGTAGTTCCCGTAGAAATATCTGTCTACGAGGATCGCAGTTTCACCTTTGTGTTGAAAACCCCTCCGGCTTCGGTTTTAATTACCAAAGCAGCAGGAATACCAAAAGGTTCAGACCAACCAAACAAAAAGAAAGTTGGCACAATTACAAGAGATCAACTGCGAGAAATTGCCCAGACAAAATTGCCTGACCTCAATGCCAACGATGTTGAGGCAGCAATGAAAATTGTGGAAGGAACTGCCCGCAATATGGGCGTAACAATCGCAGATTAGGTAATGGATAATCGGTCATCGGTAATCGGCACAGCACAATTACCAATTACCAATTAGCAATTACCAATTAGCAATTAGCAATTAGCGGGGGAGAAGCGAGACTTCGTAATAGACCCCAGGAGAGCAAAAAAATGAAAAAAGAATCGCGCAGGCTGCAAGAACTGCGGAAAAAAGTAGAAGATAGAGCTTATGAGCCAATAGAAGCTCTACAGTTATTGAGAGAGACGGCAACGGCGAAGTTTCCCGAATCGGCAGAAGCTCACATCCGGTTAGGAATTGACCCCAAATATACCGACCAGCAATTGCGGACAACGGTAGTATTGCCCAAGGGAACGGGTCAAACCGTGCGGGTAGCAGTAATTGCACGGGGGGAAAAAGTAAACGAAGCGACCAGTGCTGGTGCGGATGTGGTTGGTTCGGAAGAACTAATCGATGAAATCCAAAAAGGCCGGATGGATTTTGATAAGCTAATTGCCACCCCAGATGTGATGCCGCAGGTAGCGAGGCTGGGTAAGCTGTTGGGGCCGCGCGGTTTGATGCCCTCGCCGAAAGGTGGTACGGTAACATTTGATTTAGCGGGTGCGATCGCAGAATTCAAAGCTGGTAAACTAGAATTCCGGGCAGATCGCACGGGGATTGTCCACATCCTGTTTGGCAAGGCATCCTTCTCAGCAGAAGATTTGCTGGTAAACCTCAAGGCATTGCAGGAAACAATTGACCGCAACCGACCTTCTGGAGCCAAGGGGCGCTACTGGCGTACCATGTACGTATCTGCAACAATGGGGCCATCGATCGCAGTGGATATCAACGCCCTACGAGATATGAAGACGACGGAGGCAGCATAAAAGAATTTTAGATTTGAGATTTGAGATTTGAGATTTGAGATTTAATCTTCAATCTGAAATCGGAAATCTTAAATCTTAAATAACTCAACCCAATAGCAAGCGCCGAAGACAGCAGGGGCTTTAGGCTTAATTTCCTGCCGAGGTTTGCCAGGATTGCATTTGACAAAAGTCACCACTTATGGTAAGGGTGACCGAGGAACAAAATGCGATCGCCAGCACCCCGGCTCCACTGCCGGGGTTTTTAATTGGGTTGAGTAGTGAAAAGAAGGCCCAAGGAGGTGAAACAGGAATGGGTAGAACAAGAGAGGATAAGCAAGCAATCATCGCCGAACTCAAGCAAACCTTGAGCGAGTCCCAGCTGGCAGTTGTAATCGACTACCAAGGTCTATCCGTAGCTGAAATTACAGATTTGCGGCGGCGTTTGCGTCCTAAAGGTGCCGTTTGTAAGGTGACCAAAAACACGCTGATGGGCATTGCCATTGACGGCGATGACAAATGGCAGCCAATGACAGAATTCCTCAAAGGGTCTTCTGCCTTTGTACTCGTCAAAGACGATATTGGCGGTGCGATTAAGGCTTACCAAGAATTCCAAAAAGCCAGCAAGAAGACCGAACTTCGGGGTGGCGTGATGGAAGGTCGCGCCTTGAATCAAGACCAGGTTAAGGCAATTGGCGACCTACCATCCAAGGAGCAACTCATGGCACAGATTGCTGGTGCTATCAACGGTGTAGCCACCAAACTGGCTGTGGGTATCAACGAAGTTCCCGGTTCGCTGGCGCGCGCACTGCAAGCTGTGGCTGATAAGGACAAAGACAAAGGTGCTGCTGAAAGCGAAGCTGCTTAATTCGGTAATGGGTAATGGGTAATGGGTAATGGGTAATAGGGAATAAAAACCCAAGCAATTACCAATTACCAATCACCAATTACCAATCACCAATTACCAATGACCAATTACCAACTAAAGGAGTTAATCAATGTCTGCTACAACCGATGAAATTCTCGAAAAACTTAAAACCTTGACCCTGCTGGAAGCATCTGAACTGGTCAAGCAAATTGAAGAAACCTTTGGCGTCAGTGCAGCTGCACCTGTTGGCGGCATGATGATGATGGCACCCGGTGCTGGTGGTGCTGCTCCTGCTGAAGAAGTAGAAGAGAAGACAGAATTTGACGTAATTCTGGATGAAGTTCCCGCCGACAAGAAGATTGCCGTTCTGAAGGTAGTTCGTGCTTTGACAGGTTTAGGTTTGAAAGAAGCCAAAGATTTGGTGGAAGCGACGCCGAAGCCAGTTAAGGAAGGCGTCAAGAAAGAAGATGCTGAAGACACCAAGAAGCAGCTCGAAGAAGCTGGAGCCAAAGTTACTATCAAGTAGGCTCTAAAGTTTGAACTCGGTTACGATAAAAGCCCCGGTGGGGCTTTTTTTTTAGGGATGTTTTGTTTAGCATCCCACGGGGGGCGGGTTTAACGAAATATCTCGTAGTTTTGCGGATTGATTGGTAAAACC
>DNGJ01000558.1:21589-24673 GCA_003486305.1 Cyanobacteria bacterium UBA11371
CCCGCCCCTACAATACCATTAACCATACGAGTGCGATCGCACTTATAGCCGATTGCAGCCGTTGATGGTACACCAACAGCTGTTGGCTTTCCCTAGACGAGCTTGCAATCCGCTGTACAGAATTTGGGTTTGATTTCTAGCAATAAATTTTGTAGGGGCACGGCGCCGAATAACTTTTGATTTCTAGCAAAAAGTTATACAGTGCCGTGCCCCTACAGACTGAAATTTATTTCAACGGTTCTGGGACAAGATGCAAGTAATGGGTAAAAAAACCAATTACCTATTACCCATTACCGAAGTGGCTATTCGCTTTTTTTGCGGCTGCTTTCGCCACCTTTGCGACCAATTTCAGACATGTGTTCGCGGTTTTGGCTTACCGCTTCGCCACCCTTGCGACCGGCTTCTCTAGCTTCTTCAGGGGTGAACTCGTGGGCGGTTCCCTTTTCGTGGGCGGCTTTACCACCCTTGCTGGCGATCTCCCGTTGCTTCTCTTGATCCATCGACGCAAAACCGCGCTTGCTTTTCTCTGCCATGACTAAACTCCTGAACTTTTAAGCTTTTTGATTTGCTTAATCACATGCTAAAAAGCTTGGGGGAGCGTTCTCGTCATTCTATAGACGCAAATGTGTTGTGATCTGGTATACCGCGTGGCAGATAATGGGGTAGCGATCGCCAATTTGCCAATAGCTCATAAATAATCGGTAATGGGTTAAGGGTAAAAAACCTTTCCCCATTACCGATTAGCATAAGATCGAACATCTTATTGGTCTTTCTTGTGGCTGCTTTCGCCACCTTTGCGACCGATTTCCGACATATGTTCGCGGTCTTGGCTGACCGCTTCGCCACCCTTGCGACCAGCTTCTCTCGCTTCTTCAGGGGTGAACTCGTGGGCGGTTCCCTTTTCGTGGGCGGCTTTACCACCCTTGCTGGCGATCTCCCGTTGCTTGTCTTCATCCATCGACGCAAAACCACGCTTGCTCGTGTCTGACATAACTAGACTCCTTGTGATTCAAGCTTTTTGGCTGTCTAACCCCAATCCTAAAAAGCTTGGTGGAGAGATCTCGTCATTCTAGAGACTTAGATGTTTTGTATTTGGGTATACCGTGTGGCAGATAGTTGGGAGATTTGGGCGGTAGGGGGTGGGTGGGGAGCGATCGCTTAATTTATTCCGTACATCAGCGGCGTCAGGAATTGGGGGCGCTTTTTTTGTAGCGATCCGATACAAGATTATAGCAGAAGTTTTCCATTAGTTCTAAGTTTGGGACTAGGAAATTTTCTGTGCGGATGCACCAGCGACGCTTTAACAAACGCGAAGCTTAACCTCTTCGTAACTCCAAAGGTTGCATCAAGGAGGAAAGTTACTGTTAAGGTTAAATTTTTTGCTTGGTCTACCAAAGGTTATTTCATTAGCAACTTGAGGCTATCAACGATGTCTGCAAAAAAATCAAATCTGCTAGTTCCTATTGGTATTGGTGCTACTCTTCTAATCGCCGGAGGTGCGGCGGGCTACCTTTACTTGAGAGGTGCTTTTAGCGATGCTACCACTCCCCTAGCGAGCGCTAAAGTGGTTCCAGATGAAGCATTGATGACAGGTTATATCTCCACAGATCCGCAAACTTGGTCGAAATTGCAGCAGTTTGGTACGCCTGAAGCTCAAAATGCGATCGCCAAAGGTCTTGCTAACTTCAACCAGCAAGCCTTTACCAACTCCAAAATTGATTATGCCAAAGATGTGCAGCCTTGGCTCGGCAGTATCATGTTCGCAGTTTTACCGCCCAGTACGCCTGAAGCTTCATCACAAGCCAATTTTTTGGTTGTAGTGGGAATTAAAGACAAAATTAGCGCCTTTAACTTTGCTAATAAATTAAAGTCTCAATCCGGGGTAAAAATCAAAGAAAGCGACTACAAAGGCGTCAAAATACAGGAAGATACAAGCAGTAGTGAAAAAACCTACACGGCTATTTTAAACGATCATTTAGTAGTATCGCCCCAACGAAAATCTGTAGAACTTGCCATTGATACCTTTAAAGGCGAACCTTCACTTGCCAATAAAACCGAAGCGAAAGCAATGCTTTCTAAGGGCGTGGAACTGCCAAACTCGATTGCCCAAGTTTATATTCCAGACTACGGTAATTTGGTGCGGCAGTACGCGGCAAACAATCCGGAATTTTCCCAATTGCCCCCCGAATCTCTGAACCAATTAAAGTCTTTTGCGATGGGGGTAGGAATTGATAATGTAGGCGTAAGGATGAAAGCAATTGGGACATTAGACCCATCTGCAACTTTAATCGAATACAAAGCGAGTCCCGGCAAGGTAGTAGCTCAATTTCCCTTAGAAACCATTGCTTTAATCAGCGGACATGGGATTAACAAAGTTTGGTCAACCGTAGCAGAGCAGTCAAACAAGAATCCTCAACTTCAGCAACAATTAGAGCAAATGCGGCTGCAAGTAAAAACCGCTACCGAACTTGACCTAGATCGAGATATTTTTGGCTGGATGGATGGGGAATTTGCAGTGGGAGCGATCGCATCCAACGAAGGAATTTTAGCACCCATTGGTACAGGGGGAGCGGTGGTGTTGAAAACAAGCGATCGCCCAACCGCAGAAGCAACTTTAAATAAACTAAACGCTCTCGCCACTCAGGGTAATTCTGTCACCATCAATCAAAGAAACGTTGGGGGTAAAACCGTCACCGAATGGACAATCCCGCAACAAGGAGCTTGGTTGAGTTATGGTTGGTTGGATGATAATTCGCTGTTAATCGCGATTGGTAGCCCAATTTTTGATGCGATCGCAAGTAATTCTAGCAGTTTGGAAAGTAGCGAATCGTTTAAAGCGATCGCCGGTACTTTACCCAAACCAAACGCAGGCTACTTTTACCTAGATGTAGAGAAAGCCATGTCTGCGATTAATCGCACCTTACCAGAGGAACAAAAGAATTCCGTACCGCCAGAAGCAAACGCTATTCTCAACTCGATTCGGGGTATTGGTGTCACCGCTATGCAACCCGATGCATCGACTAGCGAGATGGAAATGTTGTTAGCACTCAAACCTAAAACTGGGAAATAATCATCTTCAAGCCG
>DNGJ01000559.1:0-164 GCA_003486305.1 Cyanobacteria bacterium UBA11371
GTTCAACCCAACCTAAAGTTACAGCGGCTAATAATTTCACCAGCAATTTCATCTAAAGGCAGCACTTTTTCTGCTAAACCAGCATTGGCTACAATTCCCGGCATTCCCCAAACAACGCTGGTTTTGTCGTCTTGAACTATCACCTGTCCGCCTGCTTCTTTAAT
>DNGJ01000559.1:365-13483 GCA_003486305.1 Cyanobacteria bacterium UBA11371
ACCTGTCCGCCTGCTTCTTTAATGTGCTGGCAGCCGATGAATCCATCTTGTCCCATTCCAGTTAGAACTACAACTAAAGCGTTAGCACCGTAACTTTTCGCTACAGAACGAAAAAGCACGTCAACAGCGGGACGACAGGAATTTTCTGGTGGGTTTTGATTGAGGGAAATTTGAGCGAAACTGGGGTATTTTTCCACTACCATGTGGTAATCTCCCGGTGCAATCCAAGCGTGTCCCGGTTCTAAAGTTCCTCCTTGAATGCCCTCAAAAACTTTAATTTTGCTCTTTTGTGTCAATCGTTCTGCCAAGCGTTTTGTAAACACTGGCGGCATATGTTGTGCGATCGCAATCGGAACGGGAAAATTAGCTGGTAATTGGCTTAAAACTTTCTCTAGTGCGTTTGGTCCTCCAGTAGAAGATCCAATAGCAACGATGTCGATTTTGGTTTTTCCAGTTCCTACTTTTGCCAAGGGAGATAGAATTTTAGCCGCAAAAGAAGAGGATAAATTTTGATTTTTATCCTCATTTTCCACCGTTTCCTGGGTTGGCCTTCTCTTCTTTCTTACCTCCTCTAGTTTCCCCGCAGCATCAGGGGAAAATGCTTTAATTTTGGGAATTAGTTGTTCCTGAATATATTGTTGTACCGCTTCCTTACTTTTGAGGTTGTGAGGTTTGGGGACGTAATCTGTAGCACCAAGGGAAAGCGCTTCTAGGGTAGCGATCGCACCTAGTTCTGTGAGTACGCTATACATAATTACGGGTAGGTTTTTGTCCCGCTGTCGGATCGCTGCCAGTGTCTCTAATCCGTCCATTTCTGGCATCAACATATCCAGAATAATTACATCGGGATTGAGTAGGGGGATTTTCGCGATCGCTATCTTACCATTAGCCGCCGTCCCCACGACTTCCAATGCCGGATCGGTGGCGAGTGCATTACTCACCATGCGACGCACTAATGATGAATCATCTACAACTAAAATGCGAATTTTAGGCATTTAAGATCAGATCACACTCGAAACAGCAAATCCAGCAATATCCGAGCTTGAAAAAAGATCACAAAATCTCCTTCAACGTGGAAGTCTATCATTTTAAAATGAGACATAAATAATATTATAGTTGATTTTAAACTTAAATTCATCAATTTTAAAATTTCTCTTGTTGAACCTTCGATATAAGCTGGAACTACATAACTTAGTTTATATTTGAAAGTATTGCTAAACGTGCCGACGATTCCATTAATAGCAACGTTACCAATTTCTGCCATAATATCGGCTTTCATTTCATTGCGTTCATCTGCTGCAACTTCATTTCCCAAGATACTCAAAACAATTTTATCCGCCGCTTCTTGGGAAAATAACATATGCGCCGATCCATTCATGTTACCGGAAAAATCAAGCTGTGCGACTGCAACTAATTTATCCCCCAAAGTATTGAGCAGTTTTTCTTGCAAAAGTAGGGGAGATAGGGCAGCAAAAGAAGGCGGATCAAATTGCATCTCGCAGTTGATCATTTCACTCGTCCGCGCTACGGCTGTCTCGATGCCCTTTTTGACGACATTCTGCAATCTATTCTTTTGAATGCTTCTAAAATTGTCTAAATTTAAACTGGAATTCAAAGTTAGATGTTTGGCAGTAACTGCCCGAGCGATGGCGTGACGCAATTCGCGATCGCCTGTATTTTTTCCCAGAACTGCAAAAACTCCACTTTGAGCCAAATATCTGCTCAAATTAGGGGAGAAATTATCTCCCATCAACAACAGGGGAATATTTAACAAATGGAAAAACTGAATCACGGGAACAAAGCTATCTTCTATCAGATAAAAATTGAGCATAACCACTTTGGGATGGTGGTACTCAGCCATATCGAGGCAATGATACAAGCTGCTGGCTGAGACAAATACATACTCTTCGGCGTCTAAAGCGGCGCGCCATCTTTGATTTTCTGAAGGCGAATCACCTGCTAAAAGAATTAATGATATCGGTTTGAGATAGGTTTTCATGATGGGGTAATTGGTAATTGGTAATTGGTAATTGGTAATTGGTAATGAATATTAACTATTACCCATTACCCATTACCCATTACCAAACTTAAATCGTAAATTGCCCGACAAGTTCTTGCAATTCGGTTGCGGTTTTAGATAGTTGAGTTGCGGCGGTTTGCGTGTTGCTGGCGCTGGCAGTGGTGGTAGTGGCAGCATCAGCAACGCCGGTAATATTGCGGGCAATTTCTGAAGAACCGATGGCAACTTGGTGGATATTGCGGGCAATTTCGGTTACAGTTGCGGTTTGTTCTTCTACGGCGCTGGCGATGGTGGTTTGGAAATCACTAATCTGATTGATGATGTTGGTAATTTCCCCAATGGCACTCACAGATCCCTTAGTATCGGCTTGAATTGCCTCGACTTTATTGCTAATATCCTCCGTAGCGGCGGCGGTTTGTTTTGCTAGTTCTTTGACCTCGTTTGCTACCACTGCAAAACCTTTACCTGCTTCCCCTGCCCTGGCAGCTTCAATTGTGGCATTGAGTGCGAGCAAATTCGTTTGTTGGGCAATCGAAGTAATCACTTTCACAATATTGCCAATTTGCTTGCTGCTGACACCTAATTTTGCGATCGTTTCGTTAGTTGATTCTGCCATTGTTACCGCTGAACTGGCAACGGTGGCAGCTTCGGCAGCACTTTTGGCAATTTCTTTGATGCTAGCGTTCATTTGCTCAATGTTCGTGGCGACGGATTGCACATTGACGCTAACTTCTTCAGCGGCGGAGGCGACAGTTGCAGCTTGGGCGGAAGTTTCTTCTGCCGTAGATCCCATAGTTTGACTGTCTGATAGCAACTGTTCCGAGGCATTGCTGAGCGCGATCGCTACTCCACCAATCCGCTGTACCTGGTTAGTTAAATTATGCGCCATTAAGTTGACATTATCCGTCAAATCTTGCCAAACTCCGCTCACCCCCGATACAGCTGCCTCACCGCCTAATTTTCCGTTTACCACCTCTGTTGTCAGTCGCATTACTTCCGAAGCAAATCCATCCAAACTATCGGTCATTTGATTGACCGTATTCTTCAGGGCTAAAATTTCTCCCTGCGCTTCGACCGTAATTTTCTTCGACAAATCTCCATTCGCAACGGCGGTAGTTACTTCAGAAATATTGCGTACCTGTGCGGTTAAATTATCCGCCATTACGTTAACGCTATCGGTTAATTCTTTCCAAATCCCAGCTACGCCCCGCACTTGTGCTTGACCGCCGAGTTTGCCTTCTGTGCCAACTTCCGTTGCTACTCGCGTCACTTCCGCCGCAAAGTCGTTGAGACTATCAACCATTTGATTGAGGGTATCTTTTAATTGTAAAATTTCCCCTTTCGCATCAACTGTTATCTTTTCAGTCAAATCGCCGACGCCAATCGCCGTTGCCACTTTGGCAATATTTCGCACTTGATTGGTTAAATTGTTCGCCATCAAGTTAACGCTGTCGGTAAGTTCTTTCCAAGTACCGGATACGCCTTCTACATGCGCTTGATTGCCTAACATTCCTTCGCTGCCAACTTCAACTGCAACCCGATTTACTTCCGAAGCAAAGGCATTGAGTTGGTCTACCATTTTGTTTAGGGTTGTCCCGATGCGGCGGAACAATCCTTTTACTTGTTTGCCTTCAGTTTCTAACGCAAACTTTTGCGAAAGATCGCCTTTGGAAACAGCGTGCAAAACCCGTGCTATTTCTATCGTCGGGTTCACCAAACTATTTACCATCTCGTTGACGGCATCGATGCTGGTAGTCCAGCTGCCTTTTAATTCTTTGTCTACTACCTGTTTGTTGACCTTTCCTTCTTCAACTACTCCCTGGCGAATGCGAATCAACTCGTTGGCAAATTTTTGATTAACGCTCACCATTTGGTTAAAAACGGTGGCGATTTCTCCCAAACCGTTATTTTCTTCTAAGCGCACGGTAAAATCACCGTCTCGAACTGGTGATGGGAGATTGGAAATTTTGGAAATTTTCTTCAATCTCCGTGGCGATTTTTTGATTGAACTCGTTTGGCATATCCATGAAAAGAAATTTTAGATTTCAGATTTTAGATTGCAGATTTTAGATTGTTTAAAATCTGCAATCTGCAATCTGCAACAACCGATTGCGTATTACGCTAAAATGGCAGCGATCGCTTCCAACAAAACTTCAAAAGAACCCACATCAAAAAAGATGATAACATCTCCTTGAACGTGCAACTCTTCGATACTGAAACGCGCCGGAGCCAAAAGCACAGCACCCTCTTCCTCAGACTTGGAGCTTGGCAGCAAATGCTCTACTTCTTCCTCAGAGTAGGAGGGAACCGCGTAGTCTAAAGGTCGATTTAACACGTTACCAATGGAACCCATAACCCCATTGATTACGATATTTCCCACCTCGCTCAGAGTGCTAACTTTCAGCGCATCAAGGTCAGGATTTCCTACATCTTCTCCCGTCAGAACCGCGACTAAAGTCGCTGCACTTTCCGTGGGAAAAACTAGCTGAGCGCCCCCAGCAAAGGAACCGCTAAAACCTAATTTTACCGATGAAAGCGGCTCTGATCCCAAGCGATGCTTCAGTTGGTTTTGCAATTCCAAAGGAGATAAAACCTCAACTTCAGGAATCTGCAACTGGATGTGAAATTCAATCATCTCACTCAACATACCAGCTGCATTACCGATCCCAATATTAATCAGTTCCCTCAACGCATCTGATTGTTCTTCTGTTAGCTTTGGCACAGAGCAAGCTCCTACTTAGGTTGGAGAGCTTTTTGGATGGCGTCAATAATTTCAGGGGCTTTTGGTGGTTTTTTGAGCATGATAAACGCTCCCAATTCTAGGCATTGCTGACGCGCGCTGTCCTGAATATCGGCTGACAACACAATGACGGGAACTTTCGCTCCTTGAGCGCGCAAAGACTTCAGCAAAGCATAACCATCCATTTCTGGCATTAACAAATCCGAGATAATACAATCCGGTGAATTCGTAGCCAGCATATTTAAGCATTCCTGCCCGTTAGCCGCTTCGATTGCCTGGTGACCCCCTTGTTCCACCGCTTTGCGGATCATGCGCCGAGAAAATGCGGCATCATCTGTAATTAGAACTAAAGCCATCTTCCTTCCTTTTTTACCTTGTTGATAGTTACAGCCGGGGCGGGGCGGGTTTATATAGTTGATCTGTTAGAGTCACACATGGTTGGTAAAACCCGCCCCTACATAATTCTGTACTTAGACATTATCCCTCGCGATTCCCATTACTCTTCGCTGGTTCGCTGGTTCCCAGGTTCAACCTGGGAACGCGATCGCGGAGGCTCCCGCCTCCAACGTGAAACATTATCGCTCGCGATTCCCATTCCTCTTGCCCTCTCAAACTGCATTTTTTTTATACTCCTTAAAATCGAGTAAAAATGTTTTCATCTTGCCTTTTCCCTTGATATCAATCGCTTCTCTTGCCGTAAATAAATGCTTTTTCGATAATTGCTTATAGGTCGCTTCTGTAACCTGAATGCAACCAGGAAACCCATATTTTTCCATGCGGCTAGCCGTGTTCACCGTGTCGCCCCAAAGGTCGTAACTGAACTTTTTAATCCCAATCACTCCAGCCACAACGGGACCTGAATTAATACCTATTCTGAGTTTGAGGCTTTCTCTGGTTTGATTGCCGATCTTCTCTATCGTTTCTTGCATCGCCAGTGCCATTTCTAGCATCGCATCTGCATTATCTTCGCGGGGAGTTGGCAGGCCAGATGCTACCATATAACCATCCCCAATTGTTTTAATTTTTTCCAAGCCATACCGTTCGGTTAATTGGTCAAACTCGGAAAAAATTGAGTTAAGTTTTAAAATCAATTCGGTTGGGGAAATTTGCGACGCCAGCCGGGTAAACCCAACCATATCAGCAAACAGAACGCTGACGTTTTCAAACTGATCGGCTATCACCCATTCTACTTTTTTCAGCCGTTCTACAATCGGTTTGGGAAAAGTATTTAGCAATAATTTTTCATTGGCTGCTTGACTTTCAAGCAATTCTTTATACAGTTGGGCTTCTTTAATTATCCGCCTGACTCGCTGGAGCAGTACGGGCCAATGAATCGGTTTAGTAACATAGTCAATCGCTCCTACTTCAAATGCTTTATTAACCGATTGTTTATCTTCTAAAGATGTAATCATTAATACCGGAATTTGCTTAGTTTCCGGCTGTGTTTTGAGTTGAGCGCAGCAAGCAAAGCCATCCATCACCGGCATTAAGGCATCGATTAAAATAATATCTGGAGTTTGTTGTTGGCAAAGGGCTAAACATTCTTCTCCGTTGGCTGCCTCCATGACTCGATAGCCTTCTTTTTCCATTACCCGCCGCATAAATAGCTGCTGAGTTTGTTCATCATCAACAATGAGAACCAAAGGTGTTTCCTGGGTGTTTCTTAATACAGTCAGCATCAACATTTATATTTTAAATTTATTTTTACTCTATAAAAATAAATCATTTTCTGTTGTCTCTTTACTCTTTGCATATCTTCTCCAAATAACAACGAATTTTTTGCCGGTTTTGATACAAAACCACAAGTGAATTTATCAATTAATCAAATCCCCCCAGCGCACGCAATATAGCGGATTGCAGTCGTATGAGGTACACCTTCGACAGCAGTGTGCGGGCTGCCATTTTTGCTGCCGCTACACAAACTTGCGCGAAAACGCTGTACCTAGACGAGCTTGCAATCCGCCGTATTGACCGCGCCAGGAAAAAAGAGCGGTAAAAACGATTCTCATAGTATGCTCGAGCGCTCAACTTAGTACTAATGTACTGAGAAAGGAATGCACTATTTAGTAAAACTTTATACAGCCACTGGCAAGTTAGCGCTGAAGTTTGAGTATTGTTTGTGCTTTCGGTTTCACATATTACCACAATCTGTTAAGCTTGATGCTATTTTCTTAAATTTCACCAGTCAGCTGCTAGATCTCCGCTACCACCAACCCCAAGGATGAACCTGTTTAAGTAATTATACTTAGTTAATTGGTTAATTTACTACAGGATCTTTTAGCTCAGCAGTTGAGTTAGTTGGGTTTCTTACCGCAACCCAATCAACTATCTACAAACTGGGAGGTAAAGCTGCGGTGACTCGTTGGTACTCGGCTTCGATTTGTAACATCAGCGCCAAGGCATTTTCTGTGGTTCCAGCAGCGCCCATCTGTTCCAAGCGATCGCACAACCCAAACAAAGGCATTGCCCCAACGGTGGCACAAGCGCCGCGCAAGGCATGGGCAGATTCTTTGAGCGTTGCTGGATCGTCTTGGGTAATGGCAGCTTTAATTGCTTCAAGTTTTAAGGGTGCGGTTTGTAGGAATTTACTCGTTACTTCTAACCAAAGTGCTTCTGCTTCTTCTCCCATAATTTCTTTTAATTCTTCATAAACATCGGGAGCGATCGCATCTGGTAAATCCTCAACCTCCTCGACCTTCTCAATTACAGTTTCCGGCGGTTTTGCTGCCTGAGTTGTTACATCTGTCATCTCTGTTTTTGTTACCCGGTTATACTCATTTTCGATCGTTGCTACCAATTCCCCAGCACGGGAAATTAAACTTTTTAACTCTTCAAATGCGAGGCGCGCAACAGCTACGGGTGAGTGAGGAGTCGGTGCAGTGACTTCAGGCGTGCAGATTTCTGGCGTATTCAATGGAAATCCTTCGGGATTAATTGATTGGGGTGCTTCCTTTGTTTGTTCTCTCTCCCCGATCTCAGTCAAGAGTCCCAAAGATTGCAATCTAGAAGTAAATTGTTGGTAGCGGCTGAGGGCTTGAGTCAGTGCTTGGATGCGGACTGGCTTGCTGATATAATCATTCATCCCTGCATCTAAACATGTTTCGCGATCGCCTTGCATCGCATTCGCGGTCATGGCGATAATCCAAGGACGATGGGATTTTGGATTTTGGGATTGGGTTTCTAATCCAACATCACCAGCAAACTGCATCCGGATGCGACGGGTAGTTTCTAACCCATCCATCTCTGGCATTTGCATATCCATAAATACAACATCGTAGTTGCCGCGACTGAGGGCAGAAAGTGCCTCAACTCCGCTATTGGCAGTATCAGCGCTATAGCCTAACCCTTTCAACATTTCTTGGGCAACGATATGGTTTACTTCCACATCGTCTACTACCAAAATTTTTAAAGGCAGTTTTGTGCCCAGATTTGGATCGAAATGGGAAGGTTTTACCACGCAGGGTTTGGTAGTGCTACATTCCTGACTCACAGTTCGCAGCAAAACCTCGTGAAGTTGGGCTTGTTTAATCGGTTTGTAAATAAAAGCCGAAACATTAACTTTGCCTTGGATTTCTTTGCGAGTTGGTTTGCCGCCAGAACTCAGAATTAATAAAGGTAAATCTTTGGTCTGAGATCAAGCGTGAATCTTCTCTGCTAGCTCAATTCCGTCCATCTCTGGCATCTGGTAATCTAAAATCATGCCTCAAGATTTCATTAACAATTCTACGGTTTTGAGACTTGGCATAAGCACTCTTGCGGCGTTCTAATTCCCTTTTCTTCCTGGCTATCTTTTGATAAGTTTTAGACTTTTTCCATTGTTTTGTTTCTTTCTTGTGCTTACCTTTCTTGATCGCTGAAGAGCGTCCTAAACGAGAGCTAAAGTCCGGCTCATAGTTTAGAGGATTTAAACAACGTTGTGAGCGTTGCATTTGACGCTGTAAGGCTTTTATCTCCCGTTCGTATGTCGGTACTTGCTCCGCGAATGACAGTATTCCAGCTTTGTTATCTCCAACGAAGGCAACATTGGAAATATTCAGATCTAAACCAATGACTCCATCAGCCACATAGTTTTTTTCTTTCTGGTATGGCATCCCTTCGTTGACTAACTGAACGTACCAGCGTCGCCTACCGTTTAGCTCTCGCCACAATAGGCGAACGTATTTAACTGGAGAATTTAGACCATGCCCAATTACAGGGTTATTCTTGTCGATTATCGGCAACAGTTTAAGAAAGCCCCAGACTAGCTGGTTATCTTTCCACCTGACGCCTTGCTTGTTAGTTTGGCCTTCAACGCTTCTAAATCTACTTGGTATCTTGTACCGGACACTTTTCGCCCTCCCAAATAGAACCTTCTCACTAGCTCTAAAAGCTCTGGTGGCTAAAGTTTGTTGGGTGTTGGAGTCAATAGCCCTTGCTATCCATTTGGAACGATTGCTAACTATTGTTGCATAAGCTTGAATGTCGTAATCGGAATATCTATAAGCTTGCCGTGCGGCACTGAAGGCGTCGCTTCTTGCTTTCTTCCATTTGCGATCTATTTGTTTGGCTAATTGGTAAGCTTTACTGTTGCGTACCAGATTCATTCTTGCCATTGCTTCGTTAAGACAGGCATTGTATAGTTGCCGTGCTGCTTGCAACCGAGACAGCAGTTGCTTCTCTTGCAAGTTATCTACAATTAATGGCAATTATGTTACGAATGTTGATGTCTTACTTTTAGCCAATTACTATCACATCTATTCAATTTATTTTTCAATTATATACTAGGATCTGCATGCCAAAATCAATATTAATTAAGCTTAATATTGACGGCAGATAAATCTGCCCGCGTCGATTTTCCGCCCCGCAATAAATTGACGGGGCTACCAATCTCCCGAACTTTTTAGGTGGTGGCGATCGCTTTGCCATTCCCCAAGTTAATTTAGTCGAACTCCTGCGCCTGGAAGGGGAACCAGCAATCAACAGCATTGAAATGTTTCACGACACCCCCGTTTATCGCCTGCGAGGAAAACTGCTACCGCTGGTTTACTTAAACCGAGAATTAAAGCTGGCTCGAGGAGAAGAAATTAAGCGATCGCCAATTATTAAAGACACATTACTAAATGAAGAGGTTCTAAATATTGTTGTTGTCCAAGCAACTGATAAACCATTTGGATTGGTCGTAGATACGATTAACGACACTCAAGAAATTGTAGTTAAACCTTTAGGAAAACAACTAAGAACGCTCAATTGTTTTGCCGGGGCAACGATTATGGGTGACGGCAAAATAGCCTTAATTTTGGACGTCCAGGGAATTGCCCAGCAAACCCATATATTCGCCGAGAAACAAAAGGCGTTGTTAGCTGAAGAAACCGTCGCCGAGCAAGCAGAAGAATCACCCCAGCAACTGCTAGTGGTGCAAGGCCCCGACGCTCGCCGCATAGCGATTTTTCTGGCAAATGTATGCCGGGTAGAAGAAATTTTACCCACGATTTTAGAGCGAGTTGGCAAGCACTATGTCATCCAATATCGCGAGCAAATAGTACCGCTGATCGATCTATCTTCTGTTTTTGGTGGCGAAACAATTGCCGACAAAGAATCCACCGACGATGATAAATTGCGAGTTGTTATTGTATCCCTAGATGGAGAAAATTCTGTTGGTTTGGTAGTAGAAAGGGTGCTTGATATCGTGGAACAAGTCATCGAAGTTAAAGGCGGCGCTACTCAGGAGGGAATTCTATACTGTGCTGTAATTCAAGGCCAAGTCACTGAAATTATCGATTTGCCTTCTGTGATTAGTAATAATTTATTTGGAGGGCTAAAAATGTTAACAGTTGCTAAATAAAGCCAGAAACTGATAAACCCATACACCAATAACAGCAATTAGCAATTAGCAATTAGCAATTAGCAATTAGCAATTAGCAATGACTAAACCAACCACTCAATTATGTACTTTTTTTCTCGATAAATTGTTTTTTGGGATCGAAGTCGAGAAAGTTCAAGAAGTTACTCGATATCAACAGATGACGCGAGTACCCCTCGCACCGCCTGTGGTAGGTGGATTAATTAATCTTCGGGGACAAATTGTGACGGCAATTGAGTTGCGGCGACGGTTAGACTTAAGCGATCGCTCCCCAGATACCCTACCATTAAATGTGATTGTCCGCACTGGCGACGAAACCGCTAGCCTGCTTGTAGATGATATTGGAGATGTTTTAGAAGTCAGCCAAGAAGACTTTGAAACGCCTCCCGATACTTTTACCAGCCAAATACGCGATTTAATTCGAGGAGCGTATAAGCTTAAAGATCGGTTACTGCTATTTTTAGATGTAGATAAAGTTGTAGATTTTACAGCTAATGGCTAATAGTTAATGGCTAATGGCTAATGGCTAATGGCTAATGGCTAATGGTTAATCGGTAATAACAAAGGTTGTTGACGTTAACTAGCAATTAGCAATTAACAATTAGCAATTAGCAATTAGCAATTAGCAATTAGCAATTACCAATTACCATGTCTATCAACGCTGCTGACTTTGATTACATACGCAAACTGGTACGCGATCGCACGGGTGTAGTCCTATCCGATGATAAGCATTACCTGATCGAGTCCCGTTTGTCAATATTAGTCAAGAATGCTGGAGTTAATTCGATTGGCGCTTTAGTAGCACAACTGCGACAAAAGCCTTTTAATCCCCTCTACAATCTAATTGTGGAAGCATTAATGACGAACGAAACATTTTTCTTCCGCGACGAACACCCTTTTCAAGCACTAAAAATACATATCCTGCCAGAATTACTAAAGCAGCGACAAATAGAACGAAATCTAAATATTTGGTGCGCCGCCTGTTCCAGCGGACAAGAACCTTATAGCATTGCTATGTTGATGCGCGAGCATTTTCCCAATCTTTCTAATTGGAAAGCGCAAATAATTGCCAGCGATATTTCTAACGCCATGTTGGAAAAAGCCCGCGTTGGACGCTACGGTCAACATGAAATTATTCGAGGATTACCGACAAAATTTATGCAAAAATACTTTCAGCCTTGTGGTAATGATTGGCAGCTAAAAGAAGAGATTCGCCAGATAGTAGAGTTTCGTCAAATTAATTTGACTTCGACTTTTCCACTGTTGTCGCCAATGGATATTATTTTTCTGCGTAACGTTTTGATTTATTTTGATATCGAGACAAAGCGAGCTATTTTATCGAGGGTGCGGCAGCTTTTAAAACCAGACGGTTACCTATTTCTCGGCGGGGGGGAGACAACCATTAATCTTGACGATGCCTTCGAGCCAGTACAATTTGGTAAAGCTGTGTGTTATAAATTGCGATCGCATCGGATGGTAGTAAGTTAAAATTAGTGGTTGTTTGCCATGAATTTTATATGAGATCCTCAAGAACATTTTTAGGTGCGATCGCTATCCTATCTACCCAGATCGCTAATCTGCCCCTTGCCTCTAATGCGATCGCCAATCCTCAAACGCCAAATTCACGCAATCAACCTCAAATTATTGCACAAAACAATGGCATCTGTTCGTTTATTAATGCAAATGGTGTTAATATCCGCAGCGCCCCCAATACCCAGTCTCAAGTCGTCACCAAACTAAACAGGGGAGACATTGTTAGGGCGGTGCGAAGATCGGGTAACTGGGTGCAAATCTCTGGAAGAGTCACATCACCTCCTGGAACTTCCCCGGAAGTTGTTCGACCCCTTCGAGGTTGGGTACAAAACACTTTTATTAACGGCTGTTCTGAAGATCAATTTGATAGATGGCGGCGTTAAAACCGGGTTTTGTAGGGACACGGCATGGATAAATTTTAATTTGTACTCATATCATGTCCGTTGAATTGCCCATCAACAAAAACCTTACCCAGTCATTGCGTAGGGACACGGCATTATATATATCTCTAACAAAAAGATAACTTTAATCTTGCCGTGTCCCGACCCCTTCATAATCAAAAACCTTACCCAGTCATTGCGTAGGGACACGGCATTATATATATCTCTAACAAACAGATAACTTTAATCTTGCCGTGTCCCGACCCCCGATTATGGGTAATCTTAAGGACATGATATCAAAGATTGTAAAATGCCGTGCCCCTTGTAGGGGAACGGCGTGGATAAATTTTGATTTGTATCTAAAGATTATAAAATGTTCCCTACAGCTGATATCTTTTCCGCTTGTATCGGTATCTTGCAAGGGGCGGGTTTATCAATACAATTCGCTTGGCATCAAAAGTAACTGGTAAAACCTGCCCCTACAACAATATTAACTGTGCAAGCCCGATGCTTAAGGACTTGATATGATTTCTTAGATCGTGTCCGGTCGATTACCCACGATCAAGAGCCGGGACACGGCATTATTAACGTTATCTGTTTATCCGA
>DNGJ01000315.1:0-21117 GCA_003486305.1 Cyanobacteria bacterium UBA11371
TACTCGCTGGTGGTGCGACCGGGACGAATACCGGGAATGCTAGAACCCATCTTTTTCAGATTTTGTGCCAAATCTACCGGGTTAACGATCAAAGAGGCGTAGAAATAGCTGAAAAAGACGATAAACAGCAGGTAAAGTGCGACGTGCAGCAGCTGTCCCGGAGCCAATAAATTGGCAATTTGAATCACAGTTGGATTCGGAAATACCTGAGCCAGAGACGTTGGAATAATCAAGACAGCCGAAGCAAAGATAATCGGCATCACGCCGCCTTGATTTAACCGCAAAGGCAAATAGCTATTTTTTTCCAGAAAAACCTTCCGTCCCACCTGCCGACGTGCCGAAATAATCGGGATGCGGCGAGCGCCTTCTTGGACGAAAACGATGCCAACAATTGTCACCAGGAACACTACCAGCAGGATGATGATTTTACCCACCTGTTCCCTGCCACCACTTTCAGCCAACCTGATCGTATCGCCCAAAGATTTAGGCAAAGCCGACACAATGTTGAGGAAAATCAACAACGACGCCCCGTTACCGACGCCCCGTTCGGTAATCAATTCAGACACCCACATCACAAACATCGACCCTGCCGTCAGCGCCAGGGCTGTCTTGACGACGAACAAAAATCCCGGATTTTGTGCGTAGGGGGCAATTAACCGAGCCGAAATGAACGTACTTTGCAGCAGCGCCCATCCCAAAGCCACATAGCGGGTAATCTGAGAAATTTTCCGCCGTCCGGCTTCGCCCTCATTTTTCTGTAAATTTTCTAAACTGGGGATGGCTTGTGTCAGCAGTTGGACGATAATCGAAGCATTAATGTAGGGCAAAATTCCCAGAGCAAAAATGCCCAAGGTGAGGAAGCCCCCCGTGAAAATGTCCAAAAATCCAATTAAAGGATTGTTTTGGAGGCTTGCAGCAAAGGCGGCTCGATCAATTCCTGGCATTGGCAGGAAAACGCCCAGGCGTACCAAAACGAGCAGCCCAATGGTGACAAGCAGCCGACTTCTCAGTCCAGCTGCTTGAGCCATCTGCATAAAGGTTTCCTGAGCTGTTGGGGCTTTAGTTTGACTGACCATATAAAAGGGACCTCTACGCGATCTGGGCCACTAACTGCACAAAAAGCCCTAACCCTTAGCGTTCTCGATGATTTCGCAAGTTCCGCCAGCCGCTTCGATTTTGCTGCGAGCGCCTGCGGTAAATGCTGCTGCTTTTATATTGAGAGCCACAGAGAGTGAGCCATCTCCCAAAATTTTCAGCGGACCGTCATTGCTTGTCACAATGCCAGCGGCGATCAAAGAGTCCAGGGTTACTTCTGTATTGGCAGGGAGTGATGCCAGCTTACTGACATTGATCGTAGTGTATTCGCGACGATTAATGACAGTAAAGTGCTTTAACTTGGGGATGCGCTTGTAAAGGGGCTGTTGACCACCTTCAAAACCGGGTCGAGTGCTGCCACCGGAACGAGCTTTTTGACCGCGCATCCCTTTACCTGCGCTTGCGCCTTGTCCGGCGGAAACTCCCCTACCTAGTCGGCGGGGGCGTTTTTTAGAGCCAGCCTTTGGCACGGCATCGTTTAGTCTCATATTTTTGTCCTTGTTGTATCGTGCAGATTAGATCAACTCGCCCACATCAGTTAAGATTGCTGGCTGCTAACTGCTGGCTGAGCATAGAGATTTTCGATGGGGATAGCGCGATCGCTGGCAACATCAGCAAAGGTTCTCAGGGTTTCTAGAGCGTTAATCGTGGCTCTAGCGTTGTTGAGCGGGTTGTTTGAACCCAACTGTTTGGCTAATATGTTGCGAACCCCAGCCAGTTCTAAAACCGTGCGGACGGCACCCCCTGCAATTACCCCCGTACCTGGGGCAGCCGGTCGCATCATCACCGAAGCGCCACCGCCGCTGCCAAGGGCTGGATGGGGAATCGAGTTTGCCTTGGTCAGGGGCACATCAACCAGGTGTTTTTTGCCGTCGGCGACGCCTTTTCTCACCGCACCGATGACGTCGCTGGCTTTACCAACACCGACGCCTACTTGTCCGCGTTCGTTACCGACGACGACAATCGCGCGGAAGCTTAGTTTTTTACCGCCTTTAACGACTTTGCTTACCCGACGAATTTGGATAACGCGCTCTTGCCAGACGGATGCTTCTTTTTCTCTTGTACGGCTGCTGGCTTTTTTACGACGTTCTCGTTGTTCTGCCATAGTGTGTCCTTTAGTAATTGGTAATTGCTAATTGCTAATTGCTAATTGCTAATTGTTTTGAGGGTATTAGCGATTAGCTATTAGCCATTAGCCACTTTAGAAGTCTAATCCAGCTTCGCGAGCGGCATCGGCTAGGGCTTTGATGCGACCGTGGTAAAGATTGCCACCTCGGTCAAATACAACCTTGGTAATGCCAGCTTCTAGGGAGCGCTGCGCTACCAGCTTGCCTACTTCAGTAGCAGCCGTCATATTAGCTCCAGAGGATAAACTGGATTTTAAGTCTGGCTCCAAAGTAGAGGCCGCAACCAGGGTATGGTGCTTGGTATCATCTATTACCTGAGCATAAATATGCTCGTTGGAACGAAAGACAGCTAACCGAGGACGTTCTGAAGTGCCACTGATGCGGTAACGGAGGCGTTCGTGCCGCCGCTGTCTTGATTGTTTGCGCGTTAATTTCATTACTTCTTACCTGCCTTACCAGCTTTACGTCTGACAAATTCACCGGCGTAGCGAATGCCTTTGCCTTTATAGACTTCTGGCGGACGAACGGCGCGAATTCTAGCCGCCAAATTGCCGACAATTTCTTTGTCAATGCCGTTGACGATGACGTTAGTGTTGTTTTCCACCGCCATCTGAATCCCTGGGGGGGGTTCGATCCGGACTTCGTGGCTGTAACCTACAGTTAAAACCAGATTGCGACCGTCAACTCGCGCCCGGTAACCAACCCCTTGGATTTCCAGCCTCCTAGTAAAACCAGCCGAAACGCCTTCGACCATGTTGGCAACTAGGGTGCGGCACAAACCGTGGAGTTGACGGGCGCTGCGGGACTCATCCCGCCGCACGACCTTGAGGGTTTCTCCTTCTTGTTCCAGAGCGATCGCATCTGGCAAAACTCTAGATAATTCGCCTTTCGGCCCTTTAACGGCAATATTTTGACCATCAATTGCCACTTGTACCTTCGCGGGAACCGCGATCGGACGCTTACCAATCCGAGACATAATTCACCTGAATTGCTAATTGCTAATTGGTAATTGGTAATCGGTAATTGGTAATTGCAGATTTGAGATTAAAGAAAAGCAGATTTAATCTAAAATCTTAAATCTTAAATCTTAAATCTTAAATTCCCGATTACCTATTACCAAACGTAGCAGAGGACTTCTCCGCCCAAACCTTGACGACGGGCTTCCCGGTCGGTCATGATACCGCTCGAAGTGGAGATGATGGCGATGCCAATGCCGCCGAGGACTCGCGGTAATTCTTTCCGATTCGAGTAGACGCGCAGACCGGGCTTGCTGACTCGTTTGAGTGCCGTGATAATAGGCTGGCGATTTTTTCCCTTGTATTTTAAGGCCACCACCAAATTGCGCTTAATTCCTTCTCCATCCTCGGAATAATCAGCGATAAAGCCTTCATCTTTGAGGACTTTAGCAATGCTGCGGGTCATCCTTGTAGATGGAATTAGTGTTGTTTGATGCCGCGCTTGAGTCGCATTGCGAATGCGCGTTAACATATCTGCTATTGTGTCGTTCACCGCCATCTTTTTCTCCTTATTGATCCCGGAAAGGCATCCCCATTTCTTTAAGCAAGGCTCGGCCTTCTTCGTCAGTATTGGCAGTTGTGATGATGGAGATGTCCATGCCACGAATTTGGTCAATTCTGTCGTATTCGATTTCTGGAAAAATCAACTGCTCTCTGATGCCCAAGCTGTAGTTACCGCGACCGTCGAAGCTTTTGGGGCTGATGCCGCGAAAGTCGCGAATGCGGGGCAGGGCTAGGTTAATCAGCCGGTCTAGAAAGGCGTACATGCGATCGCCCCGCAGGGTAACCATGATGCCGACGGGCATACCTTGGCGAATTTTGAAGCCTGCGATCGCTTTCTTCGCCCTCGTGACGACTGGTTTTTGACCTGCGATCGTGGCAATTTCGGTCAACGATGATTCGAGTGCCTTAGCATTATTTGCCGCATCCCCTAAGCCTCGGTTAATAGTAACCTTCACCAGCTTCGGCACTTGATGGACGTTCTGGTACTTGAACTGCTCCACCAGTTTGGGGACAATCGTTTCTTGATACTGAGTTTTGAGTCTTTGAGTCATCTTTAATCTTTATCTCCCCTGGGCGTGGTCAGGGACTTTGTGTATTGTCTAATTTCAGATTTTAGATTTTAGATTTTAGATTTTAGGTCTCCTTTCAATCTGAAATCTGCCATCTAAAATCCGAAATTATTTGTCGATGATTTCACCAGTTTTCTTCAGCATCCGTACCTTTTTACCTGCTTCGGTAAAGGTATAGCAAACGCGACTGGCAACGTTTTGCTTAGTTGAATAAAGCATCACGTTCGAGCTATGGATCGGAAATTCCATCGTAGCAATACGACCCGATTCCCCTTCCTGCTTCGGTTTGACGTGCTTGGTTTTGATGTTGACCCCTTTAACGATTACTTTGCTGAGCTTGGGATAAACGCTGAGGATTTCACCCACTTTGCCTTTATCTTTGCCAGAAATAACCTGAACGGTGTCGCCTTTTTTGACGTGCATTTTGTACCGTTGAGGGGTATCTGAACCCTTACGAGTATTTGCCATTACAGTACCTCCGGAGCGAGGGACACAATTTTGGTGTATTTATCGCGCAACTCCCGCGCCACGGGGCCAAAAACGCGGGTTCCCCTGGGGTTGCCATCATTGTTGATAATCACCGCCGCATTATCGTCAAAGCGAATGCTCATACCGCTATCGCGACGAATATTTTTCTTAGTGCGAACGATGACAGCCTTCACCACATCTGACTTTTTCACCGCCATATTAGGAATGGCGTCTTTAACAACAGCGATAATCACATCGCCGACAAAACCGTAGCGGCGGTTACCGGCTCCTAAGACCCGGATACACATTAATCTGCGGGCGCCGCTATTGTCTGCAACGTTGAGGTAAGTTTGAGGTTGAATCATAGCGCCTGGTAATTGGTAATTGGTAATTGGTAATTGGTAATTGGTAATTGGTAATTGTTGGTAACTGTTACCTATTACCCATTAGCCATTACCCATTACCTGTTGAAGTGAGAATTTCTGCTACGACCCAGCGTTTGGTTTTGCTCAAAGGCCGCGTTTCCTGGATGCGGACGCGATCGCCCTCTTTGCACTTATTTTCTTCGTCGTGAGCTTTATACCGCTTTGTGTTAACGATAATTTTGCCGTACTTGGGGTGGGGAGCGCGGTTTTCCACCGCCACCACCACGGTTTTATTCATCTTGTCGCTGACCACTAGGCCAACTCTTTCCTTAACTGCCATCGCTACCGATTCCTATGATTGTGCAACCGATTCTTGTGGGGAAGAGGCTTGAGCCTTTTGACGTTCGCCTTCTACAGTCATCAACTGCGCTAGCCGGTGTTTGGCGTGTTTGAATTGATGGGGCTTTTCTAACTGGCGAGTTGCCTTTTGCAAGCGCAATTGAAATAGTTGCTGCTTGACGGTGAGAATTTGTGCTGCCAGTTCCTCATCGCTCAAATTTCTGGCGTCTTCGATTTTGGGGAGCGGCATAACTTATACAGTCTCCTCAGAGCGCATGATAAACTTCGTTTTGATTGGCAACTTAAACGCTGCCAAACGCATTGCTTCGCGGGCAATTTCTTCAGTAACGCCGGTAATTTCAAACAGAATTCTTCCTGGCT
Source organism: Cyanobacteria bacterium UBA11371 (assembly GCA_003486305.1). GTDB lineage: Bacteria > Cyanobacteriota > Cyanobacteriia > Cyanobacteriales > Aerosakkonemataceae > Microseira. The sequence goes on from DNGJ01000315.1 coordinate 5,865, forward strand.
TAATCACTGCCACCCAGAATTCCGGCGAACCTTTACCAGAACCCATCCGGGTTTCCGCAGGACGCATCGTTACAGGTTTGTCGGGGAAAATTCTGATCCAGATTTTGCCACCCCGACGGATATAGCGGGTCATGGCACGACGGCTGGCTTCGATTTGACGGGAGGTAATCCAAGCTGGTTCTAAAGCTTGGAGGCCAAATTCGCCAAAGTTGAGCGAACTGCCTCGCGTGGCTAAGCCGTTCATGCGCCCGCGCTGTTGTTTGCGGAATTTAGTTCTTTTAGGACTTAACATGGGTTGTCATTTGCTCATCGCTAATTGCCAGAAAAGCTAATTGCTAATTGCTAATTGCTAATTGCTAGTTTTTAGTTAGCCGTTAGCTGTTAGCTATCAGCTATTAGCTATCCCTCGTTAGAACGGTCTTCAAATTGCTGCCGCCGTTTGCCAGAGCGACGACGAGGAGTTCCGGGAGCCGCAGCAGGAGCGATTTCTTCCTGTCCTGGAATGATTTCGCCTTTGAAGATCCAAACTTTGATGCCAAGAATCCCGTAAATGGTTTTGGCGGTGCGGTAAGCGTAGTCGATGTCTGCCCGTAAGGTGTGCAGGGGCACCCGACCTTCGCGCGTCCACTCGGTGCGAGCGATTTCTGCTCCGTTGAGCCGACCGGAAACTTGCACTTTAATTCCTTGTACGCCTGCTCTTTGGGCGCGTTGAATCGCTTGACGCACCACGCGGCGGAAGGAAACCCGGCGTTCTAGTTGTTGCGCGATGTATTCGGCAATCAAGCCTGCATCTGCATCGACGCGAGCCACTTCTACAACGTTAATCCGGATCTGGCGTTGACCGCCGAGTTTGTCTTGGAGTCCGGTTCTGAGGGTTTCAATCCCCGTTCCGCCGCGACCGACGACAACGCCAGGTCTAGCGGTGCGAATTTCTAAGTCGATTTGATCTGCTTTGCGCTCGATCCGCACGGCGGAAATCCCGGCATTGCTCAGGTTTTTTTCGACGTAATTGCGGATTGTGTGGTCTTCTTGCAAGATTTCCGGGTAGCGCTCTGGGCTGGCGAACCAACGAGACTGGTGTTCTTGGGTAATGCCCAGGCGAAACCCGACTGGATTAATTTTTTGTCCCACGAATGCGTCCTCAATATAATTTTAGATGCAAGGATTTTAGATTGATTCCAAATCTAAAATTTGCAATCGTTTGATTATGCTTCCGCTTCAGCAACGGCGATGGTAATGTGACAAGTTGGCTTGCGGATTTGATAAGCGCGACCTTGCGCCCTGGGGCGGAAACGCTTTAAGCTTGGCCCGCCATCGGCGTAGGCTTGGCTGACGACCAGTTTGGCTGGGTCAAGACCTGCGTTGTGTTCGGCGTTAGCTACGGCGGATCTCAGCACGGTGAGGATCGGTTCGCAAGCCCGGTAAGGCATAAATTCCAGCACGATCAGCGCTTCCCGATAGGAACGCCCGCGAATTTGGTCTAGTACGCGACGCACCTTAAACGGGGACATACGGATGTAGCGCGCGATCGCTTTAACTTCAGTCGTATCGGTAGCCATAATTTTCTCCTTCTGCTAATTGCTAATTGCTAATTGTTCTGACTGGCAAGCTAGCCATTAGCCATTAGCCTTTCTATCGACGGGCTTTTTTATCGCTCTTGGCGTGACCCCGGAAGGTGCGAGTCGGGGCAAATTCGCCCAATTTGTGTCCGACCATCTGCTCGGAAATAAAGATCGGCACGTGAGTGCGACCGTTGTGGATGGCGATCGTGTGACCTACCATTTGTGGTAATACCGTTGAAGCCCGCGACCAAGTTTTGATCACTTCTTTTCTGCTTTGAGCATTCAATTTTTCAATTTTGCTCATCAGACTATCGGCGATGAACGGCCCTTTTTTAAGAGAACGACCCATAGGATTTTGGCTTTTGGATGCGTGGATTTTTAAGGGGTTGATTTGAAATTTTGGATCGAACGCTTTTCATCTTTGCTGTTTTTGACTTGTAAAAGTCAAACCCAATTCTTCAATCCAAAACCTCAAATCTATTAAGATTCCCGACCGCCACGGCCCCGCTTCGAGGCTTTCCGACGACGCCGGACGATCAACTTACTGCTTGGTTTATTTGGCTTACGGGTTTTAGCTCCCAAGGTTGGCTTACCCCAAGGCGTGACGGGGCCACTTCTACCGATCGGGGCACGCCCTTCACCACCTCCGTGGGGGTGATCCACTGGGTTCATGACGCTACCTCTGACGTGGGGGCGACGTCCTTTCCAACGAGTCCGACCCGCCTTACCCGCGCTCAGGTTTCTGGCTTCGATGTTGCCCACTTGACCGATGGTGGCGTAGCACTCGCGGCGTACCATGCGGACTTCGCCAGAGGGTAGTCTGAGGGTAACGTAGCTGCCTTCTTTGGCCATGACTTGAGCGCTAGCACCGGCAGACCGCACGATTTGTCCGCCTTTACCGATCTTTAACTCCACGTTATGCACCTGGGTACCCAAAGGAATGTTGCCCAGGGGTAAGGCGTTGCCGTCTTCGATGGGAGCATCGGGACCGGAAATAATCGTCGTCCCGACTTTCAAGCCATTGGGATGTAAAATATAGCGCTTTTCCCCATCTCTGTAATAAACCAGGGCGATGCGAGCGTTGCGATTGGGGTCGTACTCGATCGCTACTACTTTGGCAGGGATGTTGTGCTTGTCGCGGCGAAAATCGATAATCCGGTAAAGGCGCTTGTGTCCGCCACCTTGGTGACGGCTGGTAATAACGCCTCGGTTGTTGCGACCTTTGGCGCGGTGAACTGACTTGACAAGCGATTTTTCTGGTTCGCTTTTGGTGATTTCGTTAAAGTCGGAAACGACCGCTTGCCGCGTACTGGGCGTATAGGGTCGATAAGAACGTGTGCCCATAACAATCTCTGATTTTTCGCTGGGTGAATTAGAACGCCGTTCGCTTAAAGATTTCAGATTTCAGATGTTGAATTTGAAATTAGAAATCTCAACTCGATTACACTTCAGGGAATAAGACCTTTCTGATTGCTTCTGCGTCTGATTCTGCCAAGGTGACAACGGCTCGTTTGTATTGCGATTTGAACCCGAGGAACTTACCAACCCGACGCTTTTTCCGAGGTGGGTTTTGGGTGTTGACCGCTACAACTTTTACCTGAAACAGTTGCTCGATCGCCGCTTTAATTTGCGGTTTACTTGCCTTTGGCACCACTTCAAACGTGTATTTGTTTTGCTCCATGAGCATGGTGGCTTTTTCGGTCAAGATCGGGCGACGGATCAAGTCTGGCAGCGTGCGCGGATCTAATTTATTCACCGTAGACCTCCTGAATTTTTGCCATAGCAGCGGCTGTGGTGACGATTTTGTCTGCATTGAGCAGATCGAACACGTTCAAATGCGTGGCTTGGATTATTTTGAGATTGCCGATATTGCGAGCGGACAAAAATACTGTCTCAGGTGCCTCGTGCAGGATTAACAATACTTTGGATTCGGGTTCTACGCCCCAACGCGCGATCGCACTCGCCAATTCTTTTGTTTTGGGGCGAGGCAGTTTTTCCCCAAACTCCTCTACCACAATCAAATCCGCCTCTCGGCTAGCCAACGCCGTTCTCAATGCTAACCGCCGTTCTTTGCGGTTCATTTTAATTTCAAACTCTCTCGGCTTTGGCCCAAAGATCACGCCGCCGCCCCGCCATAATGGCGAACGAATCGAACCCGCACGGGCGCGCCCGGTTCCTTTTTGCCGCCAAGGTTTGCGACCTCCACCTCTAACTTCCGAGCGCGTTTTGGTACTTGCGTTTCCCTGGCGCGCATTGGTCATTTGGCGGACTAATGCCCGGTGGACGATGTGTGCCGCGTTTTCTTCTTTTGCTACCTTCAACTCCAGGCTGACTTGCTGCCCGGTTTCTTGCCCGTCCCAGTTTCGTACTACGCAGTTAACCATATCTTTCCCCAGTCCTGTTACCAACGCCTGGATCGGAGGATTGGGGCTTTTGCATCAGCCCCACGATCTCACGCTCCACAGCTCTCAACTCTAAAATTTAACGACCGACTTTTTTGGCTGGTTTGATGCTGAGCAAAGCACCAGTTTTGCCAGGAACCGCGCCTTTAATCAGCAGCAAATTGCGTTCGGCATCGACCCGCACAATCGTCAGCTTGCGAATCGTTACTTGCGATCCGCCCAAACGACCTGCCATCCGCTTACCGGGATAAACACGCCCTGGTGTCGTACCAGCACCCGTGGAACCGGGCAAGCGGTGGTTTTTAGAACCGTGCGCCATTGGCCCGCGTTTAAAGTTGTGGCGTTTCTGATAACCCGCAAACCCTTTACCAATACTGGTTCCGGTTACGTCTACGATTTGTCCCGGGGTAAAAATCTCTGCTGTTATTGCCTGACTCAGCTGGTACTCCCCTGTATTTTCTACACGGTACTCGTGCAGGTGACGCACGGGCATCGTGTTTGACTTCGCTAGGTGTCCCAGTTCTGGCTTCGTCAGCGCTTTCGGCTTCACTTCGCCGTAGCCAACTTGGATGGCTGAGTAGCCATCCGTTTGGGACGTCTTGATTTGTGTAATTGGGCAGGGGCCTGCTTGAACGACGGTGACGGGGATAGCTCTCCCTTTGTCGTCAAATATTTGGGTCATGCCCAGTTTGGTGCCGAGGATACCGATAGACACAGTACCTGGTCTCTCCTTTTTTACTCACTACAATCAATCGGATGCGGATATTATGCGCTTCCGCTTATTTATATAAAATGGGTAGCTTTTACCACCCACAGTTTTTCCCAAACGTTAACTACCCCCAACGGGAGCAACTAATGTCAGAAAACTTGTTTGCGGGAATGTCAGAAGACTAATCTTTTAACCACTTACCGCTGGATCAGCTCCAATCGCCGGTTTTACCCTTTTGGAGACTTCTCCAGCCGACAAGCACATCCCTACTTTTTCAGACGCTAAAATCCTTGCGCTTGCAAGGTTTTTAGTTAGCTAATCTTGAATCTGTGAGAAGGCCAAGCACTAGCTGGGGGCATTTCCTGGCACCTGGACTTAAACAGCTTGCTGCTTAGTATCCGTTTTAGGCCAGATTTACAAGTGGCTATTTGGTTGACTTGACAGCTTCCCTAACGTTTGGTTTTAACTGCTGGCTCTTAACTTAGGCAGGAATAAAATATTCCTACACAACCCATCCGGTTTATGCCCAGATTTTAGAGCCATTGTCTGCATTGCTCTCTGCCGAGAACGACAACATATCAAATTTTAGCCACAATCAATCAATATAGCGGATTTGTTTAAGTTTGTCTAGTGCGTGACAGATTTTTTTGAGCGGGTTGGGTTCTGGGGGGGTACGTTCGCGACTACAATAGCGCTATATGTAACGTTTTCCTAAGCCATCTGGCTGCGAGTAGTAGAACTTTAGGCGGGATAGGACGCAAAAATATGGCACTGATCGCAACTGGCAACCAATTGCTCCGGGATCTGGAAAAGTCGGGCGCTTTAGGCGTCTACGTGCCTTTAGAGGGAGGGTTTGAAGGTCGCTACCAGCGGCGGCTGCGGGCAGCTGGTTATACTGCTTTGAACATCACCGCTAGAGGGCTGGGGGATGTGGCGATGTATTTAACCGGGGTTCACGGGGTACGCCCGCCGCATTTGGGTAAAAAAAGCCTTGGCACTGGTGCAGCGGTTGGGTATGTTTACTACGTGCCGCCGATTGTGAATACTCAACTAGAACAACTACCACCCAAGTCTAAGGGTTTGCTGCTGTGGATTATTGAGGGCAATATTCTTTCTCGTCAGGAAGTTGAGTATCTGGCGAGTTTGCCCCAGATGGAACCAAAAGTCAAAATCGTGGTGGAAATGGGAGGCGATCGCTTCTTCCGCTGGATGCCCCTTAAAGATACTTTGGCTGCGGCTTAAGCTCGCAGTTAAAAGCAGGTGTGTTCTTGTGCTCTTGTGCAGGTGAGCAAGGGGGCTTCAGGTGAATTTGAATCTATATTCTCCTCCCCATCTCCTCTGCACCCCTGCACAAGAACACACCTGCTCAAGAGCACCTTTTGCCCACCTGCCCGATGCCCTCTCAGTTTTGATACCTTGGAATTAAGACTGAGCTAATAGGGAAGACTCCCATGCTGGAAAATCGAGATTATACTTTAATTATCGACAAAAGCGGCAGTATGTCGGTAAAAGACCAGCCGGGTGGAAAAAGCCGTTGGGAAGTGATGCAAGAGTCAACGCTAGCTTTAGCTAGCAAGTGCGAAGAACTTGACCCGGATGGCATTACGGTTTACTTATTTTCAGGTCGCTTTAAACGCTACGACAATGTGACCTCTACCAAAGTATCCCAAATCTTCCAAGAAAATGAGCCTTCTGGTCGTACTGACTTGGCGGGTGTTCTCCAAGATGCTACCAACAGTTACTTTCACCGCAAAGCCACCCAGCAGACAAAGGCGAATGGTGAAACTATTTTAGTTGTCACCGATGGCGAGCCGGATGACCGCAAAGCCGTGATGAAAGTAATTATAGAAGCGTCTCGCCGCCTGGATAAAGATGAAGAATTGGCAATTTCCTTCGTTCAAATTGGCACCGACGCCCAAGCTACCAAGTTTCTCAAGATTTTGGATGATGAATTGCAAAGTGCTGGTGCTAAATTTGACATCGTTGATACGGTGACGATGGATGACATGGAAGAAATGACCCTGCGAGAAGTGTTACTCAATGCAATTGTTGATTAAACGGTTAAATTATGGAATCTATGGACGATTTATTAGCTCAGCTTAAAGCTGAGTATGAGGAAAAAGATAATCCGAAAAAACCGCCAAAACAGCAGCCGTTGCCGGTAGAATCAACTCCGCAATTTCCTGTTGTACCGAATCAGGCAAATCAAGCATCGCCAACAACAAGTTTTCTCTCGCGATCTGAGGAACAATTATTAACTGACCTCAAATCGGAGTTTGAAGAACATGAAAAAGCAGAAGTACTGAAAAAACAGCAAAACTCACAAGCAGAACAACGGCGAATAAAATCAAGTCCACAACTTCCCGTTTTACCAAATCATCAAACTCAGGTGTCCCGAACAACAAGTTTTCTCTCGCGGTCTGAGGAACGATTGTTAACTGACCTCAAATCGGAGTTTGAAGAACAGGAAAAAGCAGAAGCACTGAAAAAACAACAACAGTTGCAAGAAGAACGGCGGCGACAAGAACAAATTAAACAGCAGGAAAAACAAGCATTAACTCAGGAAGCTGAGCAGTGGTTGAAAAAGCTAAAACCGCGTTCAGAGGAAGGATTATGGTTTGAAGAGTTCGCTTATAGTTATCCTTCTAAATTAGAGGCGGCAATTGATTATTTGCAAGCTTTGAAGGAAGTTCAATGAGATCGAGCGATCGCTAAAAAATTATCTTTAATTTTATCGATATTGAGAAACCCGGTTTCTCTTGCGAAACCGGGTTTCTGTCTTCGCTATTGGTTTTGATTTTTCTTAATCTAAATACCCAATAATCTCAGGACTTACGCAACTGTCACATGCGATCGCATGAGCAGAATTAGGCCAAGGTCATGGTTAAGCTAGGGCGTTTGAGTTGGTAAATTAAATAATCCGAAAGCAATCGGTGTTTAAGTTGATAAACAGTTTGACCTGTGCGATAGGCTTTATCTTTGAGCCTAAGCCAGACTAACATGGCACAAGCAATATGATTTCTCTGAATTCTTCCCTTTCGACATCTGTCTTGATTCAATCCCAGTTAATTGCTTAAGTTCTCTTGTACACCGACAATTTTCCAACGAAAGTTACACACCTCTTGTACAACATCATTAGAATCTTGAGATAAGTCATTCGTTACTATAAATTCCGCGCAAGTCGGTGGAGACAATTACCCGGAACAGTTTCACTTTTTGGTCTTTAGGGAAAGCTTTTATTTTGATAATCTTTCCCATTTTTTGTTCTGATTCATTCCATTCAAGAGAGGATATCGATTTATAAGTTTCTCTTCCTCCTGTATCATCTACTAAGCGGTTCTTCTTTAAAGGACAGTAGTAAATTTTGCCTTGTTTGTCAATATATTGCATCAAGTTTTTTGTAGCATACCAACTATCCATCAAAACTGTGCGAAAAGGCAGCAGCTTATAGTATATAAGGTTTTGAAGCATGTCTAACACATGATCGAGCTTGCTCTTTCCGTCACCGTCTGGGTCGTACAGACGATAATCAATTACCCAGAAGTGGCCTGTTTCAGGATTAACATATACGCAATTAACCAAACCAATGCCTTTTACAACTCTGTGTTCATTTCCACTATATTGTTTTCGGCTCAACTCGATTTCTTGGCTATATCTTTTATCTAAAACTGTGTCATCAAAAATTATATAACCTTGGGCATGAATTTGAATTAATGGCAAAACACATTTTCCCACAATAAGCGGGGGCTAAGCTTTTCTGTTCTTAAATAACGATTAATTTGGTCATGGCTAATTTTTTGGATATGTTCTGCACGCATTGGTTATTGTATAGTTAATTTGGCTGCTCAATAAATATTGGCAGTAATCTAGCTTACTAAATTTCATAGTTTATTATCAATTGAGTTGAGTTTTTGTGCTGTTAGTTATGATAAACCTTTTTATCTTTAGTTGAACCTTTGATAGGTGGACAGCACGGGTCTTTGACCCGTGCTGTCCACCTAATAAGTTTGATTATCATTATCATAAAGTCAGATGCAGTAAATAGTCTTTTTGTCAAGTCCAGAATACTCAGATCGTGTGTATGCGATCGCGCAGCGTGCCGGAGGCATATCGCATGTGACAGTTGCGTAAGTCCTGAATCTGAGAAGTCGTATACTCTGGATATAGAAACCCTTATAAGTCATTGGTGATGGAAATTAATCCACGAACCGCGACCTATAAGCTATAAGCACAATTGCCAGGATGTTTTATGGTAGAAAACCGCGATTACACGTTAATTATTGACAAAAGCGGCAGTATGTCAACTCCAGACCAACCGGGCAGTAGAAGTCGCTGGGATACTGCCCAAGAGTCTACCTTAGCGGTAGCGAGAAAGTGCGAACAATTCGATCCAGATGGAATTACAGTTTACTTGTTTTCCGGTCGCTTTAGACGCTATGACAATGTAACTTCCAGCAAAGTAGCGCAAATATTTCAAGAAAACGATCCTTCTGGCACTACTAACTTAGCCGCTGTACTCAAGGATGCTACCGATAGCTATTTTCAGCGCAAGGAGGCGGGTCAAACTAAGGAGAATGGCGAGACAATTTTGGTGGTGACAGATGGGGAACCCGATGACCGCAAAGCGGTGATGCGAGTCATTATTGAAGCATCTCGCCAAATGGAAAGAGATGAAGAACTGGCGATTTCTTTTATCCAAGTGGGGGGCGATCCTCAAGCTACCAAGTTTCTCAAAGTTTTGGATGATGAATTACAAGGTGCTGGGGCAAAGTTTGATATCTGCGATACTATAACGCTGGATGATATGGAGGGTATGACCCTAGCAGAAGTGCTGTTGAATGCTATTACGGACTAGCACCGCGAGGGTGAATCAAGAGAAGATACAGCAGATTGCAATCTTTGTGAGGTACAGCCCTTTGGGGCGAAAGAATGCAATAGCGGCACCCTTAAGCGTGCCGCTATACAAACGAAGCCGTACCTTATACGGCTGCAATCCGCTATAAAATTTAAAAATTTTAGCTCTCTTGCTTTGCCCCTACATAGAATTATCGTGAAGGTGGAAAATTAATCGGAGGCAGGAAACAACTATGGGTATGGAAGACCGCGATTACACGTTAATTATTGACAAAAGTGGCAGCATGTCAACTCCAGATCAACCCGGTGGTAGAAGTCGCTGGGATGCTGCACAGGAGTCTACTTTGGCATTGGCGAGAAAGTGCGAACAGTTTGATCCGGATGGTATTACTGTTTATTTGTTTTCCAGCCGTTTTAGACGCTACGATAACGTTACTTCTAATACGGTCGTGCAAATTTTCCAAGAAAATGACCCGGCTGGGACTACTAACTTAGCAGGTGTGTTGCAAGATGCTACGAATCGCTATTTTGAGCGTAAAGCTGCGGGTCAAACTAAGGCGGGTGGCGAAGTAATTTTGGTGATTACTGATGGGGAACCAGATGACCGCAAAGGCGTAATGCGGGCAATTATCGAAGCTTCTCGCCGGATGGATAGAGATGAGGAATTGGGGATTTCTATTATTCAAGTTGGTTCGGATGCGACGGCGACTCGGTTCTTGAAGGCGTTGGATGATGAATTGCAAGGGGCGGGTGCTAAGTTTGATATCTGCGATACACTCACGATCGACGATATGGCAGATATGACGCTGGCGGAAGTTTTGATGAATGCGATCGCTGACTAATAACTCAAGCACAGGCGGGTAATTTTTTGTTAAAGTAGCCCCCCAGTCGTAAAACCCGCCCCTCGTTGAGGCGGGTTTTACCAATCAATCCGTGGAAATACGAGATATCTTATAAAAATAGACCCTAATAGCTAATGCCAAGAAAAATGCTATATTAGTAAACTTATTTCCCCATTAGCAAGCTTGCAATTAGCAATTACCAATTAGCGTGACGCATAAAGATTTGTTACTTTCGATTGATTTTTGCCTAAGTGGACTTACGCAAATATAAAATACAGACGCTACCTGTAAGGGTAAGCTGGTAAGCCAAACTCTAGTGATGGAGATTTTGCGTCAGTCCCGTGGGAAGTTTGGCCTTCAAATCAATTTTCTCTATCCCCTTGCTTTCTTTGCCCGGTCATAGCACATTGGTAATCATGCATCGCCAATTGTTTGAGGAACGCTTACCATATAAGGGTGACCAATCTGTATTTTCCCTTACATTCCTTAAGGGAGGGTCACTGGTTTAAGCTGATCTGCGGAGCCAGCTTCCAACACCTCCCTGCTGTTAGGAATCTAACTTTGGCCTATACCCTGGCAGGCGCTGACTGCATCGACGTTGCCGCAGATCCTGCTGCGATCGCGGCGGCGCAAGCAGCGCTACAAGTGGCGGGCGAGTTGGCTTCTGAAGCGAAGCCGCGTGGGTATGGCTTCAAGGGTTTGCCTTGGCTGATGGTCAGCCTCAATGATGGCGAAGATCCTCATTTTCGCAAAGCAGAGTTTAATCCAACTCAATGTCCGCCAGACTGTACCCGTCCTTGCGAAAAGATTTGTCCGGCAGACGCGATACGGCTGACGCCACGCTACTCGAACGCTTTCCATCTCCCCGATAATAATTTCGGGGTGATCGACTCGCGCTGCTACGGGTGTGGCAGGTGTATTCCCGTATGTCCATACGATTTGATTTATACTCGTTCTTACGTATCGACGCCGGATGCGATCGCAAGACAAGTGTTGCCAACGGGAATCGACGCGGTAGAAATTCATACCTCTGTGGGGAGAAAGGCCGACTTTGAAAGATTGTGGGGTGCGATCGCGCCCAATCTCCACCACTTGAAGCTGATCGCTGTTAGCTGTCCCGACTCTGAAGGATTAATTGAATACTTGCGATCGCTTTACGAAATCATGGAACCTCTACCGATTCCCCTCGTCTGGCAAACAGACGGACGCCCGATGAGTGGCGATATTGGTGCAGGCACTACCCACGCGGCGATCAAATTAGGCCAAAAAGTTCTATCCGCAGGACTACCCGGATATGTGCAATTAGCAGGAGGCACTAACAGCCACACAGTTATCAAGCTTAAGGCAGTAGGCTTGCTCAATCCCAGTTTGGGTAATCGGTCATTGGTAATTGGTCATCGGCAAGAAGAAACGAACGCGAGGGAAGGTGGTGACACCGCGACTGATGCAAACGCACCCTCTGATTCTGCTATGCCCGTCCAATCCCCCAAACCAAATGCCCACATTGCAGGTGTTGCCTATGGCAGCTACGCCCGCGTGCTTTTGTCGCCCGTTCTAGACCTGTTAGAAAACACCCCTATGAACGAAGACTGTCCCACTCCACCCGATAACCAATCTGCAATTGCGCGCTTAGAAGACAACAAAGAGCTTCTTTGGCAAGCTGTTGCTTACGCTCATTCCCTCGTTTCCCAACTTAAGTTACCCGAATTTTCTTCAAACCTTCGCCTGTGAAGTAGGATTGTATTATGAATGTATTATTAGACCCCGATAGCCCCTTGCCCATGCTCTCAGTTGCCAAAACTTGAAGTTTGCTTGACCCATTAACCTTTTGTAACAACCCTGTTCATGCCAATAAATATGATGAGTCCTCACGGTACGACGCCTCCTGAAAACAAGTTGACTTTAGTTCCCGCTTCAGTCCCTGTCGAAAACGTCGCCGTAGGAAGCACGCAGATTACAGACGACTTGAACAAATTGCTGGATATTTTGCCAGCAGAAATCCGCCAGCCCTTAGAAAAACACCACATGCTCAATCGTTTAGTAGAAGTGGTGATGGATTTAGGCCGCCGCCCAGAAGCCCGCTTCCCAGGGAAAACAGAATACCTGTCCGAGAAGCCGGTTTCTCGCGAAGATTTGAATTATAGCATCCAGCGCGTCGGAAATTTTAGCGGCGATAACCGCGCGGGCATCGAACAGACTTTGCACCGGATCAGCGCCATTCGCAATCGCAGCGGGGAAATTATTGGCTTAACCTGCCGCGTTGGGCGAGCGGTTTTCGGAACCATTGGTATGATCCGCGACTTAGTAGAAACCGGCAAGTCGATTTTGATGCTGGGGCGTCCGGGCGTTGGAAAAACAACAGCTCTGCGAGAAATTGCCCGCGTTTTGGCAGACGAACTCGAAAAACGGGTGGTAATAATCGACACCTCAAACGAAATTGCGGGAGATGGTGACATTCCCCATCCAGCGATTGGTCGCGCCCGCCGGATGCAAGTTGCTCGTCCGGAACTCCAACATCAAGTCATGATTGAGGCGGTGGAAAACCACATGCCGGAAGTAATCGTGATTGACGAAATCGGCACGGAATTAGAAGCCGCAGCCGCGCGTACTATCGCCGAACGGGGCGTGCAATTGGTCGGTACTGCCCACGGTAACCAAATTGAAAACCTGATAAAAAACCCAACTTTATCGGATTTGGTGGGCGGGATTCAAGCCGTGACTTTGGGGGATGAAGAAGCGCGCCGCCGGGGTTCGCAGAAAACGGTTTTGGAACGCAAAGCACCGCCGACGTTTGAGATTGCGGTAGAAATGCAAGAAAGGCAGCGCTGGACAGTTCACGAGAGCGTTGCCGATACGGTGGATGCCCTGCTGCGGGGAGTAACGCCTTCGCCGCAAATCAGAAGCGTCAGCGAAACTGGGGAGGTGAAAATTACCCGCGAGACAAAGAGCGCCCCAGTTGCAACTGCTGCGGTAACGTCATTGCGCCCGACGGGATGGCGCGCCTCCGGACAGATGACGCCGGTGAAGAAAACCGCAGATCCAGAGCGATTTTCCCAGACGAACGATTTTGAACGCTTGCTAAATGCTTCGACGTATCAGATGAATGCTTTTGGCAAGGAAGCACAAACAGCGATCGCATCTGGTCCGAATGGGGAAGATTTGCCGCTGCACATCTATCCTTACGGCATCGGTCGGCATCAGCTAGAACAAGTCATCGAGACGTTGAATTTGCCGGTAGTGCTAACCAAAGATATCGATGGTGCGGATGCGGTTTTGGCGGTGCGGACGCAGGTAAAAAACCATTCCAAACTGCGGCACATCGCTAAAGCGCGTCATATTCCCATCCACGCGATTAAGTCTGGCAGCATCGGAGAAATTACTCACGCTTTGCAGCGGATGTTGAATATGGACGATATCGCTATGCCGGAAACCCTCGATCTGCGGCTGTTTACCCAGAACGGCAGCGATGACGAACTCGAAGCTTTAGAAGAAGCTCGTTTGGCGGTAGAGCAAATCGTCATTCCCAAAAAGCAGCCGGTGGAATTGCTACCTCGTTCCGCCAACGTGCGGAAAATGCAACACGAACTGGTAGAGCATTACCGCCTGCGCTCGACCAGTTTCGGGGATGAACCGAACCGACGGTTGAGGATTTATCCAGCGTAAGCGAGCGGGTGGGCTTCTTGTGCAGGTGTGCGGGTGAGAATGTACGTTCCAATTCTCCTCTGCACCCCTGCCCACCTGCCCCTTTTCAACTCTTCTATAAAAGTGCTTGACAAAAACCCTTAACATACTGTTATGATAATAGAGGCAAAGCGATGGGGTGTCGCCAAGTGGTAAGGCATCTGGTTTTGGTCCAGACATTCCGAGGTTCGAATCCTTGCACCCCAGTTGAAAAAATAGATATTGCTAATGGCTAATTGCTAATGGCTAGGTTGAGCGGTACCCTAGCTCAGGGTTAGGAAAGCGATCGCGCGAAGTTATAGTTATAGCAACCCCTAGCTATATCTGAAAGGCTGATGCGCTCGATACTTCAGAGACGGTCATAATCTGCGATAACTAAGCTAAATCGATTTGAGAATCAGAAACAGCATGAGTGCGATCGCTCCTACGATTCTGGCTTTGGACTTTGATGGTGTAATTTGTGACGGTCTGATTGAGTATTTTCAGACCGCTTGGGGTACTTACTGTCAAATTTGGTCGCCTTCTAGTGAAACGCCGCCGGAGGATTTAGTGCCGACGTTCTATCGGCTGCGACCTGTGATAGAAGTTGGTTGGGAAATGCCTGTTCTAATCCGGGCGCTGCTGCTGGATGTTCCAGAGGAAAAGATTTGGCAAGATTGGGCGGGGGTAAGCGAGCAAATTGTCCGCGAGGAAAATTTGCAGGCGGCGGATATTGGGGCGAAACTGGATCGGTTTCGGGATGAGTGGATCGATCGGGATTTGGATGGGTGGCTGAGTTTGCATCGATTTTATCCGGGGGTGGTGGAGAGAATGCGAAGTCTCCCCACATCTGGTGTAAAACCTTACATTATCACCACTAAAGAAGGGCGCTTCGTGCAGCAATTGTTGCAGCAGCAAGATATTGACATGCCTTCTGGTTCGATATTTGGTAAAGAGTGTAAGCGTCCGAAACACCAGATTCTGCGAGAATTAATTGCGGCTGCGGATGGAGAACCCGTTAGTATTTGGTTTATAGAAGATCGATTGAAAACTTTGCAATCGGTGGCGAAGCAGGCAGATTTGGATGATGTGAGGCTTTATTTGGCTGATTGGGGATATAATACTGAGGCGCAGCATGAATTAGTGCGGGATAATCCTCGAATTGAGTTGTTGTCTTTGTCTCAGTTTGGTGAAGATTTTTCTAATTGGGATGTTGAATTAGCC
>DNGJ01000315.1:21405-21553 GCA_003486305.1 Cyanobacteria bacterium UBA11371
TAAAACCCGCCCCTACAAAACTCGGAATATAAAATTATTTTCAACCTGTTTTAAAAGGTTTTAGCTTTAAGCTTGAAATTTATTTCATATCATGTCCGTTAGCAATGGTTATGCAAGTAGGGGCAGGTTTTACGAGAGATTTATTGTA
>DNGJ01000317.1 GCA_003486305.1 Cyanobacteria bacterium UBA11371
TCGCCCATAAAGCAATAATTCCCAATTCCCCCAAATCTCTGTTACACACCTACCACGGCAGTACCTCCCCATTAGCGTGCCAAAAAGTACCTGTATTCTCCAGCGTCAATTGATCGATCCTCGCCAACAACCCCTTCACCGACTCTTCCGGCGTAATGCCACCAGATGTAAAATTCGTCATGCGGGTTTGAACTAACCCTGGATGCAGAATTGCCACCGCAATCCCACGCGGTTTGAGGTCGTGAGCCAGGGATTTGCCTGCCATCGACAACGCCACTTTAGACATCCGGTAGCCATAGGAACTGCC
Organism: Cyanobacteria bacterium UBA11371; assembly: GCA_003486305.1. Taxonomy (GTDB): domain Bacteria; phylum Cyanobacteriota; class Cyanobacteriia; order Cyanobacteriales; family Aerosakkonemataceae; genus Microseira. The sequence goes on from DNGJ01000317.1 coordinate 308, forward strand.
AGAGGTATTGTCTCCAATTGAACCCATTCGACTGGTCATTAGCACAATCTTGGAGCCTGTTTTGAGCAATGGTAATAGGGTGTGGGTCACTCGTAAAGACCCCAAAGCATTCACTTCAAACTGCTCTCGAATGCTTTCAAAATCCAAGTCTTGGAGCGTGACGCGCTTCAAGATTCCGGCATTGTTAATTAGAGCATCAATCTGAGTATCACCCAAGCGATCGCATAAAGAAGCAACCGAAGTATCAAAAGTAATATCAATTCCCTCCTCAACCCGCAACCCTAGCTGCTTCAACTCAAAAGAAGCACTGCGACAGACGGCAATGACGACATCGCCCACGAAGAGCAGTTGACGGCAGTATTCATAACCGATGCCGCGATTGGTACCCGTGACCAAATAAGTTGCCATGCACGCTCTCACCTCTTAACTAGAAAATTATCATACAAAGCTCATCCATTCATCCCTCTATCTTGGGCGAAGCGTTGCCGTCAAGGTGACCCAAGGAGCGATCGCCAGTTGCTCGCGCATCGAAAGCTCGTCGTTTGTTTTCTCCTTGAGAATCCGTCCCTCAAACACCACTGTCACCTTATCAGACTGGAAACACCACGGCTCTACCCACAACTGAGTTGGGTCATCATTAATCGGCATCAACGTTAAAGTCGTTTCTCCTGTTGCCGATGGAACTTGCTCAAACTGCTTTTGTGCGGTTAAACCCATGCAAATTGCCAGGGACAACGCATCCAGGGTGGCGACGAGTCGTTGATTGCGAGCGTAAGCTTCTGGCGTAACATACGGTTGATAAGCCGGATCTTGCCCTAACTGGTTAATCAAATGCCCTTGAAATTCCTTCTCCTGCTGCAAAAATGCTTCGACAACCCGCGTCGCTTCCGGTGACTTTTTCCAGTGGGTAAAGCGCTCATACAATCCTGTCCCGTGTAGCGAAACCAGCAGCGCCACATACCGTCCCATCGGCATTGCCAGATGTTTTGCCCCTGCCCATAGTTTGGTATGGACTTCCGGTGCAACTTCCATGAAACTGTGTGGGTAGCCCGTGTCAGGATTAAGGGTTGGAGCCGATTCCCACGGTATCCAACCGATGTCATGTTGCTCTGCCCCCAAGCAAACGGCTTCATAAGGAGCAATCGAGCCAAATGTCTCATTGCCCCAAACCTGAGCCATTTGTCCAGAAACCCAGGCATGAGTGGGTTGAGTAATACAAATCCGATTTTCATCAATGGTGCGGTACAACATTGCTGCCCCTGAAAGCACAATCCTTATGTTGAAACACTAGACCGCAAAAAGGGCAAATGCCTTCATGCTAGGGGTTAGGATTAAGGATAGTGCGTTCTTATTGAACTATGGCGAAACAAGAAAATCCTCTCACTGGAGAAGCACTAATTAAGGAAGTCTGTAGGCGGATTCGGGTTGCCCGCGGCTATTGGGATGCTCATAATAACGCTGCTTGTCGGGGAGAACGCGATCGCGCATTAGCCCTTTACAACACGCTGACAAAAGAACAAAAAGAACAAATTCCGCAGGTATTGCGGGTGTGGCTTCGCTACCGCAGTGAAAAATACTTTGGGGAACACCGAACACCGCCCAAGTCGAAACGAAAGTCGAAATAGTACTTTCTGAGTCACCTACCTACCAAGGCATTCCTTCTTCATTAGCGTGCCAAAAAACATCTGTGTTCTCCAGTCTCAAATCATCAACAAAGCTTCAACAACCCCTTCACAAGTTTACGGTAGTATTCGTAACCAATACCGCGATTTTTATCTGTAATCAAATAAGTTGCTCTAAAAAGCCTCGTATAAGAAATTCGTTAATTGAATAACCAGCGATCGCGCTTTATAACCCTGAAAATTAAAAGCTAAAAACTTAACTTTCAAAGGCAGCGATTGCTGCTGCGTTGATGAAAAGTAACCCGAATTAAAGGTAAAACCGATGAATACTGCAACTGTAACTCGCAAGCAACCTGTAACCAAAGCTCTTGATCGTGTAATTTCAATCGACGAGAAACGGCGCTTAATGCTAATTGAAGTGTTGCGGGAAGAAAGCGGACGCGAACTGGAAGCTCAAGCTCGTTTTAGCAACGGCGAAATTGAATTCGATTGGAAACAGCATAACTCTCAATTCCGGATTGATTACGCCGATGCTAGCCTGAAAGAACTCCTGGAATATGCCCGAAAATTGTATGGGTTAGCTGACATCGATGCAGTGCGCGAACGACGCGCTAAACACAAAGCGCAAATCCGCACGCGCCTCGAACGGAATTAACAAGCATTATTCACCCCTTCATAGGTCAACTTCACCTAGCTCAAAAAGCCAGGTGAATTTTTTACCCGCCACCCACCCCTCCATCAAGCGATATTTAATGCCCTTAACTTTTATCGAGCAAATTGATACCGATTTTAGGGGGTAAAAAACCCTACTTATTCCTACTATTTCCTATTTATTCCTATTTCTCCCTACTTATTCCTATTATTTTCTTTTTATTCCTAATTTCGAGCCAAATTTAAAAACTTAATTGCGAATAATTCTCGCTTTTGGAGGGATTTTTTGCACATCCCCACCTACTCATTTTAGTCGCTATTCAGGAGCAAGCCATGTCAAATGTACGTACAAAATAAAAAGCTAGAAATTTGTACTTATTTTAGATTAGTTTACATGGTATGTTTACCTCTCGCTTTTAAATTTAAATGCTTCCCAAACGTTTCAATTGCTCGGTGGATAGAAAAGTTAGTAAAATCGCTTTATCTCTAATGCGATCGCAACCCCCGCACTCAGCCACATAGTTAACCAAGTAAGATTCTTTATGACCATTGATCCATTGAGCGATCGCAAAATCATCGATTCCTGGCACAAAAATGCACAACCTTGGACGATCGCAGTTCGCCAAGGAAACATACTGAGTCGCAAGTTAGTCACCGATCGCGCGATCGTTGATGCTGTGGTTGAACGATGTCCCAAAAATGTTCTCGATCTCGGATGTGGCGAGGGATGGCTGGCGCGTGCGTTATCAGCGAAGGGGATCGAAGTCCTGGGGGTAGATGTAGTACTGGAATTAATCGAACAAGCGCGATCGGCGGTCGGCGGTCGATTCGAGATACTATCTTATGAGGAGATTGCCGCTGGGAAGCTAAACCAGAAATTCGATGCAGTAGTCTCGAACTTCGCACTACTTGGTAATGAGTCGGTAGTGGGTTTATTCGCCAAAATGCGATCGCTGCTTAACCCAGATGGATATTTTATCGTACAAACCATTCATCCACTAATAGGCTGCGGCGAACACCGATACGAAGACGGATGGCGTTCTGGATCGTGGGACGGCTTTAGTGACGACTTTGAAGATCCGGCTCCCTGGTATTTTCGCACGCTTGGCTCGTGGGTTCGTTTGTATTCAGAACACGGCTTTATCCTTAATGAAATACGAGAACCGTTACATCTAGAAACGGGAAAGCCAGCATCTGCCATATTTATTGGAACATTAACAGCATCTGCTTTACCGTCGTCCTAGTAGTTCTTCGTTAAAAAATGGTGGTTATCACCACCAGCACATTGAACCAAAAACGGAGAAAAATTAGGTATGCACTTCCCCAAATACTATGCAGTGCTGGGAAAGGGAGATTATTTAACTATTAATGGGAAAAGACGGGGAATCTGGGAATACCTCGAACAACAGCCATCAGGTTGGCTATGTTCGGTAGCAGTGAACCGAGCTATTGTACCGAGAGATTTACCGATTTTTTGGGATTGCGGAGCAGTAAAATACAGGAATGCAGAGATACCAGTTTTAGGAAAAACGCTGGTAACGCCAGCATGGGCGATCGCTCAATACCAAAAAAATTCACCCCACCCCGGCGACCTGATTGCCGCACCGGATCATATTTTAATTCCCGGTTCAAACTTGCGGTTTCGACGAAGATTCAACTTGCATAGTGCCAAAGAATTCTTAAACTTGGCACGACAAGTATTACCCGAATGTACTCCCATCGCTGTTACCCACGGAATAACAGCCCACGAAAAAATAAAAACAGCCCGTAATCTTTATGAATTGGGATACCGCGCTATCGGTATTGGCGGTATGGCAATCAACGCCAGCGATATCAAAGGAAACATAGCATCTGTAGCAGCAATCCGCGATAGTTTACCCCACTGTTACATTCATGTATTTGGTCTTTGTTCCCCAGTTTATGCAAAAGCTTGGTTTGAAATTGGCATCGATTCATTCGACGGGTCGAGCTACTTGCTAGAAGCCTTTAAAGGTAGATTCTACAAAGCAAATGGACGCCAAATAACCAAGTATATAGCCGCTTTACCTGGCGACAAAATTACAATTCCTCTTTGTTACTGTCGTCCATGTACGCAAATGCGTCAGAATGGAATTGAAGCCAGAGCGAGCGGCAGCCGTTTTCAAAACTTAACGAGAGCAGCACATAACTTAGGTCAACTACTTTTAGCTCAAACCAATGCAATTGTAAATCGCAGAATTGGCTTAATTGCCTGTGTTAGTAAAAAACGAAAAGTAACGTCACCAGCATCTGAATTATACATTTCTCAGTGGTTTCAAGCGGCGAAAAAGTACATCTTGACGCTAGAGATAGAATACTTTATTCTCAGCACCAAACACGGCATTCTGCATCCCACCCAGATGGTAGAACCTTACGACCAATCGTTATACCACCTATCAGCGCCCGAACGCCGCCGATGGTCGGAAATGGTCGTTAAGCAACTAATAGCGATCGCACCCCCAGGAACTGAGTTTATTATCCTTGCGGGAAAGCGCTACAGAGAAGGTATAGTAGAACCACTTCTAAAAGCAGGCTACAATATCACAATAGCCATGCAAGGTCTTGGAATTGGTCAACAATTGCAATGGTTAGCTGTTAACACACCTAAAGAAAAACAACTTTCCCTATCGCTGCTGTCTTAAGTCAAGATTCAGATTTTTTCTTAGGATTAAATACAGTCTCAATGGCTCGATACACGATACTTAAAGCTTCAGACGGGTAGCTCGACACGAGGTTCCTTCGACCCGACAATTTTGAAGGCTTAGTTCCATATTGATCCGAGTAAAATTCGTCTGCAAAACTCTGTATTAGCTCGATTTGAGTCGGATTAGACTTTAAACCCAAATCCTTTATTCGATCGGCTACCGTCCAAGCTTTTTTGCGTTTTGAGCCAGCTTTAGGGCTGGTGTCGTTAGCAGCAGCATTATTGTTGTAATTGCCATTATTGCTTGGATAAACTTCTTTTGAAATTTCTTGGTAACTTTCGTCGCTTTTTGTTATCGAGGTTGATTGGTCAGAAGAAGCTTGGAAATAATTTAACAAAATCGAAATGACAGAACGACGCCACTTCACTTGAACGCCGCTCCAAGAATTTGTGGTTGACGTTGCTAATAAAGAAATTCCATGTTCTTGCCCTGCTTCTGTTAAACTCCAAGTTCTTTTTGCCTCATTTCTTTCTTGGTATCCAAGTGTTACTAATGCTTGATTAACTTGCTCTGGTTTTACATTCTTGCCTAAACTTTCTGTGAGAATACCAGCTAACTCCGTAACTGTCATCCCTTCTTCCGTTATAGGAAAGGTGGCTCCAATTAAGGATTTAGCAATTTCTGCTACCTCTTTTAACTCTGGGTACATGGCAGCAAGAGAGTTAAATTTGAATTGAGCGATCGCTACCTGAGTTAGCCCTGCATTTTCCAGCCAACTAGATAGCTGGTCAATGGTTTGGATGGCGGCAGTAACCTGTTCGGGAGAAACCATAAAACTATCAGAAGTTTTCCTCAGATTACTGCCACTGTACCCCCATAGTCCAGCCAGATGCGCGATATTAAACTTCAATGCCCTTAGATTTGTCTATGTCGCGGTCATTTGCCGACATATCACCATTCTCAAACATCGCATCTATACGGTCTAACCGTTCTGCTACCACTGCCCAAAATTCAACGTCTTCAGATAAAATCCCTTGAGCTAAAACCACATCTTCCCCTCTGACTCTAATTAACTCACCTCTTATGTCAACACTTAGAGAAGAAACTGAAACGCCTTCCGACTCTCTGACCATCAAATCGTACAAGTCTCCTACCCGAACGCGAGTATATTCATCCGTCTCTTCCACGCGGTCGGGAGCATGGTTTAATACGTATTCAAAAGCTTTTTGAACTGTGGGTAAAATAGCTTCAGCTAGATGAATCTGTTGAATATCTATTGCGCCTGTTGGCGAAGCTGAATCTGTGCTTGAGTCATCCTTTAATGAAATATCAGCAGTCAACTCCAAAATTGTCGCAGATGCTACAGACTCCTGAGCTTTTTCTCTAATAGTCACGTTCAGCTTCTCAGCATCACTATAAGACAAAGCGCTTTGGACTTCACCATCTAGAGTGATTCGCAAGACAATACGATCTTCGCGATCGCAAATTACTCTAATAGCTTCACCCTCGTCTAAAAACGCTGTCCAGTCTTCTATAACCTTGAGTTTCCCTAGCTTTAGCTTTTGATAGTTATCCAATAGAATGTCAACTAGCAAACCTTCTGCTTCTAACCTCTGCTGTTGAAACAATTGAACGGTCTTTTCCTCAGCTTGTTCTGCTGCTTGCACGTTTGAACTCGCGTTATCGTTCTCACTTTCCCTATTCTGATGTTGCCAAATAGCAGAATTACTTGAGACAAGGGGTGCGGTATTGTCCTCATCTACATCATCTCTTTGTTCCAGCAAATCGGAATCTTTAGACTCTTCCTGTGTAAAAAGCAAATTTACATCATCTTGCTCTACCGAAGCAACTTGAGTTTCACTATCTGCTTTTACCAAAGCGCTCAGTCTACCCTGTTTTTGATATCGTTTTAGAAAAGGCAAGGCTTTCATCTCCAGGCTATTAGTCTGACGCTCCCGGTCGTTGTTTAAATCTATAAAATAGGCAGCGTTAGTTTTCAGTAAACTAATTTGAGCATACGCATATTTCTCTCCTGCCAGGGAGATTGCACAATCAAATGCGGCAATACAACCGTGATAGAAATCCTGAGTTTCGTCTGGGTAAATGCAGTCTTCTATATTTGGATCGAAATAAGTTTCGGTGCCAATTTGTCTGAGTTGAGCAATGCAGCTAGACGCCAATCTACAAATGGATGGTTTACAATCATCAGGAACTTGCTCTGAACTCGAAAATTGTTGAGAAGAACCGCTCTCCACATCTATAAACGTTGCTAGTTTAGCCTTTAAAAAGTTAAGTTTTCCCACTCCATCTTCCTCATCTACTAACTTTACTGCTCGGTCGAATCCAACCAGCAATCCCTGGTAAAAATCCTGAGTCTCTCCAGCTATTGTTTGGTCGGTTGCTATCTTTTCAAAAAAGGCAAGTCCTATTTGTTTAAGCCGACAAATATGTTCTGGGGGAAATCTCTGCATGATGCCTAAAGACATATTCAGTTACCTTTGGTATCTACAGCCTTGGTTCATCGAACCTATCACGTGCTTATATTGCTATTGGTACGTCTTCAGTATTAACTGACTTTAATCCGAATGATACAGAACGTATGGGCGAATTTTGTTTTACGGTTGATATAAAGACAGCTTAAGCTTGATTACTAACCACTCTCTATCCCAGCCGAATCCTCGACTCCCCAAATTTTTATCGTGCCATCTTCGCTACCGCTTATAATTCTTTGTCCATCTGGGGTAATAGCTACGGAGGTGATATCACCCGAATGCCCTTGTAAAATCCGAATTAGCCTTCGAGTTTGCAAATCCCAAACTTCAATCGTATGATTATCGTCTCCGCTTACTAAAGTTCTTCCATCAGGACTAATAGCAATGGAGTAAATATACTGATTCCCACTCTTATCAGAGTTTCTCCCTTCTAAAAGCGCTATAAGCTCCCCGTTAGTTAGGTTTAGTATAGCGATCGTCTTATTGTCCTCATTACCTCCACAAAAAAGGGTTTGCCCATCTGGGCTTATCGCAATACAGGTAACTTCATAAGCGAACTCCTCTATCTGCTTTTCGTAAATTAGTTCACCATTCAATAAATCGTAAACTCTAACCCAAGAACATTCGCCAGCTGTAATTAATCGTGTCCCATCTGGAGTAAATGCCACAGCCTCGATCCAGTCTGGCTCGTCTGAATACCATGTATGAATCAGTTTACCAGTTGAGGTATCCCAGACATTACAAACACCATCTGAACTCCCACTTGCAACTCTCTCTCCATCAAGACTCGTAGCGACACACCTAACCCATCTATGCGCTTGTAAAGTATAAACATTTTTGCGAGATGATAAATTCCAAATTATGACTTGAGCGTGACCTGCGACAATTAGTTCTTGTTTAGAACTGATAACCACGGATTCAAAATATTTTCTATGCCTTTCTAAGCAATGCACTAAGCGATTAGATGAGAGATCCCAAATTTTAATAAATTTGCTAGCTTTACCTATTACTGCCGCCATTAGCTGTCCATCCGAACTAATCGAATTAGAATAGACAGCCCCACCTGCTTCTATGGTGCGAAGACAGGTTACTGCAAAGAACAGATTACCTTCTTGAACTGCTCGTAAATGTTGAGCTTCTGTAAGTTGTCTTAAATACCAGTCATCTAGCAAACTGCAAGCTGCCCATTTTAGCTGCCCTGATTCTCGCTCGTAAACTTGCTCCAGTAAGTCTATACCAGGCTGACCGTAGTTGAGCGCATCGGGCAGAACAGCTAGTTGTTGTTCCAGGTCATTGCTCGCTAATGTTCTCTTTATATCCTCTATTCCATTTAAGACTGCTTCATCCACAGGAGGTAAGTTCTGCCCTTCTGTAACTGCCTTAAACTCAACAGGCTGACCGAGTTCTACCATAAACTTCTTTTATTATAACTTGGAACGCTAGCATCCCCAACGGTAAACCATAGGCTAACACAAGAATTAAAAATAAATGATCTGCCCTTAGAGATGTCCAACAATATGAGACTATATCTATAGTTTTTTAGAACGGTCAATGCAAATGATTCACGCGCTTCGCGTGAAAGCACTGCCAAAGATCGATCAAGCACAAATATGCTTACAGTCTCAGCCGTAGCTTTCTCCTTCACACAGAACCCAAATAATAATGGTGCGTTACAAGACTACAAATGTACGTCAGCAATAAAGTTGTATACTGGCACATCATTCACTATGAATTCGCTCCAAAGACACGAAAGCCACTACCATCGCCACTTGTACTTCAGGCGATCGCCACAGTATCAGATTTTTACTCGCCCGGTTTATGCCAGTCAGGATACAACTTTATTGTTTAGGATACGAGTTTATCGTTCAGGATACAACTTTATTGTATGAGGACACCATGACAAAGGTAATATCGCTGTTCAATCAAGCAGGCGGTGTGGGGAAGACAACTATTACGCTCAACTTGGGCTACCAACTTTCTAAGCGTAGAAACAAGGTTTTGCTCATCGATCTCGATCCCCAAGCTTCTCTCACGCTCTTCATGGGCATTGACCCTAGTAGCCTGGAAAAAACCGTGTTTGATGCAATTGTCAACGAGGAGCCTTTATCTATCCACCCCAAGATTCACGGGATGGATATTGCTCCTACTAACATCAATCTCAGCGCGGCTGAAATTCAGCTGGTCAATATGGATTTTCGGGAAGTTCGCTTACAGGATGCGATCGCTCCCATCAAAGACAATTACGATTTCATCCTGATTGACTGCCCGCCCAGTTTAGGGCTATTGAGTTATATCAGTTTAGTAGCTGCCACTCACGTCTTAGTTCCCATCGAAACGCACTATAAAGCTTTCGAGGGAACCAACCTCCTTTTGCAAACCGTGGCAAGAGTCAGGAAGAAAGGAAATCGCTTCTTACAAATAGCCGGGTTCGTTCCTTCTCGCTACGCAGCTATCAATTCCCAGGACAAACGAACTCTCAAAGCCATTCAAGAGCAATTTGCTCCTGTTGGCCCAGTCTATAATCCAATCCCGCGAATCACTGCTTTTGTGGATGCATCGGAAAAACAAGTCCCGCTAGCTGTATACGAACCCAAGAATGCTGTCATCAGAATATTAGACCAGTTAGCTGCAAAAATGGAGAAACTCAATGGTAAGTAAGAATGAGCAACCCTATAAAGGTAAAGCGAATTTGAGCGTTTTATTTGGAGATGATGACGAAACCGACAAAGAGGTAAAAAATGTGATTCCTATTGACGCGATCAAGCTTCCAACTTCTCAACCCCGTCGATACTTTGACTCCCAAGCGATGCAGTCTTTGGTTGAATCAGTCAAAGCTGATGGAATTCTACAACCGCTATTAGTCCGACCCATAGGTGATAATCTATACGAGCTAATAGCAGGTGAAAGACGCTTAAGAGCCGCTCGTGAAGTGGGATTGAAAGAAGTTCCCGTTACTATTCTGGAATTGACTGAGCAACAAGCTTTACACATAGCTTTAGTTGAAAACCTTCAAAGGGAAGACCTCAACCCAGTTGAAGAAACAGAAGGAATTCTACAACTGCTTTCACATCACCTTGATTGCCCCCCAGACGATGTAAGTCGGCTGCTTTACCGGATGCAGAACGACGCGCAGAGGTCGAATGATAACGTTATCATTCAAGAGGGTGCGGAAACGGTTATCAAAGTTTTTAACGAGTTAGGGCGAATGGGATGGGAGTCATTTGTCAGCAATCGACTCTCTCTGTTGAAGCTCCCTGACGATATCCTTGAAGCACTTCGCAAGGGGCAGATTGAATACACTAAGGCGCGGGCGATCGCTAAAGTCAAAGACGAGCCGCTCAGAAAATCGCTGCTTGAAACTGCTATCGCCGAAAATCTTTCTTTAACTCAAATTAAAGAGCGGATTGCGGCATTAAAAACAAAACCCTCGGCAGAAAAACCTGAAGAAAGTTTGAAAAACCAAATTAAGGTGGCTTTGACAAAAGCTACCAATTCAAAAGTTTGGAGCGATCCTAAAAAGCAGAAACGTCTCCAAAAAATCCTCACAGATCTAGAAGCTCTATTGGCGAATTAAAGACCATTGACAAGACCCCAAACGCTCGCTAAAAGTTAAAGTTTTTGTGAAGATGCCCTGTCGGTTGATGGGGCATCTGTTTTTTCCATAATAACCACGAGTGACAAGGAAAAATAAATCAGCTTTTAGGTAGAACTCGCTCAAACTGAACAGTTGATATTTTGGGGAATTAGAGACAGAGAAAAGAAACGGCAACTCAAACCCTATCTTACAAAGGTTTATAACTATGCCAGAACCTAACATTTTCTCAGATTACAGACTATTCCCAAGCTCAAAAATTCCAAAAACACCTTCTGGCCATTTGGCAGCATTTGAGAAAGCTTTAAGCTCTTGTATCCGAGCTTGGAGCAAATATCAGCCGAACGATTCCCTTGCAGCCGACAGAAAACAAGACCTAGAGTGGCTGCAATCGACGCTGCGTGACTATCGACTGAACATCCACCCTTCATCCAATAGTCGCGAGTTTTGGAATGGCTGTACTGACGGTAAACGTAACCGAAGAACGCTAGGCGAAAAAAACTCCAAGTCGATTGTACAAATTTTAATCGAAGCGATCGCTTTTCAGAAAGCACAAAAAATCTACGAGTTGGGAGTTCAAGTCGGATGGCGCTATGCAAGGCTAAAAGACTACTTGCTGCGAATCAGAAAACAGCGAAAACTGGAACAAGCTCAACAGATTCACGACTATCAGCAATTTCTTAATTTTTACCGTCAAAAGACTGAACCTGAAGAAACGGAATCGCTGTTAAGTTTTGGACGGGAATAAGAGAGGACAGCGGATAAATGAGAGATAAACCCAGTAAAATCCTGGCAGTTGATGACGTAGCCGATAACTTATTCCTTATGCAAACGATCCTGGAAGAAGAAGGTTACTGCGTCAGCACAAGCTCGAACGGACTTGATGCTATAGCAACTGTTGAAGCATCGCCGCCCGATTTAATTCTATTGGATGTGATGATGCCTGATGTTGACGGCTACGAAGTCACGTTAAGAATTCGCTCTCTACTTCAACTACCATTTATACCCATCTTGCTAATCACTGCCGATCGATCAATTCCCAGAGTCAACGGACTTGATTTGGGTGCAGATGATTTTGTCTACAAGCCAATTAAGGTAGACGAATTACTAGCGAGGGTGCGTAGTCTCCTGCGGCTAAAACATAGCATAGATGCCATGCAGAAAATGACTTTGGCACGAGAAGATTTTGTCTCTCGTCTTACCCACGATCTGCGGACTCCGTTGGTAGCAGCAGATAGAATGTTGAACCTACTCCAACGAGGCAAATTTGGCTCGCTGTCCCCTAATGCGATAGAAGCAATAGCAACAATCTCTGACAGTAACCAAAATTTGCTCTCATTAGTCAATACATTACTAGAGGTACATCGATTTGAAGCAGGTTGTAAGACACTGGCTCGCGCTCCCTTCAATCTCAAAAAGATGATAAGAGAAGTCGTCAAAGAACTCGAACCTGTTGCTCTTGACAAGGGTCTATCTCTAACCTACGACGAACAAGACCCTACACCAATCAAAATTATGGGCGATCGCTTGGAACTCCGTCGCGTTATGACCAACTTAGTCGGAAATGCGATTAAATTCACCGATGTTGGCGACGTAAAAATTGTTGTCCGCCAAGATGTAACTTCCGTCAGTATCAGTGTCGAAGATACTGGTCCCGGTATCAGACAATCAGAGCAAGCCACCCTCTTTGAAAGATTTCGCACGGGAAACCATTCTAGAGCAGGTAGTGGCTTAGGATTGCACCTTTCGCGTCGAATTGTAGAAGCGCACGCGGGTAGCATTGAAGTCGCATCGAAAGTGGGATTTGGCAGCGTATTTACCGTGCGCCTCCCTACGGGTTAAAAATGCACGAATCTTTTCTCAAGTAAAATCATCCTTTTCAATCAGCAAATCATGAACAAAATTAGCGTCGCTTTAATCGAAGATCATCACCTAACCCGTTCCGGAATCAAAGCAGCTTTAAATGACTGCGATGATATCGCTTTTATAGGAGAAGCTGCTAACGGAATGCAAGGGATAACCCTGCTAGAAAAAACCCTGCCTGATGTAGCAATAATCGACATAGGACTACCGGGATTAATCGATGGAATCGAGTTAACAAAGCGGTTTAAAGAGTTTGTCAAAGCTCCTATTAATTCAAACCTTGATAACCAGCCTAAAGTTTTGGTTTTGACTATGCAGGATAATGAGGACTCAGTGCTAGCGGCTTTTGCAGCGGGTGCTAACTCTTACTGCATGAAGGATGTCATGTTTGAAAAACTGGTGGAAGCAATTGTGGAAACGCACTCAGGTGCAAACTGGATCGATCCATCAATTGCTCGAATTGTTTTGGCTCGAATGAATAACCCTTTTCAAGAAGCTACCATCCCCGCAGGTGTTCCCAGCGTGTCAATTCATGGTCTAAAGCCAGAGGATAGCGAGTTACTTACGGTTAATCCTTTAACGCAACGAGAGAGGGAGGTAATAGAGCTAATTGTAGAAGGTTACAGCAATGAAGAAATAGGCGAGGAACTATACATTTCTCTCGGCACTGTGAAAACTCACGTGCGTAATATCCTGAATAAGTTATCTTGCGACGATCGCACTTCCGCTGCTGTCCGCGCTCTCCGTGCAGGTTTGGTTAACTGAACCAATATTAGGAGCGATCGCTCCCGATCCAAGAGTCCCCTAGTAGGGATTGACTTTCTTACCATCCTTGTATGAAAGTCAATTCTTGTGAATTCAAAGCATAGGCAAAGATGATTTACTTAATTCGAGAGCGAGCCACTAAAAAGCAAATCGAGGAAATGCTAGAACTCCTTGGCAGTTATATTAAACTGGCAGTAGACATTGAACGGGGAATTCTAGCAGGTGGTGGAGAACTTCACTCTGATTGCGAAGCTGTGTTGCTTGAAGATGGGAGCAGACAAGCAGATATTTGGGGAGCGGATTGGTATCCGCGTACTCAAGAAGTGGGGTATGAATCTCTGATCAATATCCGCCCGCGTCAGAACAATCGCTCAATGGAAATTCAAGATCCGGTTATTCGAGAACGGGTTGCTCAGATCGTTCAACAGTTGTTAGGAGGCTTATGAGAAATTGGAATGCTTTAAAGGAACGCTATTTAAGGGATGAGCTACCCATTCGTTTGGGAAACTTGGCCTCTAATTTGGCACGAATTAAATCCCGTTGTCAAAATTTAGCGAATCGCGAGTTAGTCGAAAGTTTACTGCAAGAAAGTAAACTTTTTATTGAATGGACAGCACCTGATGCACAGGTGGAAATAGCCGCCGAGTTAGTCGAATTACAAATCCAATTAGCTTTGTGGCAGTATTGTATTGCCAGGATTTGGGATGATGGCTCTCAACGGATGCTCTTTGCTGAACAAGCAAAACTTTGGTCAGAGCGGGTGCTAAATCTGTCAGGTTTGTTGTCTGTAAGTTAGATGGGTAGGGGAGCGATCGCTAAGAGTGCCATCGCTCTCTCTGGTATGCTCAGGAAAAGTGTCCCCCTGGCTCTTCCATTTTTAGTATGCTTTCGGGATCTCTTGGAGCTGGGGGAGAGGAAGAGTAAAAATGTTAATGATGAACATTAGCATACCAATTCCAAAAGAACCAGGAACTGGGTAATGCTATGGTTGATAAGATACTTTTTC
>DNGJ01000448.1:0-45119 GCA_003486305.1 Cyanobacteria bacterium UBA11371
CCTGTGCTAATTGTCCCACAGCACGCAATAAAGGCAAGGGGTCATCGTGCAGCGTGGGGCTTTCTAGCTTGAGTTCTTCTAAGCAGCGATCGCCAAATTTCTCCAAATATTCTCGATACTGCAATTTAAACTGCGGCAGCCGTTCCATCGCTGACAAAATTACCTCTAAAGGTTCTTCTCCCAATAACTGGACAAAATATCGATAATTTGAGATATTTTTAGCCATTTTTACCATTCTTTCAGCCGGTTCTGTACTAATAATTCCCCCTTCGCCGCCAATTAAATCATTTTGCAAAGTTCCCGACTTATCTTTGCACCATTCCTCAGTCATCCGGCGCAAAACCCCATAGAAAATCATGGCAAAGAAATCGTTAATTAAAGGCGCATCCCAGCGAGTTATCAGTTGACGTTCAACGTGACGATAATAACCCGCTAACTCATCGGTGCGTAATGCTTCTATATTAAATTGTGGCGGCAAAGCTTTATCCAGCCTTTGATAAAATTTCCGACGGCGACGAGGTAGTATAAAATAATTTTTTATTAAACCTAAAACCGTCATTAACAGTCGCCAACTATCTTGCAAGCGATTTTGCCAAGTTGCGGCATGTAAGTCGGATACAATGCTTTCTGGTAGCGATTCTTTTAGCCCCAGCATTTGTTCCATAAACCGCCGATTTACTTTAAAACCGGGTAACAAAGCTAAAACGCGATACCAACTCAGCAGGTTGTAATAAACTCTGCCTTGAATTAGTCCAATCATGCGGCTAAATGTATCGTTGTGCTGATTTATCGTATCCGCCGGGACTCCCATAAAATGGCAGAATTGACGATAAACTTCCTCGTAAGCACGACGGGCAAAACTGAAGGTAAGCGGTGTAGTAACCCCACTATAACTTTCAGCAATATTGCTGTTATCCCACAAGTTAAATATACCGTCTGGATCGGGCATTTGCGCCAGCCCGGTAATCGGGCGAGATTGCAGCAGGTAAAGTTGCCCTTTTTCAATTGCCCATTCAATATCTTGGGGAAGCTGAAAATATTTGCTAACCTGACGAGCCAACTCGGCTACTGCTAAAATTTGTTCATCTTTAAGAATAGGTTTTTCGCCAATAATTTGACGTTCAATAATACACCCTTCTCGATCGACACGATAGGTATCTGCGTCGCTTTCTCCCGATACTAAAGAAGTAGCTAAACCTGTAACGGCACTAACAACTGTTATACTCCTTCTTCCCGTTACCGGATCGGCTGCGAAAGCCACTCCAGAAACTTCCGCATTCACCATTCTTTGAATTAGTACAGCAGGTGGATGGGGAATGGGAGATAAACCCCGTTCTTGACGGTAATTGAGGACGCGAATATTAAAACCAGATCGCCAAACCGCAGCTATTTTATCGACTACATCTGCGGGTTTTACATTTAAAAAACTGTCGAATTGTCCGGCAAACGAATGCTGCGTTCCATCTTCATCACTCGCAGAAGATCGCACCGCCAATAGTTCTCCATTCGCACAAAGTTCAGCCAAAGCTTGCAGCAATTCTAATTGCACCTCTTCCCTGGGTTTAACTGTTACCAAACCTGTTTGAATTGCCTTATATTGTTGCAATGAGGCTTCGTCAAACTTCGGTTGCGTATTCACGCTATCTTCAAACGCTATGGCAGACACAACAAACCCTTTGGGAATCAGAAAGCCTTGGCTTTGCAATTGTGCGATCGCCCTAGCCTTTCCTCCCATTAAAGATTCTTTTTGTTTATCTCCCAACCGAATAATATATTTCATTTCAAATCCGTTTAATTATAATAATTCGCCCAATATCTTACTCGCTTCGCCCCAGAAGAATACCCAATTAACTAACCACAGAGATAAGAATAGCCTGCGTAGGCAGGCTTTGTTTGTATAGCGGCAGACTTGAGTCTGCCAAATACTTACAAACGCAACAAAAGCGGAATAATACCTAAACAGAGATATACAAGTAGCGTCCACAGTGCAGTCATTGCCTCGATTAGTTTAGCGCGAAGGGTAACGGGTTTTTGCAGAAAAAGCCACGCTACCCCTACCACACTAGCCAATAATATGCCTAAAAGCCAACTTACCGGGGTGGTAAAGTTAATTTGGGATGCGGCGATGGAGGTTGCGATCGCACTCAACCCCAACACCCACATCCAAGCTACCACAGCCTTTCCCCTTCCCCAAATCGCGCTATAAGTCTCTACCCCAAATTCTTCATCTTCAGGCGCACGAATTTTGCGCCCAATTTCAATAGCTGTCCCGGTAAAAAAACTCGCCGCTAAAAACCAAAATATCTTAGCATTCGGTGCATTTCCCACAACTAACCAATCACAAGCACTCGCATATAAATTAATCAGCGGTACGTAAACTAAATGACTCAACATATACGCTAAAGGATGCGCCTTTAACCAATCGCGCACAAAAAACTCTTTGCACATCAACCCGAAATAACACCAGACCAAACCCAACAACAACGCCAAACTCGGTGATAACCAAAAAGCCAAACCTAGCTGAATCATACCAGTCCCAACGCCCACCCAACCCAACTCGCGCAAACTGACTAAACCTCTAGGAACAGGACGATATGGACGGTATCGCGCATCGTCTGCAAAATCTTTAAACTCATCCGCAATTCGCATTTGTAAAAAGAAGAAAAAAACGCTGATAAAAGCAACCACCATTGAGCCAATATTCGGCACTCTCCTACCATGTATCAGCACCGAATAACTAACCGCCGAAATACTAAAAACTGCAATCGGCAATCCATGTTTCAAAACCGGGAAGCGTTCTTTTTGATAAACCCACCATCGATTAACCATCCTTCTCCCTCCCTTCCCCTCAAAAATTACCTATTTCTCCTCTTCTCTTTCCTCTGCGTCCTGGAGCGTCCTCTGTGGTATGCGCTGGCGCGCACGCTACGCGAACGTTAAATAGGTATTCTTCACACGGGAAAAGAGTAAATAACGCAAGTTGCTAGTTATATCATGCATAGCAGCTAATGGCTAATTGCTAATTGCTAATGTCAGTAAAAATTATATATTAGCTATTAGCAATTAGCTTTTCTTGCAAGCCGAAGTTTATAACTAGCAACTTGAGTTAAATATTATTGTTCTTCCCCTCCAAATCGTCGGCGTATATTCACATTTGCCAGTCCTTGCGCTAGTTCAATTTCTTCATTACTCCAACCTTGCGCCTGCAAGCGGCTAGCAATTTGCGTATCGCTAAAACCCCGATCCTTTGCTTTGAGCGTATATTCTACCAGTGCTAATTCCTCCGTAGATAACCTTTCTTGCGGGCGACTTTCACCGCGATTTTCAGTTACTAAACCTGCATACCATAGAATTCCCCAAATAGATCCTACTATCACCATACCTATCAACCAGGCCAAGCCAAGCCAGAGCGCAAGGCCAATACCTAGCGTACATACTGTTAAAATAGTTAACATAGATGCAGCATCTTGTATGCTTCCAACCGCTACCGCCATCCCAATAAAAAGAGCTATGCTACCTACGGCTAAACTGATTAAGTAAAATTGCTTTGTTAGCACTGTAGCTCTAAATTGTCTGTTCATTTTTTCCCCATTTTATAATTTATTATCTAGCACCGTTTCCCAATAGCGGATAAAAGCAATAATCAAAGCCATATAGAAAGGTATGGCAAAGGTTATTTCCACAGGTAGGTTAGTAATTGGTGTCTTGAAACCAATATAACTTTTAACGGCAGTTTCGCCATAAACCCGGTAACCATTGATAATTAGCCAAGACTCTAGGGGCCAAACTAAAGCACTGGTAATCATCAAAGCAATGCAAAATCTTTGGATGATATGGTAGTGCATGAAAAATCTGGCGATCGCTACCGCCGCTACCCCAATTATCAGCACCCACGCTGCGAGCAGTATTATACTAATATCGTGGAAAACATAAGACCACTGCGGAAATTTTTCATTCCTCACCATCGGCTCAATCATTACTTCAAATAAAAACACTCCTAAAAACGCAATCCACAAACTTCGCCGCCATTTTCTCCCTTTTACAGGTATTAGCAACTCGTCGTCAATCACAAAACTCCAATATTTATAAAATGCGATGACCAATCCCGTAAACACAGGTATATAGTAAAGCACTTCTATCGGTACTCCCAAGATAAAAATACCCGAAATCGCCCCCAAAACTTCAGGCGCGTAGCTGCGAATTCCGAGATTTACAACTATCATTTCTAATGGTATAATTAACGCGGTTAATATCCCCAGATAAACCCCAAATCTTTGCCATTCTTGCCAATGTTCTAAAAACTTATCTACTAACAGCACCGCGCCCAAAATTAACGATGTCCAGCCAATCGTCAAAATCCAACTAACATCGTGGTAAACATACGCCCACTGTCCCATTTTGTAGTTATTCCACATGGGAGAAGTGAATAACTCAAAAATTAACACTCCCACGCTCATCACCAAAAATCGCAGCCATATTTTATCTTTGACTTTCCCCAGTATAAAAAAACTTGCTCCTACCCCAGCAAATATAAAAGCCTCAAACAAAACAATGGGTAAGGTAGCATTTTTATCGAAATTGCAGTGAGCTAAAAGCGGATAATAAAGTGTTGTCATCATAGGTTAATTGCTAATTGCTAATTGCTAATTGCTTAGGGAGCGTTTAAGTTTCCGCCGGATACTGTTTCCTTTTGGCGAAATTCCGAGTCTTTAATTTTGCATCCTCCCCACTTCGCTTGACAAAATTCGGGTAGCGTAGTTAGTCTTTCCCAAATTTTCCACAGCGGTGCTTCTAAAATGTTGCCAAATTTAGCATGATTGAAATCGCAAGACATAATATCCCCGTAAGGAGAAACGTAAAAGTAACTCGTACCGCAAGAACATCCAACGCTGCGATGACTGGTAAAGTAAGCAAAGAAAACTACTCCCGGATAACTGGGATTTTGATTGTATTTCTTAGCTGAATGAATCATTTCTTCTATCCAGTCATTATTATCCACTAAATCTTGCCGTTCTTTATATCTTCCAGTCGGTAACGCATCAAAAACCATAACTTCGTGAATCCCTATCTTTTTCCCTAAGTTGATAATTCTGTCCAATTCTCCATCGCGATAAGCTTCAGGAGTTATAGTTGTAGCAATTCCTGTGGAAAATCCTAATTTTTTAGCTTTTTCAATTCCTCTAATCGCTCTGTTAAATAAACCCGGGTGCTGGCGAAATCCGTCGTGTTTTTCTGGATTAGCCGCATCAATGCTAATATAAATGCTATCCAATCCGGCTTTTTTTAATTCTGCCGCTCTTTGTTCCAAATGCCAGCCGTTTGTAAACATAATAGTCGTAGATAAATCTTTATCCACGGCTTTGATTATTTCTGGCAAGTCTTTTCTTAACAGCGGTTCTCCGCCGACAAAGTTAATAACAGAGACTCCCAAATCTTGCGCGTCTTTAATTATTTTTTTGGCTTGTGCTAGCGTTAAAATATTTCTATCTTTTTCTTCTACTCCTGTAAAGAAACTACAATGCTCGCAAGCGACGTTACAGATATCGTTGACGGCAAAACTCATCAAGTTGGGCAAGTTTTTATTTTGAATTGTGCGATATAGGGCGCGAGCAATAAAATTAGAGGCTGGTTTGCTGAATAATGCTGGCGTTGACAAAGAATAAACTGGATAGCCTTGGCGAAAATGTATAATTTTGTTATGATTTAAGTAAATTCGGTAAAGAATATTGACAAAATCTTGGCTGTAATCTAAAGCTTTAGTAGCTAGAAACCATTTGAGGCGGAGGTTGGTAAGAAAAGATTGCATGATGAGTGTTTAAAATAAATGAATTCCTCCAGGTTTTATATTAAGCACAGATATTGACCGGGATTTTTGCGATCGCATTGATTTAATCTTTGTTTTCTGCTGAAAAAAACTGGGGTATTGTATTGCAAGTATAAAGGCGTTGAGGCGGAAGGAAGAAGCTGAGAACGGCTGTATAGCCCCTCGTAGTTGCGATGCCAGCACTTTTTGGCGAGTGGGGGCGATCGCTAGTCACCAAATGCTGCCAAATCATGGTATTGTTCAACCCAGTTTCAACTCTAAACTGATACAACTCCAAACCCCCACCCGGCGTGACTAGCACACAATCTGCCGCCGTCGCTACCTAAATCAGGAGAAACCGAGAGTGAAATTTCGCTGGCTACTACCCAGTACATTGAGCCTAGTGCTGCTGTCAACACCCGCCGAAGCCGGAAGACTGCAATCAATGCAGTTTGATGCGGATCAGAACCGGCTGGTGTTTACGACAGATGAAGGCGTTCAACCGAGAGCTAGACTGCTGTTCAATCCCACCCGTTTGGTGATAGACTTGCCCGGTACTACATTCGATCGCCGCACGGTAAACAATCAATCCTTGGGTGGAGCAGTTCAAGCCATACGGGTGGGGCGGGTAGATCGCCGCACGACGCGCTTGGTGATTGAACTGAAAGCAGGTTTTACCCTAGACCCTCAGCAGGTAATCTTCCGGGGTACCTCTCCCAGACAGTGGACTGTGCAATTACCAACGCCCCAGCCTGTGGAGCCATCCGGCAATAACGACAGGGCATCGATTGGGATTGCTGCTACTTTAGAACAGCCGCCCGTTCCACGGACTCCTTTGGCTCCTGTGACGGCTTCTGGGGAAACTCAAGTCCAGGATGTTCAGGTGACGCCCGATGGGCTGTTTATCCGGACTACAGGGGCTAACCCAGAAGTGCGGGTGAGGCGAAGAAGCGATCGCACCGTAGAAATCGACCTCAAAGGTGCTGTTATCTCTTCTCGCCTATCCCAAAGAGATTTTCCGGTGGATCGGTTTGGCGTCAGTCGCCTCCAACTCGGTCAAGTAGAAAACTCACCCCCTCTCACCCGCGTCACTTTACAGCTGACCCAGGATAACTCAAATTGGCAAGCAAGCGTCAGCAATTTAGGCGGCGTCGTTTTGTTGCCCGGTACTGACCCCGAACAAGCGTCGCGCCGCTATAATGCTGGTCTGGTAAGGATTGAATCGGTTGAATTGAGCCAAAATCAATTGCTGGTGCGCGCCAATCAGCCTTTTACCTACTCCACCGGCTGGGATCGCGCCTCGGGTGCTTTCCGGATCGCGATCGCTGGTGCTACGCTTGACGATGATGTTGACGAACCGCGTCCAAGTCGCAATAGTCCAATTTTGCGGGTGCGCGTGCGCCAGGAAGATGCTTCCACGGTGGCGATCTTAGTACAACCGGCTGCTGGGGTACAGTTGGGGGAAATCAATCAGCCTTCTCCGCAACTGTTATCCCTGCCCTTAACTAACTCTAGAACGGTGCTGCTGCCACCTACTAGACCTGGGGTTCGCGATCGCCCAAATACCGCCAGCGATTGGTCGATGCCATCTTCTCGTAACGATGGACGCATGGTAGTCGTTATCGACCCCGGACACGGGGGGCGCGATCCTGGAGCCATCGGCATTGGCGGATTGCGCGAAGTAGACGTACTTTGGCCGATCGCCCAACAGGTGGCTCGCCAGCTGGAACAACAAGGCATCCAAGTCATCATGACCCGCCGGGGTGACTACTTCGTTGATTTAGCACCAAGGGTGCAAATTGCCAAGCGGGCAAATGCAGATTTGTTTGTTAGCATCCACGCCAATGCGATCAATATGCGCCGCCCCGATGTGAATGGCATCGAAGTCTATCATTTCGGACGAGGCGAGGATCTGGCAAGGGCGATCCACGCCAGCATTCTCAGTAGCGTTAGCATAGGCGATCGCGGCGTGCGGCGAGCCAGATTTTTTGTCTTAAGGAATAATCCCATGCCTGCGGTTTTAGTCGAAGTTGGCTTTGTCACCGGGGCTATTGATGCGCCCAAATTGGCAGATCCAAACTTCCGCAGCCAAATGGCAGATGCGATCGCTCGCGGCATTCTCCTTTACATTCGGCAAAATTTCTAATTAACTATCAGTCATTAGTTATTAGTACTCGGTCGGCGGGCTAATAACTGATGACGAATGACCTCGAAGGGCGATCGCCCCTACTAATGACAAAGGACAACTGACACATGACAACTGCAAAGATCGGAGTTTTTGACAGCGGCGTTGGCGGTCTTACCGTTTTAAGAGAACTGTACCGGCAACTTCCCAACGAATCGATTCTTTACTTTGCAGATACCGCAAGGCTGCCCTACGGTAACCGCTCTCAGGCAGAAATTTTGCAGTTTGTGCGCCAAATCCTCCTGTGGATGCAGCAGCAAGGCGTTAAAATGGCAATCATGGCCTGCAACACCAGTTCTGCCCTGGCGTTGGAAACCGTGCGATCCGAATTCGATTTTCCGATTTTAGGGGTAATCCTTCCAGGCGCGAGGGCTGCTGTTGCCGTTGGTAAGCGCATCGGCGTGATTGCTACCCCCGCCACCGCCGCCAGCAATGCCTACCGTCGTGCCATTCAAGAAGTTGACCCCAAGGTGCAAGTTTGGCAAGTCGGTTGTCCGGCGTTTGTGCCGCTAATCGAGCAAAACCGCATCAACGATCCCTACACCTATGAAATCGCCGAGGAATATTTAGAGCCATTGCTACAGCAGCAAATTGATACCCTGGTCTATGGCTGTACCCACTATCCCCACCTCGCACCGATTCTGCGCCGCATTTTGCCAAACACCGTCCATCTGGTAGATCCAGCCGTCCACGTCGCAGCTGCGGCAGTTCAAGAACTAGATTTATTAGGACTGAGAAATCAGTCAGGCACAAAACCGACGCGCTTCTGCGTCAGCGGCTGTCCGCAACAGTTTGCCCGATTGTCGGTACAGTGGCTGGGTTGTACCCCTGCGGTTGAGCAGGTGTGCTTGCCTAACGCAATGCCCTTGCAGTCAGTGTCGATAGAATCGATTGACTAACTGCAACCTGGCTGGTTCATTTTCAATTGGAGAGAGTCAAATATAAAAGCTACTGGTAGCGATGAACTAAAGATGATGAAAATTTCTCATCTTTAGTTCAAGTTAAACTAATCAACCTTAAGGGCGTCGCCATTCCCTTGACCTTTGAGCAAGTATTAACAACGCATAAATCGCTAATAAATAACCAGTAGCCAGGAAGGGAATCATTAGAGGCATATCGTGGTAAACCATAATTGAGTTACGACTAAAATAGAGGGACGTTTTGTTTGATAGCAATAAGGGTTTGTCAGCGCGTCGCAGCGAGTCGATCGCTCTGACGTCTGTGATACAAGGCAACGTTTGGAAACACTGCTGCTTCCAAATGCTGTCTCAAGTTAATGTAGAACTCTAGGGGACGCTTATTAACTTTGCCGCGCCAATCCTAGAATTTGTTTAAGGAACAAATTCTCCGGGGCTAATAAGCAGTAACAGTAGCGGCAAATTTTGCGCTACACCCACCTATGAATAACCAGCCCCTGTGTCGCACCCTCTTTTACCAGCTAATGCTGGCTGTCTGGGAGCAAGTATGTGAATTTTTTGAAATCCTTACTATCTAGACTATCACAAGCTTCTCGGCTTTTCGACATTGTTTCCCAAAATGGTTAACAAATCTACAAAATTTTTTTTAAGGCTCACCGAGTGAGCCTCTCCCTGTAGATGCAGATTTTCTTGTAGTTGTCCGCGATCCCCGTGGGGTATAGCCTCAGGCTAGCCGTTGAACCGCCCTTACCTCAACCGGCTTATTCCCATCTAGGAGAGGGTTCGCTTAAAATGAGTACAGAATATGTTAAATTTCGTAAAAATAACGCCCGAACCGGCAGATCCATGACTTCAGCCACCTCCCTATTTTCCCCTGTAGAAGTAGACCTGCGCTTGCTGTCGGAAAACCTCAAACAGCTTGTTGGCAACCGTAACCCCATCCTGTCTGCCGCAGCGGCACACCTGTTTGGAGCGGGAGGAAAGCGGGTAAGACCTGCGATCGTCCTGCTGATTTCGCGGGCGATGATGCGGATGCAGGATAAAGACATTACCCCCCGCCATCGACGGCTAGCAGAAATTACTGAAATGATTCATACGGCTAGCCTGGTACACGATGATGTGGTAGACGAATCAGACGTGCGTCGCGGCGTTCCCACGGTTCACAGCCTGTTTGGTAACAAAATCGCGGTACTGGCAGGGGATTTTTTGTTTGGTCAATCTTCCTGGTATTTAGCCAATCTGGAAAACTTGGAAGTTGTCAAGCTCCTGTCCCAAGTGATTATGGATATGGCAACAGGGGAAATCCAGCAGGGATTGAATCGGTTCGACACCAGTTTATCCTTTGAAGCTTATCTAGAGAAGAGTTACTACAAAACCGCTTCTCTGATTGCTAACAGCTGTAAAGCTGCCGCTATTTTAAGCGACGTGTCTGCTGAAATGGCTGAAAATGCCTGGAGCTATGGGCGTCATCTGGGTTTGGCGTTCCAAGTGGTCGATGATATTTTCGATTTCACTGGCTCTACAGAAGCGTTGGGTAAACCCGCCTGTTCGGATCTAATCAGTGGCAATTTGACAGCGCCCGTGCTGTTTGCGCTGGAAAAGGAACCATTACTGGAAGTGCTGATCGAACGGGAGTTTTCTAACCCTGGAGATTTAGAGCAAGCGATCGCGCTGATCGAAGCCAGTCACGGCATCGATCGCGCTCGCGAATTAGCCGCCCAACAAGCTAAACTCGCTGTAGAACACCTAATTGATTTACCACCTTCCGAGTGCCGTCAAGCCTTGGCTAGCATGGCTGACTACGTTCTGAGTCGTCTTTACTAGGATTTGATTGTTTATCCAAGCATCAACTCAGGCGATGTCGGGAGGTGGACTGTTACGTTTGCTGCGCCGTATCGACTGATTTTGTTGCAGGTGCGATTGGATTAAATATTGCATATCTTGCCGCCGGACTTCGATGGCGGCGGATCGATTTCCTGGGGTCTCAAAAAAAACAATGCTATCGACGGCTTCCATTGCCACCAGTTGGAACAAAATATGGGTGACTGGCATTGGCAGCGCCAAGTTTTGCGCCTTCCTTGTCGAACTCACAGCAGCGAGGGCATCCTCGCGGCTGGGAAAAGCGTAGATCGCGCGCTTTTCCAGGTTAGGATTACCACGATTGCTTAAAACTGTCAAGACCCAATCAGAGTTGAGGGTTTGAACGATGTAGTATTGGGAGTGGTGCAACTGCTGGGCGACCTGCTGGAGAACGGGAGCGATCGCGCGCACGACTTTGGGGGTAGTGCCATCTTGGGGGGCATTGTCGATCAAAACTTGAATTTGTTGGTTTAAATCCATAACGAGCAAGCGAATGCGCTGAGAGTCCCCTTTTGAGTCTAGACCCTGGGACGAGCGATCGCGCTTGCTCGTTATGGGGCGGGAAACTACATTTCCCCGCCTGAGTAACCATCCATTTGAGCCGCAAGGGCATCGTGCTTGGCACCTAACAGCCGCAGTTGATCGACCTTGATCGTGGGTGAGGAGCGGTTAGCCCCAGTAGCGCTATCCCTCCAGCGCTCGAACTTTAAAGAACCTTGCACCCCAATCAAGCTGCCCTTACGGACGTAGTTGGCAGCCACTTCTGCCGTCTTGCCCCACAGTTCCAGATTAAACCAGTCAGTTTGATTGCCATCGCGAGTCCAACGGTTCACCGCCAGAGTCAACCGACACTTAACGCTACCGGACTCGAAATACTTCACATCAGGATTTTGGCCTACATGGCCTACGAGAGTTACTACATTGATACTCATACTACCGATTCAGTACAGCTGTACTCTTTTGTCGTGGATCTACTTTAGCCCAAAAGACGCATTTAAAGCATTTTGCTGCTATTGACTAAAGAATTCTCCTGTGGAACTAGACGCCGCAGAGAAAACGTAATAAAATCCAGCACGGTTAGGTAGTAGTACAAAAAAGTATTTGACTTGGGGGCAGTAAAATCACGTGGGTATTTTCAATCGCCTTCCCTCTTTTTCCAGGGACATGGGTATCGACCTCGGTACTGCAAATACGCTAGTTTATGTTTCGGGTAAAGGCATTGTTCTGCAAGAACCTTCTGTAGTTGCCATTGACAAATATACAAGGGAGCCGATCGCAGTCGGAGAAGAAGCGAAAAACATGCTGGGACGTTGTCCTGGCAACGTGGCGGCTTTGCGCCCGTTGCGCGATGGCGTGATTGCCGATTTCGATACCGCCGAAATCATGCTCAAGCATTTTATCCGCAGGGTACACGAAGGCAACGCTTTAGTCTCGCCTCGGATCGTGATTGGCATTCCCAGCGGCGTTACCGGCGTGGAACGACGAGCGGTGATGGATGCGGCAATTCAAGCAGGCGCTAGGGATGTTAGGTTAATCGACGAACCCGTAGCGGCAGCAATTGGAGCCGGATTACCCGTAGCAGAACCTACAGGGAACATGATCGTCGATATCGGCGGCGGCACGACGGAAGTGGCGGTTTTGAGCTTGCAGGGCACGGTAATCAGCGAATCGGTGCGAATTGCTGGCGATGAACTCAACGACTCGATTATCCAATACATGAAAAAAGTTCACAATCTCGTGATTGGGGAAAGAACCGCTGAAGAAATCAAGATTCAGATTGGCTCGGCTTATCCCACCGATGCCGATGAAGATACGATCATGGAAGTTCGAGGCTTGCACCTGCTTTCTGGTTTACCGCGAACCGTGACGATTAAAGGACCAGAAATTCGCGAAAGCATGTCGGAACCTCTGTCGATTATTGTTGACGCAGTAAAGCGTACTTTGGAACGGACTCCCCCCGAACTGGCAGCGGATATTATTGACCGGGGGATTATGCTAGCAGGAGGCGGTGCCCTGCTCAAAGGTCTAGATACTCTAATTAGCCATGAAACCGGCATTGTGGTGCATGTAGCAGCAGATCCGCTCAGCTGCGTTGTCTTGGGAACGGGTCGGGTGCTAGAAAATATCAAACAACTCGATCGGGTATTTAGCGGTTACTCTCGCCCGATGTAATGGGTTTGAGAAAGGCGTTTGGAATCAAAAACCAAATTTCAAATTTGAACGTCTTTGCTCACTGTGTTAATTTTTCGTGTGGCAACCCCCAGCTTGGGTAATGGGGATGGAATCGCCTGCTGGCAAATAAACCTTACTAGCGCTGAATTGATGTAGTTAAAGCTAAGACAGGCTAGCAATTTGAGAAAATAATTGATAATTTTGTGTCTCCAGGATGACCCTAGAGCGTGGGGTTTGTAGGCGCGATCGCAGAAAATTTTCACAGCGAGCGATCGCGCTGGATTCTATGCATGGTGGTGCAATTTGGCACGTCAAACCACTAGCTCAAATCTGTAGTTGAGGCCGCAAACTCGGACAAGAGCGCCAGCCTGCCGGATTGGTTCATAATCAAAGGGCGTTAGCGCGGCAGAACAAGCGCAAAAATTTAGTCAAGCCCAGCGGATTCCTCTGTCAAAATAAAACCAGAACTCAAAAGTTAAAACTTGCAACGCTCTATGTACACGCTACGTCGCTGGTGGGATCGGCATTGGTCACAAGTAATGTTGGTGAGTTTGATCGCCAGTGGTGCTTGGTTTGCAAAAGCTACCCAAGGAGCAGCCATATTTGAGCTTTACCAGTTGGTAACCAGTCCTTTCCAATCCGATACAACTAAACAAGAGCAGTTAACCGATGCTCGCGTGTTGGAATTGCAGGCGCAGTTGGGGGAACTAGAGAGCCAAAATCAAAAACTAAAACAACTATTGGGATTTCAATCCCAGCAAAAAGGCACTGGAATTGTGGCTCCGATTATCGGGCGGAGTGCAGACCATTGGTGGCATCAGGTGACTTTGGGTAGGGGTTCCCAAGCCGGGATTAAGGAAGGGTATGTGGTCAAGGCTCCCGGCGGTCTGGTCGGTCGGGTGACGAGCGTTACTCCCCATACCAGCCGCGTTTTGTTAATCAGCGATCCAAGCAGTAGAGTAGGGGTGATAATTGGTCGCAGTCGCTACATGGGGATTATGCTGGGTCGCTCGAATAATAAAGCGGTAATGCAGTTCTTTGAAAAAACTCCAGATGTCCGCAAGGGCGATCTAGTGATGACTTCATCTATTAGCCATTTGTTTCCGGCAGGTTTGCCGGTAGGGCAGATAGAATCAGTAGATTTGAGTAAAAATCCGGCGCCGGAGGCGTCAATCAAACTGTCGGCTCCGATTAATAGTTTAGAGTGGGTTGTAGTGTCGCCCACGGATACCACACCTGAATAAAATTAAAAATCTACAATCTCTTTTCTGAAATTAGGAGATTTTAACGCTTGGTTGACATCGCAAATTGGCAGATTTACCGGCAGCAGATTGCGAATTGGATGGTAACGATTGGCTCGCTCGTTATTTGTGCGATGCTGTTACCAATCCGGTTACCAGGAATGGCATTGTTGGATCATGGTCCGAACTGGCTATTGATTTGGGTGGTGGCTTGGAGCATCAAGCGCACGATGCTACAGGGAGCGATCGCAGGTTTGGCGGTCGGTTTAATTCAAGATGGAATGACGGCTCCCTATCCGAGTCACGCGATCGCTTTAGCCTGCGTGGGAATTCTCAGTGCCAGGATTAAAAAGCAAAGGTATATCCAAGAAGATTTTATTTCCGTGGCGTTGATTGTATTTGGCATGGCGGTGGTGGCAGAAACGGTAATGGCGATTCAGTTTGGGATAATGGGCGATCGCAAGTTAGCCGCAATTTGGACTGACTACCAACGCATCGCCCTCGCATCTGCTATCCTCAGCAGTCTCTGGGCGCCGGTAGTTTACTATCCGCTCAATCTTTGGTGGAGACGGATGAACTTGCAAGAGCATTGAATGATGAACAGCGAAGAATTTGACCGCGCCATGATGCGCCGATGTCTGGAACTTGCCCGCAAGGCTTTGGGACGAACTGCTCCCAATCCCCTCGTCGGCGCTGTAATTGTCAAAGATGGAATTATTGTAGGGGAAGGCTACCATCCAGCGGCTGGACAACCCCATGCTGAAGTGTTTGCGTTGCGTCAAGCAGGAGAAAAAGCCAGGGGGGCGACGATTTACGTCAGCTTGGAACCTTGCAATCACTACGGGCGCACCCCTCCCTGTTCGGAAGCTTTAGTTGCAGCTGGTGTGGCGAGGGTGGTGGTGGGGATGGTCGATCCTAACCCCCTGGTGGGTGGCGGCGGTATTGCCCGCTTGCGCGCCGCAGGAATTGAGGTAGTAGTAGGTGTGGAAGAAGAAGCTTGCCAAAAGCTCAATGAAGCATTTGTCCATCGCATTTTATACCGGCGTCCGTTGGGAATTTTGAAATACGCCATGACGGCAGACGGTAAAATTGCTGCTACGGGGGGACACAGCGCTTGGGTCACGTCTCTAGAAGCCCGCAGCGAGGTGCATCAACTGCGCGCTGCTTGCGATGCGATTGTGATCGGCGGTAATACGCTGCGCCTGGATAATCCCCATTTAACCAGCCATCAGATTGAAGCTCACAATCCCCTGCGGGTGGTGATGAGTCGCACCCTGGACTTACCAGAAAAAGCTTTCCTTTGGGAGACGACAGAAGCGCCTACGTTAGTGTTAACTGAAAAAGGCGCAAATCCAAAATTTCAGGAGTATCTGAGCAAACAAGGCGTGATGGTGGAAGAACTGGTGTCTTTGACGCCAGAGCGGGCAATGGCTTACTTTTATGACAAAGGTTTCCTCTCGGTGCTGTGGGAAT
This sequence comes from Cyanobacteria bacterium UBA11371, assembly GCA_003486305.1. Taxonomy (GTDB): domain Bacteria; phylum Cyanobacteriota; class Cyanobacteriia; order Cyanobacteriales; family Aerosakkonemataceae; genus Microseira. The sequence continues at coordinate 15,652 of DNGJ01000448.1, forward strand.
GCGGCGGTATATTGGCTGCTAGCGCGATCGCTCAGGGTGCGGTACAAAAAATCCTCGCGTTTATTGCTCCCAAAATTGTTGGCGGTACCATAGCACCTACACCCGTAGGCGATTTGGGCTTTACAACTATGACCGAGGCGCTGACTTTAGAACGTGTCACTTGGCGAGTTATCGGTCGAGATTGCCTGATGGAAGCTTATTTGCCCACACCACCCCCGGATCTGGCTCAAAAAAATCAGGGTTAATACTGCTAGCTAATTCTCCCGGACAAGAGTATATATCCAGGGAGGAAGTGAAATAGACTATCTACAGTACTTATGCTGGAATTTGCCATTTTAAGCCTTTTAGTCGGAAGTCTCGGGTTTCAGGCTTCGTTAATCGGTGGATGGATGCGCTGGCGGACGATTGCGATCGCTCAAGAAGAGGAAGAGGAGGAAGAAATCTTGACTCGTTATGATTTTAAAGCTGACATCGACACGGCTGTAAATGGGCAAACAAACGGATCGCCTCAATCGGGGACGCGGGATTTACGCCTGCTGGGCTGGGAATTTAAAATTGTGCGTGCCAATCGCGACTTGTTTCGCAATCAAGCTATTTTACAGCGTTTGTGCGAAGAAGAGGCGGAGGCTGGCTGGGTTTTATTGGAAAAACTCGATGACCGACGGGTGCGATTTAAACGCCCTGTGGCGCTGCGGGATTTAATTAAACCAGAACGCCTGTCTTTTGACCCTTATCGGTGTCAGTATGGCCCGACGACGAGTCCTCTAGCTGTGCTATTTGCGATCGCTGCTATAAGCGCTTTTATTCTCCCCGCTTATTTGGGCTATACTTTGGTATCAACGACTAAAGGTTATTCACCTAAAGGTTTACCCTCCCAGTCGAGCCAAAATTCAGAAAAAGTAATACCGCTACCATCGCCAGTTGATTAGGTAATAGGTAATAGGTAATGGGTAATGGGTAATAAAAATACCAATTAGCAATTACCAATTAGCAATTACCAATTACCAATTTTTACAAAATTTGCGACAAAAACTTGCGAGTTCGTTCTTCTTTGGGACGCTGGAAAAATGCTTCTGGCGTCCCCTCTTCTACTATTGTGCCGCTATCCATCAGAATAACACGGTCGGCGACTTCGCGGGCGAATCCGACTTCGTGGGTGACTACTACCATTGTCATGCCGGAATTGGCGAGACTCCGCATTACATCCAGGACTTCCCGTACCATTTCTGGATCTAAGGCGGATGTAGGTTCGTCGAATAGCATTATTTTAGGTTGCATGGCGAGGGCGCGCGCGATCGCTACTCGTTGTTGTTGTCCTCCAGATAATTGTCCCGGATATTTGCCCGCCTGTTCTAATATTCCCACTCTTTCTAATAGTTGCATTGCCGTTGCTTGTGCTTCCGCTTTCGATTTCTTTCGTACCCATATCGGGGCTAAGGTAATATTTTGCAGCACAGTTAAGTGAGGAAATAAATTAAACTGCTGAAATACCATTCCCACTTCGCGCCGAATTGTTTCAATGTTACGCAAATCGTGACTGAGGGTAATGCCGTCGATTTCGATTTTGCCTTTTTGGTATTCTTCTAAAGCGTTGAAGGTGCGAATAAAAGTAGATTTACCCGAACCGGATGGCCCCATTATTACTACTACTTCTCCCCGATTTACTGAAAGGCTAGCACCTTTTAGCACGTGAAATTTACCGTACCACTTGTGGACATCTTGCGCGACGATGATCGATGGGGATTCTGCGTTTGATATCATTTTAAATTCCTGGGAAATAGGCGTTTATGAAGCAATAAATCCTTTTTCTTGCAATAGGGAGTTAGAGCGCCAGTCCAGTATAATCATTCTCATCGGAAGAATAACCATTTCAGCGATCGCTATGGATTGAAATGCACAACTCCTATTGTTACGAACTAAGCGTTTTTCGTCGCATTCACACCACTCCATTTTTGTCAACCTCTTTTACTGGACTGGCGCTTTAGCCCAAGCAGCCTCTGCCTCTGATAGTGGTGGGACGCAACGCTGATTATAGTCGATTTTGGTGGCAATTCCAACCACTCGATCAATTCCTGCGCTAACCAGTTAAGCTCAGCGTCACTCAATTGATTATTAATATCCAGGTTGTATGTATATTTGCCTGCCGATATTGTTAGTCGAGGCTCAACTCTAACGTCATGCACAAACGTATAGACTTCTAATGACAGAATATTTCCTCCATCAATTATTAACTTTAATTTACGTATAGCCTGTCTGCGAGCTTTTTTATAAGCATTTCCTTTGAACCCTAAGAAACTATTAGTAAAATAGATGCTTTCTAAATCTATTCGCAGTATAATTTTTTCAAACAGATCGCGGATAACTTTTATCGTTAATCCCAAGACAAAACCGATCATCACAATCGAATAAATAACGTTAGTTTCGCCCGTAATCCCAGAGCTAAAGTTCAGTATCAATGGGATGAGACATGCAGCCAAGCCAATTGAACCAAAGGTTAATCCTTTAGGTGGTAAGATAATTTCGATAAATTCTGGATTTTTGTGCAATATCACCTCGCTATTAGGTGGTTTCGCAACCACTATAATGGTTTTGTTTCTTTTGCGAGGATGTTCTAAAGCTTTTAACGCTTCAGTAGCAGAAGATAGGCGTTTATCCAAACTTGGTTCTGTCATCCACTCCAACCAATCAACCAAGGCATCATCTAAATTAACTGCTGGTTGAAATTGAATGCGGAAATCTTTTTGCGGTAATTCAGTGGGATGCTTTCCGGTGACTAAATAAATCAAAGTTGCGCCTAAACTATATAGGTCAGAAGCCGGAACTGTGCGTCCGCCAAATTGTTCTGGCGGCATATAACCATAAGTTCCCACAACGGTAATTGTGCCGCCAAGCTTCGCGGCTTGGTTTTGGACGGAACCGAAATCAACTAAATAAACTTGACCGATACTATTACCAGAACGATTTGTCAACAAAATATTGCTTGGCTTGATATCTCGGTGAACTATCGCTGGTTGGTGTCCGTGCAAGTAAATGAGAATTTCTAACAGCGATTTAGCTAATTGCTTAACTTCAGCTTCGCTAAAGGTTCGCCCTGCTTTTAGATGTTCCTCTAAAGATTTACCCTCAATATAAGTTTGGACTAAGGCAAATCCTTTGTTGTTGGGTAGATCTAAATCTAGAAAGTCCAGGTAGCGCGGAATTGCTGGATGGGAAAGCGCTTTTAAAGTTTCGGCTTCTCGCTCAAATAGTTTTAAATCTTGCCATTCAAAGTTAGTGCCAAGAAATAACAATTTGATGACGACTAATTTTTGAGTTTGCAAGTCGCGGGCTAATATTGTTTGTCGTCCGGGTTGTTTGCCGAGTTGCTGTTTGACTTCGTATCGTTCACCCAAAAGTTGACCGATCATTATTCTGCACCATTTGTAACTTTTTGCGATCTGAAGCAGGATTAATTTTACTGTTAGCGCTTGCTTTCTCGCTCATACCATCGAGCAATAAATTTGCCACTCACACCCATTGAAAGTCCGGCAATGACGGCAGGTGCAACAACCCATAAAATATAATTTTGATAGGGGCTATTTTTAGGATAACAAAAAAGTGAATCGGTACAGGAATTTAACGTCACTCCTGGTAAAGAAACCTGCAAGTAGACCAAGCTCGCAGATGTACAGATTATGGTACTAAGGACGCTAATAACTTGCCGATGAAGTTTGGCATTGGTAGGTGGGAAGAAGAATAAGCGCGTCACGATTGCTACTAATAATCCATTAATCAGACTCAGCACAAAAGCCAGGATTACACCAATGAAGCCTCCGAATAATGTTCCTAAAATTGGAATGGTAAACGTGCCATAAACGATAGCATAAAGTGTGACTGCGAGTCCACCTATGCAGATGCTACGCCAGATTGAGTTCCATAACAAACTAGCTGTTGATAACGATTTTTTTGGAGTAATGCTGTGTGGATAGTTGTCTAATTGTTTTTTCTGTTCTAGCGCTTGTAATGCTGAATGAACGGTGTTTAAGCGATGCTCTAAATTGGGTGCTGTCATCCAGTTTAACCAATTAGCAAAGGCGGGACTAACTTTAGCGAATTGTTCAAATTCAATCCGCATATCTTTTTGTGGTAAATCTGCCGGATGCATCTTCGTTAGTAGGGCAATTAACGTCGCACCTAAACTATAAAGATCCGAAGCTGGAACGGCGCGTCCGCCAAATTGTTCGGGTGGCATATAGCCGTAAGTTCCTACTACGGTAACGGTTCTGCCTTCTTGAGTTGCTAAAGTTTGAACCGAACCGAAATCAACTAGATAAACTTGTCCAATACTATTACCAGAACGATTGGTTAATAAAATATTGCTGGGTTTAATGTCGCGATGGATGACGGGTGGTTTTTGACTGTGCAGGTAGGTCAAAATTTCTAACAGCGCTTTGGCTAATTGTTTAACTTCTGCTTCGGTGAAGGTTCTTCCTGCTGATAAATATTCTTGCAAGGATTTCGCTTCAATATAACTTTGCACCAAAGCGAAGCCTTTACCGGCGGGTGTATTTAGTTCAAAATAGTCTAAATAGCGAGGAATTGCCGGATGGGAGAGAGTTTTTAAGGTTTCTGCTTCTCGTTCAAATAGTTTGAGGTCATCCCATTCAAAGTCATTGCTGAAGGTCAGCAGTTTGATGACGACTAACGCTTGGGTGTTTTGGTCGCGCGCCAGCAGGGTTTGGCGTCCAGCTTGTTTCCCCAATTGTCGCTCGATTTGGTAGCGATCGCACAATATTTCACCAACCATACTCTCGCCTCTATGACTCACCTTTGTTCGGTTTTAGCACATACTCAACGCCTTCCCACACCCAATTGCTTTTCTAACTGCCGACTTGCCATCGACATCGAATAACAAAATACCCAATAAATCAATCCTACAAACAAATAAACTTCGGCATATCTACCCAAAAATTCTGGTTGTGCGAGGATTGAACGGGAGATTCCCGTCAATTCTACTAAAGCAAATAGGGAGAGAAGAGAAGTATCTTTAAATAGTCCAATAAATTGTCCGACAATGGCAGGAATGACCGCACGCAACGCTTGCGGGAGTACGATTAATAACACGACTAAAGGAGCATTTAATCCAAGCGATCGCGCTGCCTCCGCTTGTCCCCTTGGTACTGCTTGCAAACCTCCACGCACATTCTCTGCCATGTACGCTGCACTGAAGAGGACTAAACCTGCGATCGCTCGCAATACCCGATCCAATCTGATCTCACTTGGCAACACCAAAGGCAGCATTACCTGTGCAATAAACAAAATCCCAATTAATGGCAATCCCCGAATTATTTCAATATAAAAAATGCATCCCCATCGCAAAACGGGTAAGTTACTTTGACGCCCCAATGCCAACAATACACCCAAAGGAAATGACAGAATAATACTGACTGCCGACATCAACAGCGTTAGTAACAATCCATTCCACAAATTAGTTCCTACAGGTGTTAAACCCCATCCACCGCCAATTAGCCACCAAATGATGGGAAAAAATGCAATATAAAAAGGTAAAAGACCAAAATAATAAATCGTTTCTTTTAATTTTTGATTGGGTAATTTTGATTGCATCCAAGATCCGGCAACCAACGCCACCGTCAGGGCAAAAATAATCCAAATTCGCCATTGCTGCGTCACCGGATATCGACCAACCCAAAATAACCGCCAATTAGTACTAACAACTTGCCAATTTGCTTGTGTAAACACCCAACCCAGAAACCCTAACAATCCCTGCAACACTATCCAGATACAGAGAATAGTTAGAAGACTGTTGTACCAGGTATTAAATAGATTCTTGCGTAACCATTTCATAGTTTTTAAATTCGTAGTGAGGACTGTAGTAACTCAAGTTGCTAGTTATGAGGTTAAGCGTTTTCGATCCCCCTAAATCCCCCTTAAAAAGGGGGACTTTGAATCTGGTGCTAGCCCCCCTTGTGAAGGGGGGTTAGGGGGGATCGAACCAAGCATATTTGTAACTAGCAACTTGCGTTAGTAGAATGGCATTAGGATAAGCGAGGCAGAGCCTCGAAGATCTCGTTCTCCGGGCTTACGCCTGGGAACGAGTTATAGCCCGCGTAGGCGGGCTTTGTTTGTGTAGCCGCACCCTTAAGGGTGCGGCTGAAAAAGCTACAAACATTATCTTTCTTTGAGTTGTACGGTACGGTTTAATAAATTCATCAACAACGCAATAGTTAGACTAATTGCCAGATAGGTTACCATCAGCAACAGCATAACTTCAACCGCGCGACCTGTTTGATTAAAAGTCGTCGATGCGACAAAATAAAGATCGGGATAGCCGACTGCGATCGCTAAACTAGAATTCTTCGCTAAATTCAAATATTGACTCGTCAGCGGCGGTACAATCACCCGCAATGCTTGGGGAAATATTATCAGTCGCATTGCTAATCCCGATTTAAAACCAAGTGCTTTCGCCGCCTCCCACTGTCCGCGCGGGACAGATTGAATCCCACCCCGCACAATTTCTGCAATAAATGCACCCGTATAAATCGTCACACCAACCAATAAAGCGGCTAATTCTGGCGAAAACTTGACGCCGGGAAGTTCCAATCCATTTTGGCTGAGGTAAATCAAGCCAAACAGGGAAATTTTATCTTCTACTTTTGGCAGACTCAAGAAAACTGCAAAGTACCAAAATAGCAATTGCAAAAGTAACGGCGTATTGCGGAATATTTCCACATAAATCAACGCCAATTTCCGCAATAACCAATTATCAGAAAGACGCGCTATCCCTGCGGTAATTCCTACTATTGTTGTTAGAATAATTCCCGCCACCATCACCCGCAGGGAATTCAGCAATCCGACTAACAAAGCACGCGCATAAGTATCGGAAGGTTGATAGGAGATCGGAGTTTCGCCTATATCAAAAGATGCTTGGGAATCGAGGAAGTTAAATCCTAGTTGAATTCCCAACTGTTGCAAGTTGCGGCTGAGGTTACTCCACAATATTGCCACAACAACGATTGCTACCAATACAGCTAATACTTGAATAGCAATCCGCCAAAATCTAATATCGCGCAATAATTTCATTTAGTAATTGGTAATTGGTAATTGGTAATTGGTAATAGCTAATTGCTAATTGCTAATTGTTAATTGTTAATTGCTAATTGTTGGCGCCATTTCTTCTATTAGCCATTAGCCATTAGCCATTAGCCATTAGCGAAATGGTGGAGAGTAAAGTAACCCGCCTTTATTCCAAAGATTGTTTTGACCGCGAGGTAGATTAAAAGGGGTTCCTGGACCAAGGTATCGATTGTAAACTTCGCCATAGTTGCCTACATGTTTAACAATTCTAACCGCGAAGTCGTTAGTTAAACCCAGTCCTTCGCCTAAATTTCCTTCCTTACCTAAGAAGCGCTTGATATCTGGGTCGTTGCTTTTTTCAAAAGAGGCTAAATTTTTTGAATTAATACCTAATTCTTCGGCATTGATTAATGCATAAATCGACCATTTCACCACATCAAACCAGCGGGAGTCACCATTCGTAACTGCGGGTGCTAGGGGTTCTTTTGATAGCACTTCATTGAGAATTACGTGATTTTGCGGCTGTGGTAAAGTGGTTTTGCGGGATAGTAATTGCGAACGATCTGATGTTACTGCTTGACACCGACCTTGTGCATAAGTGGCATAGGCGGTATTGATGTCTTCAAACACAACTGGTTTATAAGGAATACCCCGCTTTCGCATTTGGTCGGCTAAATTTTGTTCGTTGGTCGTTCCTGTTTGGGTGCAGATAGCTTTGTCTTTTAAATCGTTGAGGGTTTTAATTCCGCTATCTTTTTTCACCATAATGCCCTGACCATCGTAAAATACTACGGGGGCAAATTCTAAACCTACAGAAGTATCGCGACTAATTGTCCAACTTGTATTGCGACTGAGGACATCGATTTCGCCTGTTTGTAAGGCGGTGAAGCGTTCTTTGGCGTTGAGATTGCGAAATTCTACTGCATCTGGATTATCGAATATGGCGGATGCGATCGCGCGACATACTTCCACATCCAATCCTTTATAATTGCCTTCTTTATCGACAAAACTAAACCCCGGTAATTCGCCGCTGACTCCACAAATTAGCTTACCGCGACTTTTTACCGTATCCAATCGACTTTTTCCCTGCACAGCTGTACCTCCAGTAGCAGAAGTCTGTCCCGACTGTCCGCTACAACCAGTGAGAGATAATAACAGGGGTAGAGTAAATACTATCAGGAAGCCCCATTTACGCATATATGCCTTTTACTTTCTCACAGAAAGTTGCTTTTAGCTTATTTGTTGCGCTATCAATTATATGCTTGCAGGGGGTGAGAGCGCTTGTATTTGTTTTGGGCATCCTTCGATAGGGTGATTTTTTTCACGCCTAGCGTTCTTCGGCGAGATCTCGGATTAAATTCAAGCGCGAGTATAGGTAATTACTCACAGTGTCGGCTTCGTCATGGTTGAGCGATCGCTCGCTTTTTACCTGCTTCACCAACCAATCTACCAGGCTAGCGTCGTCTAGTCTTAATAAAACGTGGGATTGGGTAGTCTCAATTACAGACCAAAGTTGGCGTAACATCGTAGGAGTCATACGGCCTCTAGTTTATGATTGCTGCATAGTTTCAAGATACCCAATTGAGATCCTACTGAGTCTCAATACACACAAGTTGACACAATAATTACAAAATCCTTAATATTTTGACTAATAACTTGATTTGTGCTGTTTAATACATAGTTTGGACAATATATTTCTTAACATAATTTTGTTGTCCAAAAGGTTCGCATCTACCTGGGGATAGAGATTTGGGGATGAATTTGGCGTGTTGAGGTGCGATCGCAAATTTTTCAATAATAACGGACAACATGCCCATCCCACAAGAATTTGGAGGCTAGAAACCCGGTTTTTCTAACAATACCTTCGCCAAAATCCGACACCCTAAAGGGTGTCGCTATACAAACCAAGGCTGCCTCGGCAGCCTGTAAAAATTTCAGCCTGCGAAGGCAGGCTTTGTTTGTGTAGCCACACCCTTTAGGGTGTAGGCGTTGCGGAAAATTGGCGAAGGTATTATCTAACAAACCGGGTTTCTGAGTGGATGTTTACTCCTCTAGCTTTGCCATCAGCTTTTCTAATTCCTCCTTCGCTTCTTTCGCAAATTGCACGCTTGTCAGCGTCGCTAGAGTTCCGCTTCCTGCTGTTAGACTTGCTTCGGATACTTTGTCTAAATACAGCAATCCTACACCGCTTAATGTCACGATCGCAGATGCTGCCGTGACGCCAAATGCTAGATTAAATGTTAGACGGGCTTGGCGCAACAATTCTTGCACGATTTCTGCTTTCATATTGCTATTGTCATCGTTGGATTGGGGTTGGTTGAAAGAGTTGTTCATGGTTGACTGACTTTTCAAATGCGTTCTTTATCCTGTTCTACATCGAGCAAAAACGTAGCGTCTAGGGCAGATAGATTTGTTTTTTATTGAACCTCTGCCCTATAAATTAGGGCAGATAGGTGGAGTGGTAAAATTTATCTGCCCTGGACAGGGAAATATAACTTCGGCTATATTTATTGACAATATGGGGGCTGCTGTCTCCAGTTCAATACACAAAGAGGGTGCTAAATTAAATCAGCTAAATAGTCAGAAACCAGGTTTGTTAAACAACACCTTCGCCAATGCCCATGAAACACCCGCAGCATGGAATGCTGCGGCTACACAAACAAAGCCCACCTTCGTGGGCTGAAATCTTGTTAGCCCGCTACGCCTTGCTTTGTTTGTGTAGCCCCATGCTTTAGCATGGGGGTATTTTAACCAAGGTATTATTAAAGAAACCTGGTTTCTAAACGCATCGATTCACCGCTGAAAAATATCTATGCTTCAATCTGATAAAGTTCAATCTAGTGCCGCTGGTAAAATTAAACTTAGAGAAGCTTATCAAGCAGCAAGTTTTACGATAGAAACACTTGCAACAGCAGCTAAGGTAAGTCAGGATACTGTTAAACGCTTGCTGGGAACAAAAGAATGCCCTAATGGGGTGGAACGATGGGCAGTTATTAATATTGCCAAGGTTTTGCAGATAGAACCTACAGCTATTGTCGATCCGCAAGATTGGTATCCGCAGCAGCTACCGCAGGAATTTAGATCGCTGATTGAAGAAAAAATTAGATACTTCTGCGGTCGTAAATTTGTGTTCGATAAATTTGACGAATTCGTCAATTCTAATCCCAATGGTTATTTTACCATTGTGGGAGATGCGGGGATGGGGAAAAGCGCGATCGCAGCTAACTATGTTACTTCTGTTCGCCGCTGTCCTTGTTATTTCAATATTCTCGCAGAAGGTCGCAATCGAGCGGAATTGTTTTTAGATTCTATCCGCCAACAATTGATTAATTTTTACGATTTGTCCGACGCAGGAACGGCAGATTTACCTACCTTACTTGCAAAAGTTAGCCAAAAATTTCCTGATGAACGCATCATTATTGTGATCGATGCTTTGGATGAAGTTGAGCAAGAAGCTGGGGCGTAAAATATTTTATATTTACCTAAAACCCTGCCGTCCAAGGTGTATTTTTTGCTGACGCGGCGACCTTATGACCCTGATAAGAAGCGATTGTTTACTGAAGTTACCCAGTGGGAATTAGATTTAAGCAGCAGGGATTATTTTGATTTGAATCGGGCGGATATTAAAGACTATATTCGCTTCTTTATCTACGACGACTCGGAATATAAAGAGGCGCTGAAAAAGTGGATCGATAACCGCCAGATTTCTGCGGATACTTTTGTCGAGCAGGTGGCGCAAAAGAGCGAAAATAATTTTATGTACCTGCGCTACGTTTTGCCGGGAATTGCACGGGGGTTTTATGATGACCTGAGTTTAGCCCAATTACCCGATGGTCTGAAAGACTATTATCAAACTCATTGGGTGCGGATGGGGATGGATACTGCACCTAACGAATTGATGGTTGTGGTTTTATTTATCTTAAAAGAAGTTGGGTTCCCGATTTCTTGCCAGATGATTGCTGAGATTGCTAAACAGGATGAATATGAAGTGCAAAGCGTTTTAGATCGGTGGATTGAATATTTGAAACCACAGCAAAATGATGGCGATACCTGCTACAACTTTTATCATGCCAGTTTCCTAGACTTCCTGAAAGCCAAAAAAGAGCTAAATAAAAATCGTAAGTTATTTAAAGATGTGAATCAAAGCATTGTGGACTACTGGGAAAAACAGATGCAGCAAGAGGACAAAAAAGATGCAGAAGATTGCTAAGTCCTACCAGCAAAAAGCCTATTTAGGCAGGTTTCCCTATAATTTGGTTGAGTCGGGCAATTTAGCCAAATATTACAAATGCTTGACAAATTTTGATTTCCTGGCTGCAAAGGTGAACCATCCTGAGTTGGGCGTGCAAGCGCTGATTGAGGATTACGATTTGATTGATGATGCAGAATTATTGACGCACCCAGAATATAACGAAGAGAGAGTCAAGTCGCTGAAATTGATTCAAGGGGCGCTGCGGTTATCGGCGCATATTTTAGCCCAGGATTCGACGCAACTGGTAGAGCAATTGTGGGGGCGTTTGCTGTATTTTGAAATGCCGGAAATTCAAGCATTGCTAGAAGCGGCGAGGCAGAGTAAAACCGTTTGGTTGCGCGCTTTAACACCTAATTTAACTCCCCCTGGTGGGCGCTTGATTCGTACCCTCACTGGTCATAGTGACTGCGTAAATGCAGTCGCGATCGCCAACGATGGCAAGCTGGCTATTTCTGGGTCAGATGATTGCACGCTGAAAGTCTGGAACTTAGTAGAAGGAAAAGAACTTTTTACCCTCACTGGTCATCGTAGCTCTGTAAATGCAGTCGCGATCGCCAACGATGGCAAGCTGGCTATTTCTGGGTCAGGTGATAGGACGCTGAAAGTCTGGAATTTGGCAACACGAGAAGTTATTGCCAGTTTCGTTGGCGAGAGTCCGATATTATGCTGTGCCGTTACGCCGGATGGTCTTACAATTGTTGCCGGTGAAAGATCAGGGCGAGTGCATTTTCTGCGACTGGAATGTTAGCAGCAATTGATGGGATTGCGATTAAGTCAACTTTGGCTGATGAAAAGAACAGTAGGATGGAACTCAGATCTTGCACCATTCTCAATAATCCGGAGGCGGAGCCTCCAAACCCTCGTTCCCAGGTTGAACCTGGGAACGAGAAACGAGAATAGTGGGCTGCTGCCTCTAGTTGCAAATGGTTCAAGATCTGAGATGGAACAAAGCGATCGCATTTCCTGAATCGGGTGATGGTGTGCGATCGCCTGATAATCAAATTCCGTTGAATGTAGGGGCACGGCATCGATAACATCGTGACGTTACCCGAAATATCCAACTTGCCATGCCCCCAACACGCACAAACGCCAGGGAGAAATCTATCAATGCGTATATCCTGACCATGTTATCGATACATTCTGGGGGCACGGCAATCAAAATATAATCGCTTTTTGTCCGATGTTATTGATGCCGTGCCCCTACATTTCAAATTATTTTTGCCATGCCCCCAACACACACAAACGCCAGGGAGAAATCTATCAATGCGTATATCCTGACCATGTTATCGATACATTCTGGGGGCACGGCAATCAAAACATAATCGCTTTTTGTCCGATGTTATTGATGCCGTGCCCCTACATTTCAAATTATTTTTGCCAGCAACTTGGGCTAGGTGAGGTTGTGCAATTTCCGCTTAAATCAACTTTGGCTAATTCCCCGCCGAAATTCTCGCGCCGCTTCCACCTGAATGGATGAAACGTCGATCCTTGGATTTATCTAGAGTTTGATTCATAGCGATGTTCTCTGGTTTGGTTTACAATTTTGGTGCAAGAAGTAATTCCTAAAATTATTATCAACTTTCCCCGCTCATCCTGCATGAATTCAAAACCTATAACTCGGATCGCAATAAATTCTAGAGGTCATCCGCCAGAATTTGAGCAAGTCATTCGAGAAAAGAGCGCAAATTTTGTCGGTCGCGAGTTTGTTTTTGCGGCTATCAATGACTTTTTGGCACGGGAGAATCGCGGCTATTTCACCCTCGTCGGCGCACCCGGTAGCGGCAAAAGTGCCATCCTCGCCAAATATGTCACCGAAAATCCCGATGTTGTCTATTACAATGCCCAAATTGAGGGTAAAAATCAAGTTGACCAATTTCTAATTGCTATCTGCAACCAATTAATCAACGATTACCCTCTCGGTTATACATCTCTCCCCGATAACGTCACAGATGGCAGTTGGTTTCTGTCTCTTTTATTGCAAAAGATCGGTGAATAACTGGAACCAAATCAACGTTTGATTATTGCGATTGATGCTCTAAATGCGATCGATCCACGGAGTCAAACTCCTGGTTCAAATTTGTTTTATCTGCCCCGATATCTGCGCGATCGCGTTTATTTTCTCCTCACTCGCCGACCTTTTTTGCGGGATAAATCTGGTTTGTTAATTGAAACGCCGTCTCAAGTTTTTGATTTAGATGCGTTTCCCAAACAAAATCGGGAAGATGTGCAGAAATATATCGATAATAATCTCAAGCCGTTGGAGCAAAAATTGTTTGATAATATTGCAGATTTATGCGAGAATAATTTTATGTATTTGAAGGGGATGGGGGATGCGATCGCTCTCCCATTAAATCAGATCCCAGACACCTTAAAAGCATACTATCAACAACATTGGCAGAAAATGAAAGGTGAGGAATTATCTGCTGTTGAATTAGGCGTACTTCAGACACTCATCGCCATGCCATCAATGGAAAAAGACGGAATATCGGCACAATTAATTGCCGAAACAATTGATGAAGATGAATATGAAATCGAGGAAGTTTTGGAAAATTGGTATGAGTTCTTAGTTAAAATAGAAATAAATGGAGAAGTTTGTTACAGCATCTATCATTCCAGCTTTCGCGACTGGTTAAGTCAGCTGCTGTAGGGTGCGTTAGCGACAGCGTAACGCACCATCGCACCCTATTTGTTCGCACCTCGCACGTTTACGGGCATTGCTTGATTTTTTGGCGGTTACTAAGCATAGCACCGATACATGCGATCGCAGCAACCATCGCTAACCCGACAACAGAAGAAGGTTCGGGAATCGAAGTAGGAGTAGGTTGCTGATAAGAATTACCAGCAAGTTTGACCAATCCAGAGCCATCAATTCCAATACCTGTAGAAACAAGAAAATCCTCGAAAAAGCTTTCCATAAAGTCTACTTGCTGACTGGAAAGCTCGCGCAAGCTGGGGTAAAGTTCAAGGAAATCTGCCACTGTAGAAATATCGCTGGGCTGTTGATTACCAGCAAAACTGAGCAGATTTCCCGATGTTGAATCGAGTTTGGCTAACCAAGTATCAAAAGACCCTGCATTATTAGTTCCCAAAGAACCCTGAGTAACTCCTGTGACGAAAAGGTTACCAAAGTTGTCGCTGGTAATACCGTAAGCTTGCTCGAATTGGGAAGTGCCAAACTGTTGCAGCCATAATTGATTCCCATTGGTGTCAAACCTAGCCACCCAAGGGTCATAAGATCCAGCGTTATTTCCTCCTAAGTTGCTATTGGTATATCCGGTGAGAAAGATATTGTCCTGCGAGTCAATGTTGAGGTGAAAAGCTTGATCGTCACCAGCAGATCCAAACTGTTTAATCCATTGCCGATTTCCTTGACTGTCATATTTAGTTAGCCAAGAATCGTAAGTTCCGGCACTATTTCCGCCTAAATTACCCAGCGTCCATCCCGCCGCATAAACGTTGCCTTGACTGTCGGTATCAACTCCCCATGCCCAATCATAATCGGGCGTGCCGAATTGTTTTAGCCACTGCAATTGACCGGAATTGTTGTCGAATTTACCTAACCAAGCATCATAAATTCCCGCATTCGTTCCTGCTAAATCTCCGAGAGTCCATCCTGTGGCGTAAACGCTGCCATCTTTGCCGACTGTAACGCGGTAAGATTCGTCAAAAGCATCGTCTACACTTCCAGTTTTTGTGAACCACAACTGGTTGCCGTTGGTATCAAATTTAGTCACCCAAAAATCATCGGTAGCAATCTCGATAGATGACCGGACATCGATTCCCGATAGGTAGGCGTTGCCATTATCATCTACATCGATGCTAAAGGCTTGAAAAATTATATTTTCCCCAAATTGTCGAATCCATAATTGATTCCCATTGCTGTCATATTTAGCGACCCAAGCATCGGTACTAGATGCTTGTTTGGGTGATGCTAAATTACCGGCGGTAATCCCCGATACATAGAAATTACCTTGCTTGTCTGTGGCGATGCCGGAGATGGTATCGATATCTGAAGTGCCTACTTGTTTGGTGAATAATAGATTACCTTGGTTGTCATATTTAGCCACGAAGGCATCGCGAGATTCGCCGTTATTCGACCCTGCTAAAGATCCAGTTGTTCCTCCTGCTATATAAATATTGCCAAAAGGATCGGTGGCAGTTGTGGCGCTGAGATCGAATCCTGAAGTTCCTAATTGCCGAGTTTGTGGTAAGACGGGGCCTTGTGGTGCGGTGTTACCTTGGTAATTGAAATAGTTGGCGGCTAAATTTAAATTAGAATTGCCAAGTAAAAAGCTGATGACATCAAATCCAGTTTGTTGTGGCTGAACTATTGCCGATCCAAGTCCAATATCTACTAAAAAGTAGTCATTGGCTGTGCCGTGTAGCTGAATGATATCTTGTAAGGGGTTGAAGTCAGTGAGTAAAGCAAAGTCGTTTAAACCGAGAATTTCCGGATTGCCGTTGGCATAGTAAGGCTTTTGCCATTCGCCTAAAATAAACGTATCGTTCCACGAACGAAAACCGGGATCTTCTACTGTTAAATCGCCGTTGATTAGGTCAATTTGCGTTTGATTGGGAGTCGTTACAATCGGTTGATAACCTAGAATGGTATCGTTCCCTGTGCGAGCAAATATGAGTTGACTGGGGCGAAATCCTGCGGCAAGATCGCTGTTAGGTGTGTATTGGTTAATGGTAAATAGTTGAGCCATTTGATTTTAAATCCTTTGCGTTAGTGAAATGGTGCGTTACGAAGAAAGCTAACGCACCCTACGATAGGTGATGGAAATGTTTGCGATCGCTCTGCCTCTGGCACGTTACGCGATCGCTATTCGTGTCGAAAAAAACTCTTGTTCAATTCAATATTTCCCGCATCGATTCATAGATGAATCGGCGGTGTTACCGAATGCAGGTAAGTTGACAAATTAACTCACCCGCTTATTTTCAAAGCGATAAAGTCAAAAAAATCTCTCCCAACTGAGTCACCCTAAACTCAGTCTGCCAAACAATGTATTAGCCTCTTGTTTGAGGCTTACTTAGCACTTGGATTGAAACAGACGATTAAGGATTTGGTTTTGACTCTGTTTCACTATATCTAAGTACTCGTTGCGAGTTCCATCTACGCGATAGTGGTCGCAGATTTGACAAAGTTTCAGGATATCCGATTGGCTGAATAGTTTATTGTGCTGGATTCCGGCATCATTCCGCCAACGCCAGAAAGTTGTGCGGTCAATGCGGCGATCGCTATCGGGCCATCGCCGTCTGGATAGGAATTCTAGCGTTTCTTCTTGACTGAAGTAATATCCTGTCGGCAGTTTAGAAAATTCCTGCTTTAACTTGAATAACGAAATCAGAGGATTTAGTTCAGACAGTTTCATAAGCAACTCCATTCAATGGGACTTAGCCTGGATTCCACATTAATAATGGTGCAGTACAGCAATTTTTTTGCGTGCTACCTACCTATGGAGAAATTCAAAAGTAAGCTTGAACTTACAGCATGTGCTTTCATCGCATCAATCTGCAATTAAATTAATAGTAAACTGGTTGCTACTCAATTGCAACTCATATGCAACTTACGTGCAACATTTACTATCCCACCCAGCAAGGGTGGGGCTACACAAACAAAGCCCGCCTGCGCGGGCTTTGAAATTGAATATATTTTCAATGCAATAATTTCTAATCTTTTTTCTTCGCTCTTGTTTGCTCTTCAGAAGCAGCTAATAATTGGCGCTCTAGTTCTCTGACGCTAATGCCTAGTTCTGAAGCTGTTTTGACTTTCCATTCTTCAAGTTCAGCTTCGTGTTGTTCTAACCATTCATGGACAATTAGGCGTGCCATTTCAGCTTTACGAAGCGTCTGGCGGCTGGCATGAAAAATCAGGCGCTGGTTATCAAAATTTGATATTGAGAGGAAAAATCTTTGAAGTTTTGTCTTGTCTAAAAAGCCTGAATTGTTAGCCATAAAATTATCTAATTTTTGACTTAGACTTTATTAAAATTACCTCACTGGCACCTCCCTAAAATCTGTCTACAGTAACAATCGAATATTGTAAAATTGTATTAACAATACTCAATGGAGATGTGAAAGGTTAGGCGCAATCAATAAGAGCCGATGTGCTGCCTTACTAGCAGATGATTGTTGTTTACAAGGCTGATTTAATTTTATGGCTTGGGATTTAAACCAGTCTACCTACATGCAACATTTTTGAAAAAATTTTGCGATCGCTCCGAAGTTCTAGCCGTTAAATTTTTTAAACACCAGGGTAACATTGTGTCCTCCGAAACCAAATGAATTAGAAAGGGCAACTTCAACTAATTGAGTGCGACTCGTTTTGGGAACGTAATCTAGATCGCAATCAGAATCGGGATGATCTAAATTGATCGTGGGTGGAATTGTGTCTGTATTTACGCTCATTACTGTTGCGATCGCTTCAATTCCTCCCGAACCTCCTAACAAATGTCCGGTCATAGATTTGGTCGAACTAATAGCGATTTGATACGCATGTTGTCCTAAAGCTTGTTTGATTGCTAAAGTTTCATTAACATCGTTTGCGGGTGTGCTAGTACCGTGAGCATTGATATAACTTACTCGATTTGGAAATAAATTGGCATCTTTTAATGCTAGTGCGATCGCTTTGGTAGCGCCAAGACCTCCAGGTACGGGAGCAGTCATATGATAGGCATCAGAAGTGAGAGCATAACCGACAAT
Source organism: Cyanobacteria bacterium UBA11371 (assembly GCA_003486305.1). Taxonomy (GTDB): domain Bacteria; phylum Cyanobacteriota; class Cyanobacteriia; order Cyanobacteriales; family Aerosakkonemataceae; genus Microseira. The sequence goes on from DNGJ01000448.1 coordinate 33,683, forward strand.
TTCTGCGTAGATAGAAGCGTTGCGATTGAGTGCATGTTCTAGTTCTTCTAAAATTAGAATGCCCGCTCCTTCTCCCATGACAAAACCATCGCGATCGCGGTCAAAAGGACGACTGGCACGAGTTGGTTCTTCGTTGCGAGTTGATAGTGCTTTAGCGACTGAAAATCCAGTAATTGCGATGGGAGTAATTGCTGCTTCCGTACCGCCGCAAATCATTGCGATCGCATCCCCTCGTTGAATTAATCGAAACGCTTCTCCCACCGCATTCGCTCCGGCAGCACAAGCAGTAACGGTACAAGAATTAGGGCCTTTTGCGCCTGTATAAATCGCTGTAAGTCCAGAAGCCATATTAGCAATCATCATCGGAATCATAAACGGACTACAGCGATCTGGGCCGCGAGTGAGGTAAACTTCTTCTTGGTCTTCCATTACTTTAAGACCACCCACACCGCTGCCAATTAACACACCAATTTCAGTTGCATTGCGGTCGTTAATTTCCAGTTTGGCATCTGCGATCGCTTGCAGACTCGCACAAACTCCAAACTGAGCAAAGCGATCCATCCGTTTAATATCTTTACGATTTAAATAATCGCCCGGATCAAAACCTTTGACTTCTCCGGCAATTTGACAAGGCAAACAACAGGCATCAAATAAAGTAATTGGCCCAATGCCACTGCGCCCCTCAATCAGTCCTTGCCAGTATTTTGCGACTGTATTTCCCAGAGGGGTAATGGCTCCCAAACCTGTAACGACAACTCGCTTTAATTTAAATGACATTGGAGTTTGCTCCCGTTTTACTTAGCCGGATTAACTCTTGATTAAACCTCTGGCTAAAATATTGACACCCGCCAGGGATTTTAATCCCTGGCTAATAGCGAAAGTCCGTTAAAACGGAATGCTTTTATTATCTTTGGTCGGTTTTAATCGACTTGATCTATTAGCCCGGAAATTTATTTCCGGGCGGGAATCGACTTTTTCAAGAGGTTTATTCTCCTCACTCACACCGATTAGCTTCTGATAGAAATGATTCAAATTTTGACATCCTTGCTCAATCGAGAAATGCCTCGAATCTTGCAAGGCTTGCTCAATCAGAGCTGTATTGTTATTTAATAGCACTTTTTCAATGCCATTGGCTAATTTTTCCACATCATTAGGTGGGACGAGATAGCCATTTATACCATCGAGTATATACTCAGATACCGCACCGCTCTCGACAGTTAAAACTGGAATCCCTGAAGCCATCGCCTCTACTACCGTTCGCCCAAAGGTTTCGTAAGGGGAAGGACTACAAAATACATCGCATGATGCTAGTAAATTGGCCTTCATTTCTCCCAGAATAAACCCGGTAAAGTGGATGTGAGGCACTTTTTCGGCAAGACGTTGCAAGCGCTCGACCACCTCAACCGGGCCATCTCCAGTTATTATTAAAGAACAATTAGGTTGTCGGCGTTTTAATTTTCCGAAGGCTTCGATCAGTAAATCAACTCGTTTCTCGAAGCCAAGGCGACCTAAAAAGAGCAAAATTTTGTTATCTTTTTCTTCGGCAGTTAACCAAGGTTCTAAACATTTACGATTGCGACGATTGGGACTATAGATAGAAACATCAATTCCTAAAAATGGGATGGTTTTGACGTTAGGAATGCCTAATTCTTTACAACTTTGGCTGGCGGCGGTGCTGGCACAGATGGTTGTATCGATTTGACGATATAAATAACTGGCTAATTGAGAACTACGGGCAAGATTTCGCAACCATTGCCAACCCGGATAAGCGGCTGAGAAGTTGTACAGATCTGTATGATATTCGGCTATGTAAGGAATCCGATGTTTTTTGGCATAGCGCAGACCTAGTAATTGCCAAGTTCCTAATAAGAAAAAGCGTTCAACATCGGTGATAATAATTATATATGGCTGATAATATTGTAGCTTTTTCCTAATGTAGCTGGCGGCGATAAATTTGGGTACGTGGGTGAGTTTATAAGGCAGCCAAGGTTTTGAGGGATAGCGTTCGATAATCAAATTTTCGTTTTGATGAAGCCCTAATGTAGGATCTGATTTCTGTTGCCAATCCGGCGCAAATACAACCACGCGGTAGTTCCCTTGTTTGGCAAACCATTGGGCGCGTTCCCAATTAAAATGAGAAACACCGCTCACATCGGGAGGAAAGCCGGTTACAAGAAAAGCTAGGGTGTAAATTTTATTAGATTTCATTAATTTTCTCCCTAATAACTGTTTCCTAGTTTCTCGTTTCTCGTTTTCTCGTTCCCAGGTTCTACCTGGGAACGCATATTCTAGAGGCTCTGCCTCATCTGCCTAGTCTATCGATTCCCAATTCCCACCTTTGGACTCTCCAAGAAACCGCTGCGAATGAAATGGGAGAAATAGGTATTGATCAATTTAGAATCAACGGGAGGACAGATAATGGATGTACCCGCCAGACTGGCGACTGTTTGCTGGCAATTGAGCTTGACTCTTCTTTGTCCTAATTCTGCAAAGGTGAGTTGTTCTTTAGACCATCTTCGCAGAAAGAAAGGTAACAAACCGTTTAAGGCATTGTCTTTAGATCCAAGAGTTTCTATGAGTTCTGCTTCCCATGCTTCATAGGCAATCTGTCGCACTGGATAGCCGAATTCATCGATCCAATTTGCTACTTGATTCCAACTGGAATAATGGGGATTGTTTAAGTGAAATGCTTTTCCTAATGACTGCTTTTGCTGGGATAGATAAACGATCGCTTGGCTGACATAATCGACAGGAACAATCGTAATGGCGCAATTCATATTGGGCATACTTCCCATTTGAATGCAGCCTTTAAGAAATCGGCAGGTAAAATCGTCTGTATTCCAGAATCCTGTACGGCTATCTCCTGCAATTAAAGGAGGTCTGTAAATAGAAACCGGAAGTCCTCGCGTGCGGGCGATGGTTACTAATTTTTCTGCTACCCATTTAGTTTGGGTATAACCAAGGTCTATTCCCTCGGTATGAATAATTGGCTCGGATTCTGTTACCTCTTTATCGTAATAACCCGATGAATCAAAAACTGCATCGGTTGAAACATAATGCAGGGGTTTTACTTTAAATTGGCAGGCTAATCTGAGAATTTCCTGCGTACCCAAAACGTTTGTTGGTTTTAATGCCGAGTAAGGATAGACAAAGTTTAAAACGGCTCCATTGTGATAAATGACATCTATTTTACGAGCCAATTTGTCAAATTTTTCGGCTGACAAACCCAACTTGGGTTGAGATAAGTTACCAACAACTGGAATAATTCTATAACTCCTTTCTTCCTCCCAAAGGCTGTAATCTTTCAGGTTTTTTTGGATTTTTATCTTGCCTGATTCTGCATCTTCTGCCCGCACTAGGCAATAAATATCTGCTTCAGTCTGATTCAAGAGTTCTTTGAGTAAAAAGGCTCCTAAAAATCCGGTTGCACCCGTTAAAAGAATTGCAGCCGTTTGTGCTGGTTCGGTATCAGCAGTCTCAGGATAAATTGAATCGTCTAAAATAGCTTCCTCATTGAGATCCAAGACATGCGTTGTCACCTCCAAAGTGGAATTACCGGGGTTAAATTGCTTCAGCAATAGCATTGCCAGCGCGGCGATATTGGAGGCTTGCAGAAAATCGGCTACGGGTAATTCAACCTGTAATTGAGACTGAATTGAATTGACCAGTTCAATCGCTACAATCGAATCCATACCCAGGTCAAAAAGACCTTGCTGAGAGTCTGGTAATTGTGATAATTTCAGTGATTTGGCGACTTCATTTTGCAGGAAAGTAATTAAAATATTTTGGCGTTTCGATATCGCTGCCGACTCTAATTGTTGTAGAATTTCTGACCTTTGATTCGATTGTTGAGCGAGCGTTTTTTGTGGCTGTGCGGCAATTTGTTCTAAGAGCGATCGCTTCCCTCGAGCCTCATACAATCCTTTGAACAAACTCCAGTCAATATTGGCGACAGTTGTTTGGACGCAGTTTGTCCCCAACAGGTATTCTAGAGATGCGATCGCTTGCGTTGGTTGCAATGCTTCAATCCCCATTCTAGACATCCATGTCTGAAATTCTTCTACCGCCATACCACCGCCAGCCCAAGGCCCCCAATTGATGCTTAAAGCGGGCAATCCCAATTTTTGACGGTAATAAGCTAACAGATCGAGAAAATAATTTGCCGCCGCATAATGGGCTTGTCCTTTAGAACCCCAGACCGAAGAAATTGAGGAAAAACTAACAAAAAAGTCTAACTTTATTTCCTGGGTAAGTTGATGCAAAATCCAACTTCCTATTACTTTAGGACGCAACACAGACTCTAGGCGATCAGGGGTCATGTCTGCGATCGCTTCATATCCAGGCACGCCCGCCGCGTGTACAATTCCTCGCAAAGGCGGCATGGATATTTTAATTTGATCCAGCACCCCGCGTATGTCGGCTTCATTAGCCACATCGGCTTGAGCAACTAAAATTTTAGCTCCCAATTCTTCCATGCGGCTAAGAGTTTTTTGCACTCGATTGGAAGCCCCGCGACGCCCAATTAACACCAATTTTTTGGCTCCCCTTTCCACCATCCACTGAGCAACTGTTAGTCCCAAAGCTCCCAAACCTCCGGTAATCAAATAAGTACCATCTGCCTGTAAGGTTAATTTTTGAGACTCTGGTAATTGCTTCCTGACTAAACGGGCGACGTAACGCTGTCCATCCCGAAAAGCGAGATGATCTTCCCCTTGAGAATCTACAATTTCTGCTAATAAATTTGCAGCTTCAACCTCAGTTATTTCCTTGTCTAAATCGATCGTTCCTCCCCACAATTCGGGATACTCCAAAGCCACAACTTTAGCCAATCCCCACAAAGGAGCTTGAGCCAGGTTAGGCAGCGAAGAACCAACGGGTACTGCACCCTGCGTCACTAACCACAACCGAGGTGAAAATTGGGAATTGGAAATGTTTTTACCCAGTTTATGGATTAAATACAAAACGCTACCAACTCCCAAAATTTGAGCTTGTTCTAGCGTGTAAATTTTTAAATCATCTGTTGATTTCGCGTCTAAACTCCACAGGTGGATGATTCCCAGTAAAGGTTGAGCAAGATTTGCTAAAGCGTCTTGAAATAAACGCTCAAAATCTGCGGGAGAAAAAGGTTTGATGCTCCAAGTTCCGCTTTCTTGGTTTTGATAAGTGTCCCCAGCATAAACCAAAATGCAGTTATCACCCCTTGCTTGCAAGACTTTAGCTAAGGTTTTTCCAAAACCTCCCCTATCAGCAAAAATTAGCCAACTACCCCGTTTATCAAACTCGTTATTTGTCAAGTTACGCGGTTTGGGCTGCCATTGTATTTGATAGAGCCAATCTTTAATCGTTTCTGCCGTTTGCTGTTGTTGATTTTGCTCCATTAACAAGTCCAGCAACTTAGGCAGCAATCTTAACTCATCTTCTGAGAGTTTTGCTGTTGTTTCCAACTGCTGAATTAGCTGTCGAGTATCTGCTTGACTCAGAAGTTTAAAATTATTATCTACTTTTAAATGACCGTTTTCCGGCAATTTAGCCCAATACCGTTGTCGTTGAAACGGATAAGTTGGCAGTTGCAGGCGGCGACGGGGATAATGTTTATCGAAGCCAGACCAGTCTACAGGTACTCCACGCACATACAGCGTTGCCAAACTGTGCAGCATTTGTTGCCAATCTTCTCGCCCTGGATACAGACTCGCAAGCCAAAGCAATTGTGCAGATTTACTATTATCCTTCAATTGAGAACCCGAAATTGGCAATCCAAAATTGCCTCGACCCATGCCCGATAAAGTTGGCTTTGGGCCAATTTCCAAAAATACTTCATACCCCTGTTGAAAAAGGGTTTCCATACTGTGGGCAAATTTCACGGCTTCTCGCACGTGACGACACCAATATTCGGGCGTTGCGATTTCTGCTGTTGCAATTTCTCCCGTCAGATTAGAAATTAACTTGATTTGTGGCAATGAGTAGCTGATTTCTGCGGCTACCCGGTGAAAATCTGCCAGCATTGGCTCCATTAATGGAGAATGAAAAGCGTGGGAAACGTTCAATTTTTTGGTTTTGATGCCTTCAGCTTCTAAGGTGGCGATCGCATCCCTAACCCCTTCACGTTTCCCCGAAATAACAATACTATGTACCCCATTAATCGCCGCGATTGAAACTTCTTTGGCATAAGGTTTAATAGCAGCATTTACTTGCGCCTCGTTAGCAAACACCGCCACCATTTCACCATCTTGGGGCAAAGCTTGCATTAAACGCGCCCTTTCGGCAATTAATTTCAAACCATCTTCGAGACTGAATACTCCTGCTACACAAGCTGCGACGTATTCACCCACACTATGACCCATTACCGCAGCGGGTTCTATTCCCCAAGATTTCCATAACTGAAATAGCGCATATTCTAGAGCAAATAAAGCGGGTTGAGTATAAGCTGTTTCGTCAATTTTGGATTTGGCATTAGACTTTTCCAATAACTCTTGTGGGATAGGCGTCTCGCCTGTCTTTGGCCTGAATTCTTCCAGAGGTCTATTAAATGATTGATTGTCCGGATAGAGAATTTCCAGTAAGGGTATTTCGAGATAGGAACGCAGAATTTTATCGCATTGTTCGAGCGTTTGGCGGAAAATCGGTTGGGTTTCATAAAGTTGGCGTCCCATGTCCGCATATTGGGAACCTTGACCTGTAAATAAGAAGGCTATTTTAGGGAATTTCTTGCTAGTAACTTGACCGCTTATTAGTCCGGGAGTTTCTTTCCCGGCGGCAAAAGCTTCTAACTGCTGGCGTAATTGTTCCTTAGATTCAGCGACAACAGCTAGACGATGGTCGAAATGCGATCGCATCGTATTCGCACTAAAACAAATATCCCCTAAACATGCTTCAGAATCAGTTACCAAAAAATCCCGATAAGATACTGCTAAATCCCTCAAAGCCTCCTCACTTTTTGCCGAAAGAGTCAGCAAGTGAAGAAAACGTTCCAAGTATTTTGGCTCGTTCCCAGGCAGGAGCCTGGGAATGCAGGAATCCCCAGGTGCTTCCTCTAAAATTGCATGACAATTAGTACCGCCGAAACCAAACGCACTAATTCCAGCCAAGCGGCTTTCTGTACCCGCCAGCCAAGGCTGACATTGAGTTGGAATTGCAAACGTTGTCCCCTCAAAAGAAATATAAGGATTCAACTGTTTTAAGTGCAAGTGAGGCGGAATTTCTCGATGTTGCAGCGCCAGTACCACCTTAATAACACTCGCAATTCCAGAAGCCGCTTCCAAATGACCTATATTAGTCTTAACAGAACCAAGCCAACAAGGTTGATTTGGCTGACGATCTTCCATTAACACAGCTTTTAAAGACTTAAATTCAATCGGATCTCCTAAAGAAGTTCCAGTCCCATGAGTCTCCACATAACTAATTTTATCCGGCGTCACCATCGCATTTTTCAAAGCTTGACGAATAACTGCTTGTTGAGAAGGGCCATTCGGGGCTGTCAATCCATTACTTAAACCATCTTGATTAACAGCCGTACCTTTAACAACCGCTTGAATATTATCCCCATCTCTTAGCGCATCCTCAAGGCGTTTAAGGACAATTACACCGCATCCTTCCCCCCGCACATAACCATCCGCACTAGCATCAAAAGTCTTGCAGCGACCATCAGAAGCCATCATCCGCGCATGAGAATAAGTAATAAATGGATCTGGAGAAAGCATCAAACTAACTCCACCCACCAAGCATAAATCCGACTCCCCATTCTGCAAACTGCGGCAAGCAAAATGTAACGCCACCAAAGAAGAAGAACAAGCAGTTTCTACTACTACACTCGGCCCCCGCAAATTGAAAATATACGATAAACGATTGGCGGCAATACTGAGAGTATTACCAGTCCCATCATAAGCATTGACATGGGATAAATCCTGGGCTAGCAATCGGCAATAATCATAGTTACCTATGCCGATAAAAACCCCCGTTTGACTCCCACTCAGCTTTGACGCTACGATTCCGGCATTTTCTAAAGCTTCCCAAGCTACTTCCAAAACTAACCTTTGTTGGGGGTCTGTGCGTTCAACTTCGCGAGGCGAAATCCCAAAAAAGCTCGCATCAAATCGATCCACTTCTTCTAAAAAACCACCCCAACGGGTACTAATTTTTCCCGGTTTTCCCGGTTCCGGGTCATAGAATCGATCGATATCCCACCGCTCTTTTGGCATCTCGCTAATCGCATCTACACCATTACGCAAAAGCTGCCAAAATGATGCGGGGTTTTTAGCTCCAGGAAATCGACAACCAATGCCAATAATTGCTATAGATTCCACGTCAAAACCTCTAATTTTAATAATTCCTGCTGTTGCGCCTCTCGTTCCCAGGCGTAAGCCCGGAGAACGCAGATCAGTGGGCTGCTGCCTCCAATCTGAGGTTTTATACCAAATCCGGGTTAACGACCTCTCTTATTCTTATAGACCGCGCAGGCGGTCGAGAGTTTGTGTAGCCGCTTTCTGCGAGTCGTTCGGCATCAAGGGGGTAATAAAAGCGGATTTAGTATTACTTAAACGAGGCGGAGCCTCTAGGATTTCGTTCCCAGGTTGAACCTGGGAACGAGGAATACCGAAATATTTAAACAATCGACCTAGAAAACTGCTCAAATGCCTTGATGTTAGTTTGAATCGCTTGGTTAATAGAACCGCCTTTTGCCATGACGCGCATTTCGCGATTCACAGGCCATAAATAATCAATCGGGTCAAACAGCCGACGCAGATCTGATAACAGACGTTGATGGTATTTAAAAGTTAAATGAAAACCATCATGTTCTTGACACAAGCATTTCTGCAACCACTCAATAGCTGCTTGGGAAGACATATTAAACACAGGAGACTGTAACAACCTGTAAAACGAAAGCATGAAACTTTCATCGCTGCGGAATATGGCAGGCATACCACCAGAAAGGCCATTTAAACCGACGCTTTGCGCCCGATATATCGTCAGGTTTGCTAAAAATTTTTCGTAGGCTGTTGGTTTTGCAAAGTCCTTGTATAAGTCTTGAGCAATCAGTTGAGATGTTGTCGTATGGAACGCTTCATCCAACAGATGGAAATGAGAGACGGCGAGGGGAGATGGAATAAATTCCCCTTTCTTTTCTAATTCCCTGTAATACAGAGAATAGCGATATTCATAATTCTTGATCAGCATGTTCGCCATAAAGCGCGTGACGTAAAACACGCAGGCTAAGAAAGGCGAAGTTCCGCAGTTCAAAGTAAAGAATTGTAGCAAAGGTTTGGGTGCTAAATGTCCCAATAAACCAGTCGTTTGAGCGGGAATTGACTCGCCTTTCTCTTCCAAATCTCTCAAATATTGGGAATAATGGCGTGCTTGATTCTTTAGTAGCACTTTATTGGTGACAAAGCGCAAGGCGGAGTCTTGAAATCCTGACAAAGGGGAACTTTGCCAGTTAAAGCTAAACAATTGCGATTTCTGTCTGGGTGCTAATCTGCGAGGCGAATCGTTTTTTTTGTAGGATTTCCCCTGGATAGAAGCATTAAATGCTGCACCTAACAAATCTCGTTTCGTCTTGTAACCAATTGTGTGGAAGGCATGAATGTGGTGACGTTCCTGTGCCGTTTCTAAATCTAACTCTTGGCAGAGTGTTTCGTAACCGCCAAGGGTGCTAAAAACACCAGCCGTTACCTGATTGTAAAGTACGGCATTTGCTTCTGTGGCAGCAGTTTGATTGTATTGAGTCGCCCAATAAAGATGATTGAGCGCCTTTTTTTGGTCAGGGGAAGCTTGTTCGTAAAGAGGAGTTCCGTAAAGCAATGATAGCTCCGGTTCGCTCCAGTAATAATCTTTGTTGCTGCTGTAGTTGAAGTTTCTATCCAGTGCTTCTATTTTCTCGGTGAAGTCTGATTCTGTGTTGCGTCTATAGTTGATTTCTGAGAGTTTGATATGCTTCTTTGTTTCGGATTGATTCGATGCTTGAACTGTATTTACCATGACATTCACCTGATGATAATTGGTCAGCGATCGCTAGCAACTAAAAAGTTACGCCTTGACTTTGAATTCCTCAGCCAAATGCTGAGCTAAAGCCCCAATAGTGGGATAATCGTAAAGTAGAGTAGGATCGATTTTTCTGCCCATCCAATCCTCTAAGTCGCCTGTCATACCGACTGCTGCTGAAGAATCTAAACCGTATTGGTCAAAGGGAATTGCGGTATCAACTTCATCCGGGTTAATTTCTAGCAGTTGAGCTAAATAGGAGACTATCCATGCTTGAATTTCTGCTGCTGTTGGCGGCTGTTTGCCAGTATCATATTTAGCATCCGCAACGGCGGATATTGTGAGTTCAGGGTTTTTGGTTTCCATTGTTTAAAGGTTTATAGTTTTAGCGATCGCTCTGCAATGTCTCTCATCTCCAGCATTATCCAGAGCCTCGCTTTTTGATAAAGTTTATAAGATGTCAGATGGGCTGGCAATGAACAATTTGTTGATTGGACTAACAAATTTTTAGATTTTGCAGCCTGAATCAATTAGCTGCGGTGGGCGCTTCTCCAAGCTTGGGGAGTTGTCCCGTGAACTTGGCGAAATTGGCGGAAGAAATGAACCTGATGCTGATAGCCTACCTTAGCAGCAATCTGCCCTACTACCTGGTCAGTTTCTAGCAGCAAATAACGCGCTGCTGCCATTCTACGCTGGATTATCCAACGTTGCACGGTTTGTCCTGTTTGGCGTCGGATCAGATTCGTTAAATAAGCAGGGGAATAACCAACAGCTTGCGCCACATCTCCCAAAGCAATTGGTCGGTGATAATTAGCCTCAATAAAGCGGAAAACTTCGCACAAGTGGGGGTCGGATGGCAAAATTGGTTCGGGGTTACTCGAAGAAGTTACAGTGGGTTCTCGCACTGACTGGGACTGTTTAGCATACCATTGGGTCAGGAGGCGTTGTCTTTCTAATTGGGTGGCGATCGCTTTCAATAATTCCTCTAACGTGCAAGGCTTGGTAATATAATCATTCGCTCCCAATTCCATCGCTTTGCGGTATTCAATTCGCTTTCCCTGACCCGTAACAAAAATGAACGGGATAATTGCCGTAACCGGATTCTGGCGCAACTTAATCAAAACACCATAACCATCGAGTTTCGGTAGCGCAATTTCGCTAATTATTAAATCAGGTAACTCTTCCTGCGCCAACTCGATACCAACTCTACCGTTTTCAGCACCGATTGTATGGAACCCTTCAGCTTTCAGACCTTCTAGAAACAGATTCCGAATATCTGCTTGAGCTTCGATCGCTAGAATTTTTTTCACTGTTTCGCCTCTAACTATTCCTAACTTGTAGGGTGCGTTAGTGAAACGTAACGCACCAACACCCGATGAATGGTGCGTTACTCTGCCAGGACTTTCTTTTCCCTCGTTTCCAGGTTTTCCCTCGTTTCCAGGTTTTCCCTCGTTTCCAGGTT